>DASZMZ010000077.1:0-13453 GCA_035551455.1 Candidatus Sulfopaludibacter sp.
CGCGACGCCGTCGGTAAACCGGTCGCGCGATTGCCGCAACGTGTCTTCGGCCAGATCCACATTGCTGCCCGCCACCTTCACCTGGTCCGCCGCCTCGCTCAGATCGATGAACGCCTGTCGAACGTCCTGATCGATGCGCCCGCGCGTATCTTCCACTTCGGCCTGCCGCTGCCGCAGCGCCGCCTCCGCCTCCTCGATCTCACCGCGGATGCGCCCGCCCTGATAGAGGGGCACCGTCAGGCTGCCCGTGACCTCGAAGACGCCGTGCGCGGCTGTTGTGGGCCGTAATCCGGTGGCGCCGAAGTCCGCCGTCAAGCTCACATTCGGCAGACGCTCGGCGTGCGCCGCTTTCAACGCCGACTCCGCGGCCCGAACTCCGGCCCGCGCCGCTTGCAGGTCGGGCCGCCCTTGATAGGCGCGTCCCAACGCGTCATCCAGTGCCGTGGGCGCGAGGGGCGCGTAGGGATAGTCGTCCGCGATACTGAAGTCCTGTCCGAGAGGCAGTCCCACCAACCGCGCGAGCCGCAGTTTTTGCCGGTCGCGCTCCGCCACAAGCGAGCGCAATCGCTGCTGATCGATTTGCAATTGCACCTGCGACCGTGTGGTATCGATGCGCGCGTTCAGTCCCTCGCGCAGCCGATCCACGGCCTGCTGATAAATTGCCTGGGAGCTATTCACTTGCGCCTGCGCCGCCACGATGCGCGCACTCGTGGCGATGATCTCCAGATACGACCCTGCTACCGCGAGCACCACCAAATCCCGGCTGTCCTTTGCGGCTAGCGCTGCGGCCTTCAGATTCTCCGTCGCGGTATGCAGGTTCCCCAGCCGTACCAGGTCAAACACCGCCTGTGTCACTCGCGCCGCCCGTGCGTCGAAGAAATTGAAAGGACCCACGGCCAGCGGAAAGTTCGACTCCGTTACCCCCAACGTTCGTAAGTTGATCTGCTCCACAGTCTCACTCACGATGGTGTTGGCGTTCGGCAGCAGCGTGCTGCGCGCGACGCGCCGTTGTCCTGCCGCCTGCGTGACGGCGTTTGCCTCGCTGACCGGGCCGAGATTCTGTCGCAATGCCAACTTTAGGGCATAGTCCAGTCGCAGCGGCAACACTGTTCCCGTGTTGTCGCCGGAGGCCACGCTGCCCCTCAAAGATCCCTGCACGGCCACCGATCCGCGCGCCTGAACGGCGCCTTGACTCTGGTCCGTTGCCGCCGACTGGCTGACTTCCGCCGTTCCCGACTGCCGGTCACGGCCGGAAAGCGGAACTTGCCGTGCTTGCTGGGCGCTCAGCGCCACCGTGAAGACGCATACGGATATGGAGAGGGATCGGGCGCCAGCGTGGACGCGCTGCTTGTGGTGTTCGAACTGAAGCTTCATCTGTGTCCGTTTGGGAAGCAACTTACGGACCATGGACGGCTCGCTCACATCGCATCTGAGACTGCGGACGCACGCCGTGGCTCCGCGAACGAATTCCTGCAATCGCTGTTTTATTTAGAACTTTAGGTGATGCGCGACTCTACACTGTCTGGAGGCCAAGCTCGACCAAATAGCGATACGTCTCATCGTAAAATCGCGGTTCGCGCGTCGGATCGCCGGTATCCCCGGGAGGAACGAAGATAACCATGCCCTGCCGCGCACGGGTGAGCAGAACCCGATAGGCATTGAGCAGATACCGTTTTCGATCTTCGTTGCGAATCGTCGTCCACGCGTCTCCTCGGAAAGAGTGGTGGCGCCAGTGGAGGCCTTCCATTCGAAAATCCGCATCCCAGGTGACGCAGATCCAGTCCAGCTCCAGGCCTTGAATTTGAAACTCGGTCGCGGCATCTTCCAGGTAGAAGCTGGACCGCGTGTCTGTCCGATCATTCAGGAACCAATGGACGGGATCTACGTCAACGCGAATGTCGATCGCGTGCGGCTTGAGGCGTTGCGCCTGCGAAGATGCTACCAGCCCGTATCTTTCTGAACCTCGCGCACGTTCACGGACCCATTGTTTGGCGCGGTGAAGGTCCCGGGTGATTGCGATTGGATAACGGACGGTAATCTCTTCTAACAAGCTTCTGGCCGATTCAACTTCGCGATCCAGTACGGCCTTGACGAAGGCTGAGACCTTTTCTGAACGAAACGATCGCATGGAAGTCGCCAGATGCAAGCTGGAGTCAGATTCTATTGCCTGTGTGCCGACTGCGTTCAAAGAAGCGCCGACAGCGTATTCGGATTCCGTGAGGTTCGGCGAAACATGAACAAACCAGTGCGGGAATCGGACGCGCAAAGCATCTATCCATTCCCCTATTCCAGCTTCGCCGGTATAGATTTCCTGGCCGCCGCCGACAAGGCAAATGATTACAGCCCAGTCATCATGTCTGTCTAAGTACGAAATCAGGAACTCGGGTTCCGACGAGTTGAAATCGGGAATCTTTTTCCGTCGCTTCATGAAATCAGCCGTTTTGGCCCGATTCCAAGCACGTTGTGCTTCGTCGAAGATCACGACATGATCAAAAGGAGGTTCCGGCCTGCGTATACCTTCGTCCCGGAAATGGTGCACATTTTGAATAAAGGCCTTCACCGGTTGTCTGATGATTCCCTTGCGCACGCGGTTTGCAACGCGAGCCGACTCGTCGCGAACGAGCGCCTCCTGCAGCACCGCCACTAGTGGACCGTTTCCAGAAAGGAAAACGGCGCGGGACTCGCCGAATTCACGGCGGCGGGTGGCCACATTCAGTCCTACCAGGGTCTTTCCTGCTCCAGGCACACCAGTGACAAAGACGATTGCCTTCCGGCCATGCCTTTGCGCGTTCTCGATAATCTTTTCTACAGCGCCAGAGGTAACACTGAGATTGGTGGCGCCGGCGTCATGCCGCGAAATCGCTTCAACGGAATGTCGGGAGTACAGTGAACAGGCGGCTTCAATGATGGTGGGCGTGGGATGATACGGCGCCTTGACCCACTCAGCGGCGTCCAAGGCCAATCCGCTGGATCTGGCAAGTGCTTCGCTCACGGCCGCCGCAATTCCGGCGGTCGTACACCGACGCGGCGGCCGCACCTGATCGAAATGTTCGTCGTGCCAGTTGTCGTCTCCCTGCCCGCTTTCCGTCGCAACGAGCAACGGAAAGATCGGTGCATTATGACTGGCGAGATGAAAGTTTTTCAAATCCAGCGCGTAGTCCCAAACCTGGTTGTAATGCGCCGTTCGATAGTGTCTTTCGCCAATTTTGAATTCGATGACTATGATCGCGGGTCCGGCTATAAGCACCGCGTCTATGCGGCTGGCCAGTCGAGGCACATCGAATTCTAGATAGATCGTTCCTTCAATACCTTTCAGTGCGGATGCGAGGACGGCGATCTCCTCTTCCCAAGCTCGCAGTTGTTCGAGCTCTACATTGTGGCCTTGTGAAGAAACCAGTGTTCCCGTTATAAGTGCGGGATCTGCCGAAACGAACTCTTCCACAGTCGCCCCATAATAGGCGGCAGAACGAGCAGTTGGTATTTGGTTCGGCACTGACCCCCATTATGACGATCGGTGCTGTTAAACACCACCGGAATCGCCAACAGCCGGCAGATCCGCGCGTTGGGCCGCCGAGATCCAAATATGAGCATGTACTCATATACAATGCAAGAAAGGGATGCAATCACCAAGTTCCACTCAGCCCAGGCGGGTTCCCTGCCAGGAGCGCGGAGAACGCCGTGTCGCCGAACTCATCGACGCGGCGGAATTGGTTATTGCCGAGGCCGGGTACGAATCCGCTACCATGAGCGCCATCGCGGAGCACGCCGGCGCGTCCATCGGCTCCCTCTATCAATTCTTTCCAAACAAAGCTTCCATCACGCAGGCGCTACGAACGGAATATGGAAAGCAGTTCGATACCATGTGCGCACCGCTCGCCGATCAGGCTGGAAGGCTCGAACTGAAACCGTTCGTCGGTCGTCTGATCGATGTCACGGTCCGCTTCGTCGATACGCACCCCGCATTCCTCGCCCTCCTAGACGCTCCGCGCAGCACGCGGACCTTGCCCGAGATTCGCAATCATATTCTGGAGCGGTTCGCGGGTTTCTTTCTTGCTCAGCAGCCGCGGATATCGAAGGCCAGAGCGATGCGGCTGGCGACCATCACTATGCAGATCGTTAAAGCTCTCAATCAGATCTACAGCGAACTCCCAGTGGACGAGCGGCGGCCGGTGGTGCAGGAATTCAAATCGGTTCTCTATTTCTATCTCCAGGCCCGCCTCGGCCCGAGCGAAGGTACACGGATGGGCAGCCAATGAAAATGAAACGGAACACCGCAGCCGCGCTTCTGGCCGCTGCCTCTACCGCCTTGCTGGCGGGGTGCGGAGGAAAATCCGCGGCTTCCACTACCCAGGGTACGCCGCCGCCGGTGCAGGTGCGCGTGAGCACCGTTACCCGGCAGGACGTGCCGATTTATGGCGACTGGGTGGCGACCTTGGACGGATACGTCAACGCCAACATCCAGCCGCACGTCAGCGGGTATCTGATAAAGCAGAACTATCGCGAGGGCTCGTTCGTCCACAAAGACGAGATCCTGTTCGAAATCGACCCGCGCCCGTTCCAGGCCGCGCTGAACCAGGCGGAAGGCCAGTTAGCCCAGGCGAAGGGGCAGCTTTCCGAAGCTGAGGGACAAGTGGGCCAATCGCAGGCGCAACTGAAGTTGGCCGAGATGAATGTACGGCGCGACACGCCGCTGGCGCAGGCACACGCCATTCCGCAGAGCCAACTCGATACGGAGGTGCAGGCGCAAGCGCAAAACGAGGCGCTCGTCCGCACGAACACGGCCGGAATCCAATCGGCAAAAGCCGCGATTCAGGCTGCCGAAGCCAATGTGGACCAGGCGCAGTTGAATCTCGGATTCACGCACGTCCGCTCGCTCATCGATGGCATCGCCGGAATCGCCAGTGTGCAGATCGGCAATCTGGTGGGCACCACTACCGTACTCACAACCGTGTCCTCGGTGAATCCGATCAAAGCGTATTTTTCCATCAGCGAGCAGGAATATCTGGAATTGGCCGGCAAAATGCATTCCAGCGGCTCCGACCTGCTGCGCGAAGGCAGCGGCATTCCGCTGCAACTCACCCTATCCAACAACCAGGTCTATCCGCACCCAGGACACATGATCTTCGCCGATCGGCAGGTTGATCCGCAGACCGGCACCATCCGCGTGGTGGGCGCGTTCGCCAATCCCGGCAATGTGCTGCGGCCCGGCCAGTTTGGGCGGATCAAGGCTATGACGGCCCTCCGCAAGGGAGCTCTGCTGGTGCCGCAGCGAGCCATCAACGAACTGCAGGGGCGCAACCTCGTGTCCATCGTCGAGCCCAATAACCGGGTCCGCATTCAATCGGTACAGACGGGCGACAAAGTTGGGGAGATGTGGATTGTCGAGAGCGGGCTTCAGGTGGGCGAACGCGTTATCACGGCGGGAAGCATGAAGGTGACGGACGGGACTCTCGTGGATCCCGTACCGGAGAAGAGCGGGAACCAGTAGCATGTCCAAATTCTTCATCAATCGGCCGATCGTCGCGATGGTGATCGCGATTCTCATGACGGTAATTGGCTTGGTCGCGGCGCTCACCCTTCCGGTGGCGCAGTTCCCCAGCATCGTGCCGCCGGAGATCCGCGTGACCGCCACGTATCCGGGCGCCGACGCGCAAACGCTGGAGGAGTCCGTCGCCACGCCGCTGGAAGAACAGATCAGCGGCGTGGACTTCATGAATTACATGTACTCGGTGAACTCCAGTAGCGGCCAAACCCAGATCATCGTAAATTTCGACGTTGCTACCGACCCGAATATCGACCAGGTGCTCACGCAGTTGCGCACCTCGCAGGCGCAGCCCCAGTTGCCCGCGCAGGTGAACACATCCGGGCTGCTGGTTCAAAAATCGCTCTCCTCGCCGCTGCTCCTGGTGGCCCTGTATTCACCCAAGGGCACGTACGACAACACCTTCCTGGCCAACTACGCTTATATCAATCTGGTCGACGAACTGACGCGCGTGCCGGGCATCGCGCAGGTGCAGATTTTCGGCGCCGGACAGTATGCCATGCGGCTGTGGGTGAAGCCGGATCAACTCGCCAAATTACACGTGACCGTGCCCCAGATCGTGCAGGCGCTGCAGACTCAGAATGCGGTCAACCCCGCCGGACAGATTGGCGGCGAGCCGGTGCCGCAAGGGCAGCAGTTTACGTACACGGTACGCACACAGGGCCGCCTGGCCACGCCGGCGCAGTTCGGCGAAATCATTTTGCGCGCGAATCCCGACGGATCCAACCTGCGTTTAAAAGACGTGGCGCGCGTCGATCTCGGGGCGCAGACCTATGCGCTGAACGGACGGTATAACGGACAACCCGCCGCCGTTCTTGCCCTTTACCAACTGCCGGGGTCGAACGCGGTGGATGCGGCCAACCGGCTGCGGGCGCGCATCGCGCAGTTGAGTCGCCGCTTTCCGCCGGATCTGTCTTATACCGTCAGCCTGGATACCACTGCATCTGTCACGGCGGGCATGCACGAAATCCTGATCACCTTGCTGGAGGCGCTGGGCCTGGTTGTGCTGGTGGTCTATCTATTCCTACAGAACTGGCGCGCCACGTTGATTCCCCTGCTTGCCGTTCCGGTTTCGTTGATCGGCACCTTCATGGTCTTCCCGATGCTCGGGTTTTCCGTCAATACGCTTTCGCTGTTTGGGCTGGTGCTGGCGATTGGTCTGGTGGTGGACGACGCGATTGTCGTCGTGGAAGCCGTGGAGCGCCACATTGAGGAGGGCCTCTCGCCGCGGCATGCCGCGCTGAAGGCCATGGAGGAGGTGTCCGGGCCGGTGGTTGCCATTGCGCTGATTCTGTCGGCGGTGTTTGTTCCCACCATCTTCATACCGGGAATCACGGGGCGGCTGTATCAGCAATTCGCCGTCACCATCGCGATCTCGGTGATCTTCTCGGCGTTCAATGCGCTCTCGCTCAGTCCCGCGCTCTCCGCTCTGCTGCTGCGCCCCAGAAAGGAAAGCCACGGTCCGCTGACCTGGTTTTTCGGCAAATTCAACCGCAGCTTCGGCTGGGCCACCGAACGGTACGTGGGCTTCTCACGGGTGCTCCTTCGGAAGGCCGCGGTGAGCCTTGTTCTGCTGGCCGCCATTGCCGCGGGTGCGTTCCTGGTGGGACAGAAACTGCCGTCATCGTTCCTGCCCGAGGAAGATTATGGCTACGTCTACGTCAGCCTGCAACTGCCGAACGCCTCTTCTCTGCAGCGCACTTCAGCCGCTGCCCGGCAGGTGGAAGACATCATCCGGCACACGCCTGGAGTGCAGGGTTGCACCTCGGTGCTGGGCTTCAGTCTGCTCAGCCGCGTGCAGAACACGTACAGCGCGTTTTTCTTTGTCACCGAAAAGCCGTGGGATGATCGCACCAAGCCCGAAGAACAGTATCTGGCGATCCGCAACCACATCACGCGCGAGCTCGGCAAGGTTCCCGACGGAATCGCTTTCTCCTTTGCCCCGCCCGCCATTCCGGGCGTCGGCACCTCTGGCGGCGTGACGTTCATGTTGGAAGACCGCTCCGGAGGTACCAACGAGTTTCTCGGAGAGAACGTGAGCAAATTCATGGCGGCGGCCCGTAAGCGTCCTGAACTCACCGGTGTCTCCACCACATTTCTGGCCGGCGTCCCGCAGGAGTTCGTCGACGTGGACCGCGCCAAAGTAGCGCGCGAGGGCGTGAATATTGGAGACGTCTATCAGACCCTCCAGACTTTCATGGGCGGCTATCTGGTGAACTACTTCAACCGCTTCGGACGGCAATGGCAGGTGTATGTGGAGGCGGAAGGCGAATATCGTACGCGCGCCCAGAACATGGGGCAATTCTATGTGGCGAATAATCACGGCGATATGGTTCCGCTGAGCGCGCTAACCGATGTGCGGCCGATCAGCGGTGCGGAATTCACCATGCGGTATAACGAATACCACACCGCCCAGATCAATGCCGCGGCGGCGCCCGGCTATAGTTCCGGACAGGCCATGGCCGCGATGGAACAGACCTTCGCGAACACTATGCCTCGTGAGATGGGCTTCGATTATCTGGGTATGTCGTACCAGGAATGGAGGGCCGCGCAGGGAGTTCCGCCGATGGCCGTCTTTGGTCTCTCGCTGTTATTCGTGTTCCTCATTCTGGCCGCGCTTTACGAGAGCTGGTCGCTGCCGTTCAGCGTTTTGCTGGGCACCCCGGTGGCGATGTTCGGCGCCTACCTGACTCTGTGGCTGCGCCACTTTGAAAACAACGTCTACGCGCAGATCGGACTCGTGATGCTGATTGGCCTGGCGGCGAAGAACGCGATTCTGATCGTGGAGTTCGCCAAGGTGGAATACGAAAAAGGAGGAAGCCTGGAGGATGCTGCGCTGCTGGGCGCGCGCATCCGCTTGCGGCCGATTCTGATGACGGCCTTCGCCTTCATTCTCGGTTGCGTTCCGCTGTGGGTGGCGGCGGGCGCCGGAGCTGTCTCGCGCCGCGTCATGGGAACCGCGGTGATCGGCGGCATGCTGGCCGCATCCCTGATTGCGATCTTCTTTATTCCCGTGACCTTCGAAGTGGTCGAGAAACTATCGCACCGCTTCTCCCGGTCGCCACACCCGGCGCCCGAACCGGAGGGTGCGGAATGAGGCCGCTCATACCGGTTGCCGCAATCCTTGCGCTGAGCGCTTGCACCGTCGGCCCGAAGTACCGGCGGCCGGCCATCGATGTCCCGCCCACCTATCGCAATGCCGAAGCGGGCGCCGTCAAAACGTCGATCGGCGATGAGCAATGGTCGGAGGTATTCCAGGATGCGGAGTTGCAAAAGCTGATCCGGACCGCTCTGGACCGGAATTACGATGTGCGAATCGCCGCCTCGCGCATTCTGCAGGCTCAGGCGCAGGTGGGGATCACGCGCTCCCAGCAGTTCCCCACCGTGGGTGCGCAGGCCGGAGTAACCGGCCAGAAGATTCCGACCTTCACCTTCGTTTTGGCCGAGTTGGAGGGCGTTTTCTCGTGGAATATTGATTTCTGGGGCGCTTACCGCAACGCTACGGAGGCCTCCCGTGACACGCTGCTGGCATCCGAGTGGAATCGCAAACTGGTGCTGAGCACCGTGGTGGCGAACGTGGCGTCGGCGTACTTCGCGCTGCGCGAACTCGATCTGGAACTGGACATCGCGCAGAAGACACTGGCATCACGCCAGGAATCCTTGAAATTGACGCAAACGCTCGAAGGCGGCGGCCGGGCCGGCATGCTGGATGTGCGGCAGGCCGAGCAGCTTGTGGAAACCGCCGCCGAGACGATTCCGGATACTCAGCGGCAGATTGCGATTCAGGAAGACCTGATCAGCACGTTGATGGGAGAAAATCCGCACGCCATCCCGCGCGGCCTTCCCATCACCGGGCAACCGCTGCCTCCCGAGGTGCCCGCCGGGTTGCCTTCGCAACTCATCGAACGGAGGCCCGATATCCGGGCGGCCGAAGCGCAACTGATGGCAGCCAATGCCCAGATCGGTGTCGCCCGGGCTCAGTTCTTTCCCAGCCTTCCTCTCACCGGCGCCGGGGGGCTGGCGAGTGCGCACCTGGGGCAACTGTTCACCGGTGCGGCAAATGCATGGAGCTTTACGGCCGTCGCCGCGCAGCCGATCTTCAACGGGGGACGCTTGCGGTCGAACTTGAGGCTGTCAGAGTCGCAGGAGCAGGAAATGCTGCTGACGTATCAGAATACGATTCAGCAAGCCTTCCGGCAGGTTGCCGACACGCTCGCCTCCTACGGTAAATACCGGGATTTTCGGGAACATCAGGAGCGCCTGACCACCGCCGCGGAAGATGCTGCCCGGTTATCGGAAATGCGCTACCAGGGCGGCGCGACAAGCTACCTGGAAGTGCTCACCAGTGAGACCAACTACTTCGCCGCGCAATTGAACCTGGCGCGAGCCCGGCTGAACGAGCGGCTCTCGCTGGTGCAGCTTTACAACGCCCTGGGTGGCGGCTGGCAGCAGCCTTAAGGGAATTCAGGATACGCCTTCCTAGAGATGACCCGCCAACCCGCGGTCGCATCTGGCAAGGCCGGCGGCCGCTTCGTCTGGCTTCTTGGCGTACGACGGAATCAGAGTTCCGTTCTTCTTCAAGTCCTGCCAGAGATCGCTGCTGCGCTGATACCAGTTCCGGGCCTCGCGATATTCCGCCATGGCTCGAGGGCCGGCTGCCTCCCGGGCGGCCAGTAACTCGTGTACCTTTCCGACTTGCGCATACGCCACGCCCTGGTTGCGCCTTGCCCCTGCATTGTTGGTGTCCACTCTTAACAATCGCGAGTCGATGTCGAGCTCGTTTTGAGCGTTCTTCAGCCCTTTGCCCAGGTCCCCCATCTCAGTGGCCAGGGCGGCAATCAGTTGGTGCGCAGTGCGTAGGCCTGCAGGCAGATTTTCCGGGTGCTTAGCGGTCAACAGACCGTAAACCGCCACCGCTGATTCATAATGCGCCAGAGCGTGTAGGGGTTCTTTGCTCTTCTCGAGCACGTAGCCTTGCGACCAGATGCTGTCGGCGCTGGCTTCCTGCGCTTCGGCGTTGTCGGGGTCGGCTTTGGAGAGTTCCGCGAAGAGCGCGGCGGAGCGGTCACCGTACTTGCGGGCTTCCTCCAGGTTCAGCATACGAAGCGAGGTAAGCGAAAGTGAACGGCTGTAGACCGCCACCCCTCTGCGATACATCACGTTGAGCGGATCCTCGCGCATCAATTGCTCCAGAATTGCAGCGCCTTGGCGAAAAGCCTCGGCGCAGCCGGGGTCATCCTTCAGAGCCTGGTTCGCCGCGGCGACGAATCCGTATGATGTCGCCAGCCAGTATCGCTTTTCCCTGCTCGACGGATCCGCTGTAACCAGCGTCGTGCGGATCTGCAGCGCTTTCCGATATAGATCGACCGCTCCTCTGGAGTCACCGAGGTTCGGCGAATCGACATTGCCGAGAACATTGGCCAGATCGTCGTAAGCCTTTGCCAGCATCTCGCGAACCTCGGAGTCCGCCGGATGCGCGGCCGAGAATTGCTCCATCAGGCGCATGGCTTTGCGGCTGGCATCGGCGGCGCCCTTCAGGTCCCCCATGTGTTGAATGAGAAGCGCCGTGAAAACGTAATTCTGCGCCAAGCCAATGGCGGCCCGCGAGTCGGCCGGTGCGCCCGCGGAAAGACGTTCCCGGATCGCCTGCGCCTTGCGGTAGCTGGAGAGTGCGCCTGCCCGATCGCCAAGACTAGGATAGTTGGGAGCGCCCTGAACCATGCCGACCTTTTCATAGGCGGTCGCCAACTCCAGTTCCAGGGTCTTGTCCCGGCCACTCTCTTTCGCCAGACCGTCGAGATACTCCAGCGCGCGCTTCGCTACCAATTGGCGTGCGGGCGTAGAACCGGGAAGGTCCTTAATCGCGTCGTGGAACTCGAACAGGTACGAGTTCGCCAACTTCCTCAGACCGTTGAACCGGCGATCGGCGATACGGGCCTCCCAACCAGTTGTCGCTATACCGGCGAGCAGCGCCAGCACACCGAGTGTCCCCACCGTCACGATCGATTTGTTTCTTGCGATGAACCTGGACGTGCGATACCCGCGAGTATCGGTTCGGGCGGAGATGGGATATCCGGCCATGTAGCGGCGAATATCGTCCGCAAATTGGCCCACGGAAGGGTAGCGCCTGTCGGGCTCCTTGCGCAGCGCCATTTGCACGATCTTCTCCAGATCGGGGTCGAATCCCGGCGCTTTCCTGGAGCCGAGCGGTTCCGGCGCGGTTGTGCAGATCGCCTGGGTCAGTTCGAGGGCGCTGGTCACGTTCCGGTAAGGTCGCCTGCCGCTCAACAGCTCGAATAACAGCACACCCAGGGAATAGATGTCGGTGGAGGCGGTAATGGGCGCGCCGAGAACCTGTTCCGGGCTGGAATACTCCAGCGTCATCGCGCCCACTGTCGCGGTCAACGCTGCGCCTTCCGCGTTCAATACCTTGGCAATTCCGAAATCCAACAGCTTGGGAACGCCGCCGGCCGTGACCAGGATATTCGACGGCTTGAGATCGCGATGCACCACCAGGCTGCGATGCGCGTATTGCACCGCATCGCAAATCGAAAGAAAAAGCTTCAGCTTGTCACGAAGCGTCAGTACGCATTGTGCGGCGTACTGGTTTAACGGAACGCCATCCACGTACTCCATCACCAGATACGGCACTCCGTCGCTGGTAGTTCCACCCTCCAGCAACGGGGCGATGTTCGGATGCTCCAGCCGCGCCAGAATCTGGCGCTCGGCGCGAAACCGCTCAATGATGGCGGCATTCTCGTCAACGCCGCGCTGGGCGATCTTGATCGCGACCTTCTTCTGGTACTGATCGTCGGCGCGCACCGCCTCGTAGACGAAGCCCATGCCGCCCGTGGAGATGTGCCGCAGAATCCGATACGGCCCGAAGAACTGTCCCTCGCGGGCCTGGCCGGAATGGCCCGCGGTCTGGCGCGCCTCTAACTCGAACGCACCGGCGTTCCATACCGAGTGCGACGAGCGTTCCGCTGCCAGCAGGCCAAGCACCGCCTGGTATTCAAGACCGTCCGGCGCGCACTCCCGCGCTAGAAAATCCGCTTGTTCGGACTCGGGCAGATTGGCTGCGGCGTGGAACAGGCGTTCCAGTCGCACGGGATCGGGCAGCGGCCCGTCAGGCTGAGATTTCATTCTGTAACCAGGCTTTTGCGAAACGCCAATCGCGCTCGACGGTTCGCAGCGAGATGCCGAGTGCTTCAGCAATCTCCGGCGAGTCGAGTCCGCCAAAGAAGCGCAACTCGACGATCTGAGCGTGTCGCGGAAATGAGGACGTCATCCGTTGCAATACCTGATCAACCACCAGTACGTCGAACGGCGGAGGAGCAATCGCTTCGTCAAACGGCACGCCGCCTGCGGGATCGCGCTTCATCGTCTGGCGCTTGCGGGCGTGATCGATCAGGATGCGCCGCATAATTTGGGCAGCCACGGAAATAAACTGGCTGCGGCTCTGCCATTCTACGCCCTGCACCGAAGAAATCCGCAAATAAAGTTCGTGGACCAAGGCCGTGGCCTGGAAAGTAGGGGCACTGTGTTCGTCTCGAAGATAATGAGCGGCCAGCCGTCGCAAATCCTGATAGACAAGACGGGTTAACTCGTCGAGGGCGCCAACCGTGCCTTGATGCCACTGGCTCAGCCAGAACGTGACGCTCTCGAAACCTGGGGGGCTCATCTCTGGTTAACTCAATATGCGGTCGAACGATCTTAACATTTCGTGGCGGCGTTGGAGCGCGGAGCGCGCCCTTATGGCGTGAGGGGAAAAAGATGCGATTTCAAACGGTTGTAACAAGAGTGGGATGGATAGCCCTGGCGGTTGGAAGCTTCGCACTGCAGGCGCAGGCAGGCACGATAGTGCCAGACGCGAGCTACAGCATCAGTTACCTGTATGGTTCCTGGTCTACG
>DASZMZ010000078.1:0-4620 GCA_035551455.1 Candidatus Sulfopaludibacter sp.
CGCCTGCGATTCCGCCCACGGCTGTGCCGACGCCGGCGCCGGTAGCTACGGTGCGTCCGTCGCCGTGAGAGTCGCGCTGGCCGGTGACTTTGCCTTCGGAATCCACGTCGCCGCGGGCGTTGGCATCGGCCGAGCCGAGGCGCGAGTGGAAATCGCGGGTGACGCCGTTAGGAAGCACCAGCGTATCGAAGCGGATGAACAGCTCGCCCTTCCCTTTCACCTTGCCGGCCGGCTTTGAGACCGTCAGGGTGCCGTTCACGAAGCTGCCCTGAGGGATGACGATGTGGTCCCTGGCGGCTACCGGCATGGCCACTAGCAGGTAGATATGATCGCCTTCGTGGGAGTGCTTGGTGTCGACGGTATTGCGCAGCGAAAGAGGGATGCGCGTGCCGGCGGGAATCACCAGGTCGGCCACCAGTTCGGGCTCGGGGCGGGGCGGCTCCGGCGGCCGCTCACGGCGGAGTGGTTCGAGTTTCGGGGGCTCAGTTTTCACGGGCTCCTCGACTTCGACGGTCGTCGTGGTGACGGGAGGCGGCGGGGCGGGGGCGGCTTCCTTGCGATAGACCAGGGTGGCCTCCACCTGACCGGTCCGGCGCACGACCTGGCGAATGATGGTGAGGGTCGCATGGTCGCGCGAGAGGCGCCACCGATCCATTAGCGTGTAGTGCTGAGAACCCGTGACCAGAGTATTGATCAACAGCGCCGCGCCTTCCCACTTGGCCACGCTGTTGTGTGACTCGTCGCCGATTTTGTAGCGGGCATCGGCGCCGGTGAGGGAATAAAACCACTCGGTGGGTTTGGGACCGTCGGAGGGAGTGGAGCAGAGGATGACGACGTCCTGCTGAGTGACGGTGAGGTCCCGCACCGGCTGGATGTCGAGGGCGCGGGTATTGCTGGCGCGGGCGTCCAACAGCCAGTGACCGGTGAAATCGCGATCGGCATCGATCGCCAGAAGGGGGGCTGTGAGGGCGAGTAGCAACGCCAAAGTTCGCGGCATTACCGACATGATAGCGTAGCGGGGGGGTTCGAGAGGGGGGATTCACCGCGAAGGCACGGAGGCGCGGAGGAAGACGCGGAGGCAAAACGTGAAATGGATTTTCACCGCCGAGACGCCGAGACGCCGAGGAAGACGCGGAGGCGAAACGTGAAATGGATTTCACCACGGACACTGAGGACACGGAAGACGCGGAGGACTTGGCAGGGCTGCCGGATTTGATTGAGGGCGTGCTGCTGGCATGTGAAAGAGCTAGACGGTACACTGTACGCTGGATGGAGATCACGCACAGGGAAGTTGCGCCGGGTAAGCTCGGCATCACGCTGGCCGGGAAGCTCATGATCGGCGGAGATGGCGAACGGATCGTGGAACTGGTGGAATCACAGCTCCGTGAGGGCACGCGGGTCTTCATTTTCGACTTGTCCGGCATCACGGTGCTGGACAGCACGGGAGTAGGCCACTTCATTTCCAGTTACAACAAGATCATGGGGGCGGGCGGCGAAATGCGGATGGCGGGCGCTACAGGCCACATCTTTCACACGTTCCATGTGAGTCTGCTGGACCAGGTCTTCCCATTTTTTCCCAGCGTCGAAGAAGCTGCCCAAGCGTAGAGGGATTTCGCTATGGAAGTACATGCTCCACACCATCCCATCGTGACGTGGCGGGAATTCCTGGTGCACCTGGCCACGGTGACGGTGGGCATCCTGATTGCGCTGGGACTGGAGCAGTCCGTGGAGGCGTACCATCACCGGCACCTGGCGGAGGAAGCTCGCGAGAACATTCTTTCGGAGATTCGCGACAACAAGGCGGAACTCGACAATCACCTGGCCGATTTCGCCAAGCACCAGCAGGAGCGGACGCACGGAATCGAGATCGTGGATCAGTTGCTGGCGCACAAGCACTTGTCGGAGTTGCAGGTGGGCCTGGGCTTCTCCGGTCCCAGCCTGAGTTCGACCAGTTGGAGCACGGCTTCGACGGTGGGCGCCCTGGTGTACATGGATTATGGCGACGTGAAGCGATTCGCCGGGGCGTACAAACTGCAGGAACTGTTCGAGCGCTTGCAGGAAGAGCAGATCGGCAGTGTGCAGACCGGAGTAGGCATGCTGCGCATCCTGGATAATGGTCCCGACAAGGTGACGGACGAGGAACTCCGCGCCATCAAACATCAAATCCTCGGGAGCAGCGCCGGGCTGCAGGTGATGGAGCAGATCGCCAGGCAGTTGGATTCCACGTACGCCAAGCTGCTTCAAAAACCGGGCCTGTAATTCGGATACACTGGTCTTGCATGAAAAGACTCGTCATTTTTCTGATCGCCGGCGCTCTCTCTGTCCCGGCATTCGCCCAAAGCTCCAGTAAGCCATTTCTGGGCCGTTGGGATTTCACGGTTACCAACGGTACCCGCACCTGGCCCCAATGGATGGAACTCATTGAGAAGGACGGCAAGCTGGATGGCCGGATCCAGCCGCAGGGCGGCGCGGTGCGTCCCATCGCAGGCGCGAAAGTGGATGCCGGACACCTGATCATCACCGTTACCGCGGCTGCCGAACGCAACGGCCGCACGATTCCTGAAACTCTCTGGGACCTGACCGCCGAAGGCGACAAGCTGAGCGGCGTGCAGAAGCAGGGGGAGAACACCAACACCAAGCTCGAAGCCGTCCGCGCGCCGGAACTCAAGCGCCCGATGCCCAAGGCCTGGACCGATCCCAAGCCGATCTTCAATGGTAAGGATCTTACCGGATGGGAGCCCGCCACCAACCCCGCCAACAGTCACTGGGTGGCTAAGGACGGCGAACTGGTCAACGAACTTCGCGGCTCCAACATCCGCACGACTCCGACGTTTGAAGACTTCAAGCTCCACATCGAAGTGAACTGCCCCAACACGGCGCCCGACGGCAAGCCGCAGCTCTGCAACAGCGGAATCTATCTGCGCGGCCGCGACGAAGTGCAGGTGGGCACCGAAGGCGGCACCAACCCCACTCATGAAATGGGCGCGCTTTACGGCTTCGTCGCTCCGAAGGGCGACCTGCCGCTGGGAGCCGGAGAGTGGCAGACGTTCGACATCACGCTCGTGGGTCGGACGCTGACCGTCGTCCGCAACGGCACCAAGATCCAGGACAACATCGAAGTTCCCGGAATCACCGGCGGCGCTCTGGATAGTCATGAAGGCGAGCCCGGCCCGTTCCTGCTGCAGGGCGACCATGACGGCGGCATGCGGTATCGCAACATCACCATCTCCGTCCCGAAGAAATAAGATGGCTGACGTAATCTCCGAGTACCAACGTTGGAAGCAGCAGGGAGCCGACTTGCGCGTGCAGGCCAAACAGGCAATTGAGACGCGCTAT
Organism: Candidatus Sulfopaludibacter sp.; assembly: GCA_035551455.1. Classification (GTDB taxonomy): domain Bacteria; phylum Acidobacteriota; class Terriglobia; order Bryobacterales; family Bryobacteraceae; genus Sulfopaludibacter. Next base: position 3,337 of record DASZMZ010000078.1, read on the forward strand.
CGCGACCTGCTGATCGAGGCGGTGCGGCTGGCAGAAGAGTATCGCGCCGATTTCGGGAGCACGCTCAAGCCTCCCGCCCCGGTGACTTCCTTCCGCTATAAAGCCGTGGCCCACAAGGCCAAGAAGAAGGGAGCGCCTCCCGCGAAGAGCGCGGCCAAAGCTCCCGAGCCGCCGGCGGCTGCTGCCAAACCCAATCCGAAAGTGATGGGTCTGCAGAAGCGTTTAATGACGGCGAAGAAGAAGCTGGACGACGCCAAGACTGCCGGCGGAGTCACGCGCGTGCTCGAAGATAAGATTTACGAGATCGAGGACGAGCTCCGGCTGGCACAGCAGTAAGCAATCGCGAAGGGGCGTTTATGACGAAAATCCTGGCCTGCCTCCTGGCCGTTTCGGCGGCAGCGGGCCAGGATGTCCCTTCGCGTCCCAAAGTCCTGGGCGTGGCCCACATGGCGGTCTTCGTCCAGGATCTGGCCAAAGCGCGCCACTTTTACGAGGACTTTCTGGGCTTCGCCGAGCCCTTTACCCTGCCCGCCAAGGATGGCACTACGCGCATCGCCTTCGTGAAGGTGAACGACTTCCAGTATCTGGAAATCTTCACCGACGCCACGCGCGGAGAGGGCCAACTCAATCACATTTCCTTTTACACGGACGATGCCGACCGGATGCTCGCGTATCTCAAGGCTAAAGGTGCGCCCATTCAGGGCAGCGCCGAGAAGGTACCGAAGGGACAGACCGGCAACAAGAATTTCAACGTGAAGGATCCCGACGGTCACCTGGTAGAGATTGTCGAGTACCAGCCGGATAGCTGGACCGCGCGGGAAAAGGGCAAGTTTCTGCCGGCCACCCGCATCGCCGATCATATTCTGCATGTGGGCGTGCTCTGCGGCGATCTCGACGCGTCCCTGAAATTCTACGGCGGGGTCCTCGGGTTTGGGGAATTCCGGCGCGGAGACAGTTCGCCGGGGACGCTGAGTTGGGTCGATTTGCGACCGGCTGAGGGCCAGGATTACCTGGAGTTGATGCTGTACAGGCAACTGCCCGCGCCCGGCGCACGCGGCGGCGAGAATCACGTTTCACTCACCGTGCCGGATGCGGAAAAAGCTCTGGCGGAATTGAAGAAGCGGGCCGATCGGGGGCTGTATTCACCGCCCGGCGGCAAGCCGCTTCAGATTCAGATCGAGGCCAACGGGAAGCGGCGGATCAACCTGTACGATCCCGACGGGACGCGCGTGGAGTTGATGGAAGCCACGACTGTGGACGGCAAGTAGGAGGAGACCGGAATGA
>DASZMZ010000079.1:0-5630 GCA_035551455.1 Candidatus Sulfopaludibacter sp.
CCTGCGCCATCGACACCCACATTCCCAAGGACGCCAAAGCCACCACGCCCTACTTCCACGACAACTACTGGAAGCATCCGGAAAATGAGGCCATCCAGATTTTCGACCGCAGCGTCCCCTTCGGCCTCCCCTTCGCGCCCACTCCGTTTCGCATCACCTTCCACGTGAAGGCCGGCAGCGCCGACGTCACGCGCGAAGTGCCGGTCCAGTTCCGCTACGTGAAAGACGTCTACTATGGCGATAAGCGCATGGAGCTGAACGTGGTGCCCGCGTTCTCTGTCCGCGTGACGCCGCCGCTTGCCGTCATTCCCGCTTCCGGTGTGGCGCGCCCGGCCGACCGCGAGATCCACGTCACCGTGACGAACGGCGCCAAGAGCGCGTCGCAGGCTACCGTGACTCTGGAACTGCCCGCGGGCTGGAAGGCCACCCCTGCCACCGCGAAACTGAGTTTCGATCATGAGGACGAGGCGCTCTCCGCCCGTTTCCAGGTCTCGGCGCCGGCCGGAGTCAAGCTCGGCGAATATAAGTTGAAAGCCGTGGTCACGTCGTCTGCCACCGGCAGTGAGCAGTTCGCCGACGGCTATCAGGAAATCGAATACCCGCACATTCAGCGCCGCCAGGTCATCAAACCCGCCGAGGCAACCTTGAAGGTCGTCGACGTGAAAATGACGTCCAACCTCAACGTCGGCTACATCGTCGGAGTCGGCGATCAGGTGCCCGAGGCCATTCAGCAGTTAGGCGCCAAGGTCTCCTTCATCGACGCCGATGAGATGGCGTGGGGCGACCTCTCCAAGCACGACGTCATCGTCACCGGCGTTCGCGCCTACGAGCGCCGCGCCGATCTGCGCGCCTATAATCGCCGCCTGCTGGATTACGCCGAGCGTGGCGGCACCGTCATCGTCCAGTACAACAAGATGGAATTCAATCAGTCCGAATACGGTCCCTTCCCCGCTAAGGTCAGCAGCAATCGCGTCTGCGATGAAACCGTGCCCGTCAAGGTGCTCGTCCCCACTCACCCCGTCTTCAACTTCCCGAATAAAATCGGTCCGAAGACCTGGGAAGGCTGGGTCCAGGAGCGCGGCCTCTACTTCCTCGGCGAGAAGGACAAGAAGTATACCGACCTGGTGGAGATGACCGATTCCTTCAAAGACAATCCCGGCGAAAAACTCGGCTCTCTCGTCGAAGCCCGCACCGGTAAGGGCCGCTGGCTCTACCTCGGCCTCGGCCTCTGGCGCCAACTCCCTGCCGGCACCGAAGGAGCCTATCAGCTCCTGGCGAACCTGATCAGCCTCCCCCGCCAGCCAAAGTAGGGCAGGCGCTCCGGCTGCAAACCTTCGCTTACTCCGCCAACTGGCGCGAAAGAAACGCCAGAGCGAAGCGCATGTCCCGCGATACCGAGGCCACCGAGGCGCCCATCACCTCGGCCGTCTCCTCAATCGTCAGTCCGGTAAAAAATCGCAGCTCCACCGCCCGGGCCTTCCGCTCATCCACCGCGGCCAGTTTATCCAGAGCCTGATCCAGCGCCGTGAATTCCGCGGCATGCGAGTCCGAGTAGCACAAGGCCTCGTCCAGCGAAAGATTCACCACCCCGGCGCCGCGCTTGTCGCTCAGATGCTTCCGCGCATGGTCCACCAGAACCTGCCGCATCAGGCGCGCAGCCACCCCGTAGAAATGCTTCCGATCCTGGAAGTGCGGCGAAGAGGCCGCCAGCCGCAGATAGACTTCGTTCACCAGCGCCGTGGGCTGCAGTGTGTGCCCCGCCCGTTCGCGGCGCAGATAGCTGGATGCCAGCAAGTGCAGTTCGCGATAAATACGCGGCACCAATTCGTCGAGTTCGCGTTGTACTTCGGGCGACACTTCACATCATGCCATACTCCCGAAATCAACGCCGAAACGTCAACTCTTGTGATAAAGTAGCAACCACTTAAGGGGGTTTTGCTCATGTTTCGAATGATCTTGCCGGCCGCGCTGCTGTGCGGCATTTTCTCTTCTGCCTTCGCCCAAACCCAGGCCATCAATGGCAGCATTCGCGGCCGAGTTACCGATCCGGCCTCCGCCGCGGTGCCCAAGGCCAACGTCACCGTGGTCAATACAGGCACGGACTTCACCCGCTCCCTCATGAGCAATGACGAAGGCTACTTCGTCTTCCCCAACCTGCCCCTCGGCGGATACACCGTCACCGTGCAGCGCGAGGGCTTCGAGACGCAGCGCCACACCGGTGTCACGCTCGATGCCGGCGCCGAAGCCGTTCTGGAAGTGACTCTCAAAGTGGGCTCCGTCAGCACAACGGTCGAAGTCACCGGCAGCGCTTCGGTCGTCGAACCGTCGCGCGTGAACACCGGACGTACGATTGATCACGTTGAGGTCGATAACCTTCCGCTCACCTCGCGCAACCCCTACAACTTCATCATCTTTCAACCCGGCGTCAGCGGCCACCCGAATCCCGAACTCGGTATCCCCCGCACCATCAATACCAACGGCCTGCTCGACCGCATCAACTACCAGATGGACGGCATGGTCAACACGGAAAGCGATCGTTACGGCCTGCGTCTCTTCCCCATCTCCGATATCTACGTGCGCGAAGTGCAGACCGTCTCCAACAGCTTCGCTCCGGAATTCGGCGGCACGGCCGGAAATATCTTCAACGTGATTACCAACTCGGGAGCCAACCAGACGCACGGCGAGTTCAGCTTCATCGGCCGCCCCACCGACGCCGCCGCCCGCACCATCCTGCTTGCCTCCAATAAGGACGCCACCAGTATCGATCTCCACGACTACGCCGCCAACTTCAGCGGCGCCATCGTCAAAGACAAGCTCTTCTTCTTCGCCGGCTATGAACACCTGTTGCGCGGCCTGCCCTCGCCCAACACCATCAATCCGGCTTCCGCCGCGCAATTGGGACTCTCGCCCAGCCTCCTCGATACCGCGCCCGCCGTGCAGCATGCGCAATTTCTGAACGTGCGCGCCGACTACGTCATCAATGAGAAGCACCAGTTCTTCGTCCGCTACAACTACTTCCGCAACGAGTACCCCTACAACACCGCCGTCGGCGGGACGAATTCGCTGGATGTCGCCGAAGACTTCCACGACCGCGCGCACATCGCCGGCCTCCAGTTGCTCTCCAGTTTCTCGCCCACGGTCTTGAATGAATTGCGCGCCTCCTGGCCCTACCGCAATGAGGCCCACGTGGCCAGCCCCGGCGATGGTCCCGGACCCACCGTCGTCGTGACGGGCGTCGCCACCTTCAACGGCTACGGCGCCGGTTTCAACGGCGATAAGTTCGCCGAGAAAATCCCGAGCATCAGCGATGGACTCACCGTCATTCGCGGAGCCCATACCCTGAAGTTCGGCGCCGGCTGGCAGGAAAATAACGACAACCAGGTTGGCCCCGTGACCAATCGCTACACGTTCTCCAGCATCGCCAATTACCTCGCGGCGAAGAGCGGCGCCAATCCTTTCATGTACACGTCCTACGCCACCGTGCTCGGCGTGCCCGGCGTCGCCTATAAATCCAACTTCGTGGATTTCTACGCGCAGGATAGCTGGCAGATCCGCCCGAGTTTCCTGCTGATCTACGGCGTCCGCTACGATCTGTTCCACGCGCCGGATGGCGAAGCCAACGCGCCGTTCATCTACACGCGCACCTTCCGCACGCCCAATAAGAACTTCGCGCCCCGTCTGGGCTTTGCCTGGAGTCTGGATTCCAAGACCGTCGTGCGCGCCAGCACCGGCATCTTCTTCGAAGCCCCGCCCACCAATCTCTGGTACAACGCGCTGAATACCGATGGCTCCACGCGCTCCTTCACGGCATCCCTGACGCCCACCGCCGTGGGCGCTCCGGCCTTTCCCAACATTCTCCCGTTCGTCCCCGGCGCCACGCCCGGAACCCCCAGCATCATCGCCACCACGCCGAATTTCCGCAACGCGTACACCGTGAATTCGAGCCTCCAGATCACCCGTCAACTCTCGCAGGGCGATGCGCTCACGCTCGGCTACGTGCACACGGCGGCCCGCGAAATGGGCTTCCTCCGCAACATGAACCTGATCAACCCGGTCAGTTTCCTGGCTGACGGACGCCCCGTGTTTTCCTCGGCCGTCAACGCCAACACGCGCCTCTTCCCGCAGTTCAATGCCATCACGCTTCAGGACGTCGGCGCCATTTCCGATTACAACGCCATGATCGTCCACTGGACCCATCGCATGGGCCAGAACTACCTGATTGACGCGTCCTACACGTGGTCGCACAGCATCAGCGACGCGCCCGATGCCAATAGCTTTGAACAGAACGCCCTGATTGAAGACCCCACCAGCCGCCTGCGAGATCGCGGCAACAGCCTGGTGAACCGGCCTAGCGCCCTCACTTTCAGTACCGTGATGATGCCGGTTTTCAAAGTCCAAAGCTCCGTATTGAAGCACATTTTGAATGGCAACCAGATCGCCCTGCTCGGCAACATCTCGTCCGGCGACCAGCAGAATATCACGGCCAACTCTCCCTCTCCGCTGAATGGCGACAGCACCACAACCGGCCAGAGGCCGCTCTACATCGGCCGTGACTCGGTGCGCGGACCCAATGTCTATCAGGTGGATGCGCGCTACACCCGCACGCTCTTCACCATCCACGAACGCTTCAGCCCCAAGATCATCGCGGAGGCGAACAACGTCTTCAATCACAAAAACATCACCTCCCTGAATACGGCCGTCACCACCACCGCGCTCGGCGTAGCGGCCATTCCCGCTACGTTCGCGCCGCTTTCCACCGTGCTCGAAGCGCGCATCATTCAACTCGGCATCCGGTTCGACTGGTAGCGGAATGGCCGACGAAGAGTTTCCCGCACCGGTATATCGCGAGACGGTGCTCGCGCACAATTTCGAGGACGCCCAGAAGTACTTCCTCGATTTTCTGATCCGCATCCACGCCGCGCACACCCGCATGCTGGCGCGCCAGGGAATTCTGGCGCAGACCGACGCCGATGCCGCCATGGCGTCGATTGCCGCGCTGGACAGGCCAAAGATTTCGCAGGCCGTCTACGACGGTCGCTGGGAAGACCTGTTCTTCTACGTCGAACACGAGATGGGCGAAGCGGGCGCACGCATCCATGTGGCCCGCAGCCGCAACGACATCGCCATCACCCTGTTCCGCATGGGTCTGCGCGTCGAAATTCTGCGCGTCGTCGAGGCCCTCGCCAACGCCTGCGAGACGCTGCTCGGTCTGGCTGAACGCCATTTGGAAACCGTGATGCCGGCGCACACGCACACCCAGCCCGCGCAGCCCACCACGCTGGCGCATTACCTGATGGCCATCGCGGAGTGCTTCTGCCGCGATTTGAAGCGCTTCATGGAAGCCTTCGCCTGCGTCAATCTGAGTCCCATGGGCGCCTGCGCAATCACCACTACGGGCTTTCGCATCGATCGCGACTATGTGGCCGAGTTACTCGGTTTCGAAAGCCTCGCCGAGAATTCGTACGGCGCCATCGCGGCCATCGACTATGCCACCGCCGCGGCCTCCGCCCTCGCCGTGCTGCTCGTGAACCTCGGCAAATCCACGCAGGATCTACTGCTCTGGTCCACGCGCGAATTCGGCTACATCCGCCTCTCCGAAGGCTACGTCCAAAGTTCCAGCATCATGCCGC
>DASZMZ010000080.1:0-6786 GCA_035551455.1 Candidatus Sulfopaludibacter sp.
GGCCGGATTCGTATTGCCCGGCATGCGGGTGGACGTGCTGATGACCGGCCGGCCGCCGAACGGCACGGATACCGAGACGCAGACCGTGCTACAGAACATCGCGGTCTTATCGGCGGGGCAGACCATCCAGACCGATGCCAAGCAGACCGATGCCAAGAGTCAGGCGATTGTGGCTCCGGTAGTGACGCTGCTGGTTAGTCCGCGGGAGGCCGAGTCTCTCGCTCTGGCAAACAATGAGGGCCACATCCAACTGGTGCTGCGCAATTCGACCGACCGGACGGTGGTGGCAACGACCGGCAGAAGGCTGCACGAATTGTATGGCGCGACTGCGTTGCAGGCGGCGGGCCCATCGGCGGCCCCAGCGGCGGGTCCCAAGCCGGTGGTTCGGGTAGCAGCGGGTCATCGGGCAGCAACAGTCGCGGCGCCGCCGGTCCCGGTGCCTGCAGCCGTCGAACCCGACCAGATGATCGTGATCCGCGGCTCGGTCAAGAAGGTCGAATACTTTTCAAGGGAGCAGGAGGGCAAATGATTGCGGAGATTGCAGGGACGGTCAATGAGTCGAGTTGGGAGCAGCGGCTGCTGCACAATGCGGCGAGTCCGGCGGCGGTGAATCCGGAGTACCAGGAGTTGAAGTTTGCCCTGCACCACAAATTGCTGGAGCGGATCAACCTGGAAGCCCTATCAGGCATCGACAACGATCATATTCGCGCCGAAGTGCGGCAGGCAGTGCTGGCGATGGTGGAGGAGGAGCCGAATCTGCTGACGGCGGCCGAGAAGCAGCGCATCAGCCACGAGGTATTGCACGAGGTGTTCGGGCTGGGTCCGCTGGAGCCGCTGCTGGAGGACGCGACCATCTCGGACATCCTGGTGAACGGACACAAGCAGGTGTACGTGGAACGCAAGGGCATTCTGGAGTTGACCAATGTGCGTTTCCACGATGAGGGACACTTGCTGCGGATCATCGACAAGATCGTCTCGCAGGTAGGGCGGCGCGTGGACGAATCCAACCCAATGGTGGACGCGCGCTTGAGCGACGGCTCGCGCGTGAATGCCATCATTCAGCCGCTGGCCGTGGACGGGTCGCTGCTCTCGATCCGCCGTTTTGGCACCGACAAACTGATGCCTAACGATCTGGTGGCGAAGAAGGCGATGACGGCGGGGATGATGCGGCTGCTGGAGGCGGCGGTCCGGGCCAAGCTGAATGTGATTGTTTCCGGGGGTACGGGCGCCGGTAAGACGACGCTGCTGAATGCGCTTTCGTGGTTTATCTCGCCGAAGGAACGCATCCTGACCATCGAAGACGCGGCCGAACTGCAGTTGAAGCAGCCGCACGTGGTGCGCCTGGAAACGCGGCCGGACAATCTGGAAGGCCACGGCGCGGTGCGGCAGCGGCAACTGCTGATCAACAGCCTGCGTATGCGGCCGGACCGGATCATCGTCGGAGAGGTGCGCGGGGAAGAGGCGCTGGACATGCTGCAGGCGATGAATACGGGCCACGACGGCTCGCTCACCACCGTCCACGCCAATACGCCGCGCGACGCCATTTCCCGGTTGGAGGTGATGGTGACGCTGGCCAACAGCAATATCCATCTGGCGGCCATCCGGCAGCAGATCGCGTCGGCGGTCCAGATTCTGGTGCAGTGCTCGCGCTTGAGCGACGGGTCGCGGCGGGTCACTAATATCACCGAGGTGACCGGGATGGAGGGCGACATCGTGACGCTGCAGGACATCTTCACTTTCGAAAAGCGCGGCTTGTCGGCGGAGGGCAAGGTTCTGGGCAGCTTTTGCGCCACGGGGATTCTGCCCAAATTCAATGAAAAGCTGCTGGCTGCCGGGGTGCGCCTGCCGACGGAGATCTTCGACGAAGTGGTGGACGTGGGAGGGTCGTAATGAGTGGATTATTCCTGGTGGCGATGGCCACCGCGATCTTGACGTATTCGCTGCTCTGGGCGCGGCTGGAGCGGCGGGACACACGTTTAGCGGTGCGGCGTCTGACTGTTCCGGCGACGCAAAAAGGGGATCCCAGGCGGGGCCGGCCACGGCTGATCGAGGTGGCCGGCGAAGTCCGGGGACGGCTGACGGGCCGGCTATTGGAGCGATTCCAACTCCGCGAATCGGCGGCACATCTGCTAGAATCGGCGGCGCTCAAATGGGGGCCGGCGGGGCTGCTGCATCGCTCGATTGTGCTGTTTCTGGCAGGTTTTCTGGCGGTTACGGCCGGCACGGGAAACACACAACCGCTGGCGGCGCTGGCGGCGGGCGTGGCGGCGGGGCTGATTCCCTTGTGGTATGTGCGGCGCAAGGCACGGGCGAGGGTCAACAGCTTCGAGGAGCAGTTTCCCGACTGCCTGGAGTTTATTTCGCGGTCCATGCGCGCCGGCCATGCCTTCTCGGTGGCGGTGGAGATGGCGCATCGGGAATTCAGCGACCCGTTGGCGGGGGAGTTGCGGCGCGCTTTCGAGGAGCAGAACCTCGGACAACCCCTGGAGATTGTGCTGCGCAAGCTTTCGCAGCGAGTACCGAGCATGGACGTCCAGTTTTTCGTTTCGGCCGTGCTGCTGCAAAAGCGCACGGGGGGCAACCTGGCGGAATTGCTCGACAAGCTGGCGAATTTAATGCGCGAGCGGTTTAAGCTGCGGGCGAGGATCCGTGCAGTGAGCGCGCAGGGGCTGATGTCGGGAAGGATCCTTTCGGCGATTCCCGCCGGCGTGGGGCTGATGATGTTCCTGGTGAATCCGCGATATGCGCGGTTTTTTGTGGACGACCCGGCGGGACATGAACTCCTGGCGGCGGGGCTGGGCCTGCAATTTGTCGGGTATTTGATCATCAAAAAGATCGTGAGCTTTGAGGTGTAAGCATGTTGGAATTCTGTACGGCGCTCCTGTTCCTGACAGTAGCGGCGGGAACGGCTTGGGCAGGCTTGCGGAGCGGGGCGTGGCAGGCGCGGGGCGTGCATCGTTTGGCTCCGGCCGCGGCTCCCGCGAGGCAGCGCGCGTCGCCGGCAGTCCTGTGGCGGGATCTGGTAAACCGGATCGGCGCAGCAGTGCCGGCATCGCCGAAGGCCTTGCCGCAATTGAAGCACCGGCTGATTCGGGCCGGTTTCCGGAATCCGAATGCGCCCTCGTATTTCCAGGGATTGCGGCTGGTGTCGGCGCTGCTGTTCGGGACGGGCGGGTTGCTCTGGGCGGGAACTTCCGGGACGCCGGAGCGGGTGATTCTGGGCACCGCCGCAATGGGAATGATCGGCTTCATCGCGCCCATGCAGGTATTGCTGATGACGATCCGGCGGCGGCAGCAGGCCATCGCGCGCGGGCTGCCGAATGCGCTGGATCTGATGGTGGTGTGCGTGGAGTCCGGGTTGGGGATCGACCAAACCACGCTGCAGGTGGCCAAGGAGCTGCAGTCGGCGCACCCGGAAATCTGCGGCGAGTTCACGGTGATGAATCTGGAATTGCGAGCGGGAAAGCGCCGGGCCGAAGCGTTGCACAATCTGGCCGACCGCACCGGAGTGGAAGATCTCAAGAAGTTGGTGGCAGTGCTGGTGCAGACCGATCGTTTCGGCACCAGCATCGCGCAGAGTCTTCGGGGACATGCCGAGTATCTGCGGACGATGGCGCGTCAGCGAGCCGAAGAACGGGCTTCCAAGCTGGCGGTCAAGCTGGTTTTTCCGATTTTCTTTTGCGTGCTGCCCTCGTTGTTCGTGGTCACGATCGGTCCGGTGATGACGAAGCTGGTTCGCGACCTGATGCCGATGATCGAAAACATGTAATGGCCGATATGGAAAGGGAAGGAGATTCGAGATGGATTCAAACACGGTGCGCCTGATCTGCGGAGTGTTGGCGGTAGCGTTGGGCGTCATGATTTACATGCGACGGCGCAATAGCAAGGCGGAATAGAGAGGCGCTAGGCCCGGCAAGGCAGTGCGAGACATGCTCCACGCGGGAAACGGAACGGCGCCGGACCCACCGGCGCTGAGACGCTTTCCAGGCCCGTCCGCCCGGCAAAAAGGTTCTGACGACCGTAGAGCGCCATCTCCAGTCGGTCGTGCATGCCCAGTTTTTTAAAGAGCTTATATAAGTAAACTTTGACGGTGCCCTCGGTAATTCCCATGGCGTAGGCAATCTCTTTGTTTTTCAGGCCTTGTGCCACCAGGGAGACAATCTGGCCCTGGCGGGCTGTCAGTACAATTCGCTTCTGCAAGAGAACGCTCTCGATCAGACCGTTTTCGAAGTAGAGTCCTCCTTCATGTACTTTGCGCACGGCTTCGAGGAAGTCATTTACCGGGGTAGTACCCGGGAGGATGCTGCGAACACCAAGTTGGATAGCCTGAAACGCGAATTCGCCGGTAAGGCCCTCACCCCAGAGGACCAGCCGGCAGGCACCGCAGGAGGCGTGGAGTTCTCGGAGTTCGGATAGGCTGATACCGGAACTCGAGTGGACCACCAGTATATCCAGGCGAGGCTTCGGTGCCACGAGTTGGAGATCCGGCACACGGCGTAGCACCGCCGCGACCCCCTCCGCCACGAACGGCTGTTGCGTGTGGAGGGCGATTCGAATTCTGTTCTGTGACAACACGCCTATCTATCGGACGGCGGCGGCTGAAGCATTAGTCTCCCGAGACGTATAAAGTCCCGCAAGGTTTCGGCCGATGGTTTTGACATGCGCTGGTCGCGTGGAATTCGAGCAATCTTACTGTTGGTGTTGGCGCAAGCTGCCGTCTGGGGAGCAGAAGCCTCCCCGCCGAAGCTTTCGGTGATCGTCGGCAAATCGCTGGTGGTGGACAGCCCGGTGAAAATCAAGCGAATCGCCACGGCGAACAGTGACCTGATCGAGTCGGTCGTGATTGGCCCGAAGCAGATCCTGATCAACGGGAAACTCGCGGGAGAGACTTCGCTGGTGGTCTGGCTGGACGATGAAAGCCATATCACCTATGACCTCGTGGTGGAGTCCAACCCGCGACGCCTGAACTCCGTCCGGGAGCAAATCGCCCGGGAGTTGCCGGGCAGCGAAGTGACTGTCACGCTCGACGATAAAGACGTCTTTGTGCGCGGCAGGGTGAAAGACCTGTACGCCGCCGAGCGGGTGATCGCGATGGCGTCGACGTTGGGGAAGACGGTCAACCTTCTGCGGGTCGACGTGCCCGCCGTAGAGCCGCAAATTCTACTGCGGGTAAAATTCGCGAATGTGGACCGGGTAGCGGTCAGCGATATCGGGCTGGACCTCGCCAGTGGGGCGGCGAATCAATCGACGGCGGTCGGAACAGGCGCACCTATCAGCCAGACGGGCGGGCCGCCATTTTCGCTCAGTCAGGCTGTGAATATTTTCCTCTTCCGGCGCGATTTGAATCTGGCGGCCGCCATTCACGCGCTCGAGTCCAAGCGGCAGTTGCAGCTTCTGGCCGAGCCGAACCTGATGGTTATCAACAATACTCCGGCGCATTTCGTGGCCGGTGGAGAATTTCCGTTTCCCGTGATTCAGCCCGGGTCGGGCACGAACTCGATCAGCATTTCGTTTAAGGAATATGGCATCAAGCTTGGTTTCCTGCCTGTCGTGACGCCTCGTGGCACCATCCGGCTTCAAGTTTCGCCCGAGGTGAGCGCCCTGGACTATACGAACTCGGTGAGCGTGGCTGGAACAACGGTGCCAGGGACTTCAACCCGGAGAGTGGAAACCGAAGTCGAACTGGAGAGCGGGCAGACGTTCGTGATCGCGGGCCTGCTGGACAACCAGACAACCGAGAGCCTCTCGAAAGTGCCGGGGATCGGCAGCATACCGGTGCTCGGAAAGCTATTTCAAAGCCGGACCATCAATCGGAGCAACAGCGAACTGATGGTGATCATCACTCCGGAAATTGTAGCGCCCATCCCGGCGGGTCAGCGAATCCCCGAGGTCCAGTTCCCGGCGGAGTTTCTTCCTCCGAGCGGCGGAGATCCGCCGCGACAGCCTGGGACGGGTGGGGCCGCACGCACGCCTTCAGAAAGCATGCCGGTAGAACAACTCATGCGAATGCAGAAGGCTCCCGCTCACGTTCCAGACAAGCCTGGAGCCTAGAAATGCCGGATCAGGCGCCCGTGATCTCCATCTCGGCGCGGAGCCAATCGTCAATTTCCGATCCCTCCTGCCCTGCCCGCTGTAAATAGATTTCGTGAGCACGCACGCGGATTCGCTCCTCCAGAGAAACGGGCTGAGTGACCTGCGCCTGCGCTTTTTGTGGCTCCCCGTGGCGCTTCTTTTTCATTGCTGCGATGGCTCGTCCCGACATCAGTTACCTCCCTTTCAGGTATCGCAAACCTCGATCGTTTTGGGAAGCACGCGGACTGCCGTTATGTTCGTTCACGAACGAGGCGGCACGGTAGCGGCATCATGAACAATGGAATGAGAGGTGCTAAGCAGAAAAGAAATTTAGGGTGGGGATGGAGCGGGAGACGGGAATCGAACCCGCAACCAACAGATTGGAAATCTGTGACTCTACCATTGAGTTACTCCCGCAGATTCCCTTTTATTCTACCAATGGTTGCCACCCCGGGCGCAATCCTTTTAAATGAGAAGTACACACCACCATGACTGAATTCCCGCTCGTCAACGCACTCCTGTTCGCCGGCCTGGGGGTTGTGGTATTTGCCATTGCCTTCACCATTCTGGCCAAACTGGCGCCCTTCGATTTGTGGAAGGAGATTGTCCACGAACACAATGTGGCGGCGGCAATTCTGGCAGGCGCCGTGGCGCTGGGCTTGTGCTGGATCGTGGCCGCGACGATGCACTAGCAGCCAGCTGTGGTACGCTCGA
>DASZMZ010000081.1:0-1660 GCA_035551455.1 Candidatus Sulfopaludibacter sp.
GGAACAAACGCTCGCGGCTCCACCGCCGCCAGCGCCTGTTGCCGACAATGCCGTGACGACCAGGTTGCTGCTCGAAGACGCCGAGATGGCGAACGATCTGCTTGAAGTGTTCCTCCAACTGGCGCCCGAGCGCCTGGAGCGCCTGGAAGCCGCCGCGGCCGAAGCCGATGGCACAACGCTTGGCAGCGAGTCCCGGAAGATATCCGAAGCCGCCGAGCAACTGGCTTCGCGCGCGCTTAGTGAATGCGCCCAGCGCATCGAACTAGCGGCCCGCGGGCGTGACTTTGGGGCGGCCCTGCATGAACTCCAAATACTGCGGCGCGAAATTGCGGAGTTGCAGGCTCTGACGGCCTGACGGGACGTCGCTCGGAAAACCCGTCAGAAAATTCTGCGCGTAAGGCGTCCCACGCTGAATTTTGCGGTGTCGGCTACCGCCATCACGGTCATCACGCCGGCCTGCACCGGATCCGTCACCACCAGGTCGGCCGCATCGGGGACGCTGCCCGCCATGTTGAGACTTACCACCAGCAGCCCCTGGGCGCGCACTTCGCGCACCGCGGTCTCGATATCGCCACCCATCAGCGATCCCGCCATCACGATGGCCTTCACGCGCGGCAGCCGGCCGGCGGCGCGGACGGCGGCGGCCAATGGCTGCTCCCCAACCAGCGGAATGGTGTCGATCGAAATGTGCTCGCCGCGAATATTGTGGCGATCGGCTTCAAGAATCGCCCCCATGGCAACTTGCCCTACCTGCGCACCGCCGCCCACGATGATGATTCGTTTCCCATAGATTTTTTCCATGGTCTCTACCTGGTCTGCATGGCGGACAATCGGAAGCTGCCGCAGATCCTCCAGCATCGGCCCGGGATCGCCCTGCGCCTCAATTTCGAAATACGTGTGGTCGGTGCCGCTTTCACCGCCTTCGATGATTTCGACGCTGGTGATATTTCCCCGATGCCGTGCTATCACACCGGTGGTCGCGTGCAGAATCCCGGGGCCGGAGGCGGAAAGAATCTCAATGCCGATTTTCGGATTCGCCACTCACTCCACCTCGTATTTCTTTAGCAGGCCGTCCCAGTGCCCTTGGGCCTGGAGCAATATCTCCACAATTTCGCGCACCGCGCCTTCGCCGCCGGGCACCGCCGTGATATGGTGCGCGTGGCGCTTCACCTCCGGACGGGCGTTGGCCGGAGCAAGCGCCAGTCCCGCGCGGCGCAGGATCGGAACGTCGGTTAAGTCATCGCCCGCGTAGGCGATCTCATCGAGGGCAAAGCCGCTGAGCTGGATGATTTCCTCCAGAATCGGCACTTTCTCGATGTGGCCCTGGTAGACATACGTCATGCCCACTTGCTTGGCGCGGACCTCCAGCGCGTGCGATTCGCGCCCGCTGATGGCTCCCGTCTGGATGCCGTTCCATCTCAGCCATTGCAGCGCGATGCCGTCTTGAGCGTTGAAACCCTTCGTCTCGATCATCTGTCCTTCGGAAGCTGGCACGTTAAAGAGCAGGCCGTTGGTAAGCACGCCGTCGACGTCCATAAGCAGCAGACGAATTTTCGCCGCGCGTTGCTGAAGCTGGGGATCCATCATTAAACACTACAATAGTGAAAGAGTTGGCCGTGCTGGAGCGGGTCCGCAAAACCATTATTCGTTATAGCATGCT
>DASZMZ010000082.1:0-5785 GCA_035551455.1 Candidatus Sulfopaludibacter sp.
GAGATGGAGAAGCAGCGGACGCGCGCGCGGGCCAGTTGGAAAGGCGCGGAGAAGGCGCAGGCACGTCCCGAGATTCAAGCGCTTCCCAAGACTGAGTTCGTGGGACGCGAGACACTGGAAGCTCCGGCGAAAGTGGTGGCGGTGGTCGACGGCGAGATCGCGTTGGATCGCACGCCGTTTTATGCGGAGGCTGGCGGGCAGGTGGGAGATACGGGCGTGCTGGTTTCGGCCACGACGGGCGACACCGTGGCGGTGGTGGAATCGGCATACAATGGCGCTCCTGGCAAGACCGTTCACAAGGTGAAGTTGCTGAGGCCGGTGACGGTGGGCGATGACGTGATCGCCAAGGTGGACGTGTCTTCCCGCGAATCCACCATGCGCAATCACACTGGCACGCATCTTCTGCATGCGGCTTTGCGCCGGGTCTTGGGGACGCATGTGAAGCAAGCGGGAAGCGTGGTGGAACCATCGCGCCTGCGTTTCGACTTCACGCACTATACAGCGATGGACCGGCATGAGATCGCGGAAGTGGAGCGGCTAATGACCCAGGAGATCCTGGCGAATCGCGTGGTGCACACCGACGTGATGGACCTCGATCAAGCTTTATCCACTGGCGCGATGGCGCTCTTTGGTGAGAAGTACGGCGAACACGTGCGCGTGGTGTCGATCGACAGCTTCAGCAAGGAACTGTGCGGCGGCACGCACGTATCGCGAACGGGCGATATCGGCATCTGCAAGATTGTTTACGAGGGCAGCATTTCGGCGGGCGTTCGCCGGATCGAGGCGGTCACCGGCGAGGAAGCGCTGCGCAGGTTTCAGTCGACGCAAACTCAGCTCGCCGGCGTCGCGAGTCTGGTGCGGGCTTCGGACGGCGATTTACTGGAGCAGTTGGACAAGCTCGTCGCCAAGGAAAAATCGCTGGAGCACGAAGTACAGCAGCTCAAGACCAAGATGGCGCAGGCGCAGGCCGGAGATCTCGAAAGTCAGGCGCGCGACATCAAGGGCGTAAAGGTCCTGGCCGCCCGCGTCGACGGCTTCGACCGGCCGCAGTTGCGCACGCTAGTGGATTCGCTGCGGAACAAATGGAAGACAGCGGTCGTGGTGCTGGGGGCCGCTGAAGACTCGAACGTTTCTATTGTCTCCGGCGTCACGAAAGACCTGACGGCGAAAGTTCACGCGGGCAAGCTGGTGGGCGCCGTCGCGCAGGCAGTGGGCGGCAAGGGCGGAGGCCGGCCCGACATGGCGGAGGCCGGCGGCAAGGACGCGGCCGCGCTGGATGGCGCGCTGGCAGACGTCTATAAAAGCGTCGAGGGGATGCTTTAGAACGTGGCCGAGATCACGTCTGCACTCGACGCGGTCATCGTGGGCGCGGGGCCCACGGGCCTGGCCTGCGGCATCGAACTGAAACGGCGCGGGCTCAACGCGGTGCTGATCGACAAGGGCTGCGTGGTGAACTCGCTCTATCACTATCCAACTAATATGGTGTTCTTCACCACGCCGGAGCTGCTCGAGATCGGCGACATTCCGATGACTTCGCTGAACGAAAAACCGGTGCGTGGCGAGGCGCTCAAATACTATCGCCGCGTGGCGGCGCATTATGGGCTGGATATCCGTCAGTATCAGCACGTGGAAAAGATCACAGGCGAAGACGGGCGCTTCGTCACGCACGCCGTCGATCGCCTGGGATGCCCGCAGCAATATGAGTCGCGCAAAGTGATTTTGTCGATGGGCTACTATGATGTCCCGAACAGGCTTAATGTTCCGGGCGAGGACCTGCCCAAGGTTATTCATTATTACGAGGAAGCGCACCCGTATTACGATTCCGACGTGCTGGTGATCGGGGCGAAGAACTCCGCTGCGATTGGTGCGCTGGAGTTGTGGTGGTCCGGCGCGCGGGTCACATTGGTGCATCGCGGCCCCGGGATTCACACCAACGTGAAGTATTGGATCAAGCCGAATATTGAAAATCGCATTAAGAACGGCGAGATCCCGGCGTATTTCAATTCGACAGTCGCGGAGATCCGCGCAGACTCAGTCCGGCTAGACACTCCGAAAGGCGGGGTCACGCTGAAGAACGATTTTGTCTTTGCGATGACCGGCTATCGCCCGGACACGAAATTTCTGGACGCGCATGGCATCCATTTCGATCCCGCGTCGGGGCGGCCTTACACAAACCCCGAGACGCTCGAAAGCGATCGCAAGGGCATGTATCTGGCGGGTGTGCTGGTGGCAGGAATGCACACCAATGAGATTTTCATCGAGAACGGCCGCTTCCACGGCAAGAAAATTGCCGAGGCGATCGCTTCCCTGGCGTGAGTGCCGCGCCCGCGCCCGAAGCTAGTTGTTCTTGGCGACGCTGCTTTTGGCAACGGCCTTCGCCGAAGTCTTGGCGGGGGCGGCTTTCGACGTAGTGGAGCTTTCCTTCACCAATTTGTCGAGGAAGTTGCGCAGGTAGGTTTCGTCCTGCAGTTCCGGCGTGCCGGTCGCCGCCGTCTGCGCCACAATGTTGCCCTTCTTATCGAGGATGGCGACTTGCGGAACCACCCAACGGTCGAGCACCGAGAGTCCCAGATAGCTGACCACCTGGTCGCGAGTGGCGTAGCCGACCGGGAAGCCGACGTTGAATTCCTTGACAAACTGAGCCGCCATGGCGGCGTTGGCGTCGTTAAAGACGGTACCTATCATCACCACTCCGCGCGCTGCGAATTCCTTCTGCAGCGTGGTGAGCATTTGCGCCTCGCGCTGGCAGTGGGGACACGTGGTGAACATGAAAGGCATCACCACAATCTTGCCCCGCAGGCTGGAAAGCAGGACTTGCTTGCCGGAGGGTTCGGTGATTGTGAACTCCGGAGATTTGCGTGGCACCGGAGGAGTGGCATAAGCCGAAACGGTAAGCGCCACGAACGCGGTAGCGGCCAGGACTCGCATAGCAAGGTTTCGCATAAGTTCAGTTTACCTCAGACCTTCCACGGATTGGACGGAGGTGCCGGAAATCCGTACCGTGAAGCGGCCCGAATCGCCTTTGCCGGAGATCTCCGTGGGGGTTGCCGATTTCACTTCCATTTTCTTCCATTTTCCCTTGAGAATGCGCTGGTAGAGCACGAAGTAAGCGTGGGCGGATTCGGGCGTGTCCCACTGCGAAACATAGGAGAGCACAGGATAGTTGTCTTTCTTGTGCTCATAGAGCCGGAACGATCCGCCGCGCCAATGGCGGGCCATTTCCGTGCCTTCGCGCTCCCCCACGTACTGACGCAGCAGGATCGCATGGTCGAATTCGCCCACTGCGCCTTCCATAACGGCGCGGAACTGCCCTGCCTTCTGTTTGCCCACGATCTGGTCGATGCCCAGCGGCTCGACGGCGACTGGCGCGGTCTTATCGAAGTAGTCCGCGGGATGAAGAATCTGCTGCGTGCTGGCAGGGGCCTGCGCGAAGACTGCTTCAAACGCGCCGCGGCCCATTTTGCGGTAGACCGCGTCCTGAAAGCGGGCGCCCTGATTATAGGGGAACAGCAGCGATTCGCGCATATACAGAGGAGTTTTATCCAGCACGGGAAATTCGGCATTGTCGCCGGTTTCCTGGGTTAGCTGGTCGAGCAGCCGCAGTGGGACTTCGCCCTTGCCTCCTGCGCGCTTGGCTTCATAGGCCCAAGTGAGCCACGTCGCCTGACCTTCCATGACGGCTTCGCGGGCGGTGGACGCATCCGAATCGGGCGAGCCTTGGTTGAGGTATTTGCCGAGCGGATGCTGCTGGTCGGCCAGCGCATGGGCCAGTTCGTGGACCAAAGCCATCTGCTGCTCTTCGCCCGCCGGCGTGGAGTCGATGATGTAGAGGCGCTTCTTCTTATAGTCGTAGAAGGCGGCGGCCTGCTCGCCCAGAAGGTCTTCGGTCTCGCGGCCGAGGTTGAAATCCTGCGGGACTAAGCCAAACATTTTGAGCGCCAGCTCTTCGGCGCGCGTTTCTTTGTCGCGCGAGCTGTCTTTGATATGCGAAGAAAGATAGCGCTGAAACTTATCCTTGCTGAGGATCTCCGAAGGGACCTTCCGCTTCACGGGCCAGCCGGTGATTTCCGCCAAGGTGGACACCATTTGGTCCATCTGGGAAAAGACTGCGGGCGGGGTAATGGCGGGCGCGGGTTCCGCGAAGGCAGCGGCTGCGAACAGCAACACGGCGACGAACAGTCGGCGGAACATGAGACGCCACTAGCGTATCACGCCGCCGGTTGGGGCTTGTCGACAGTCATGGCTAGTGCCGCGCGATCACGAGGCTTCGCCAGCCAGCGTTGCCCGCGGCGTCGACGGCGCGAACCGTCACGGAATTGTTACCTACGAGAAGCGGGATTGCAGCGGACCAAGACGTGGTGCCCGTGGCCACTCCGGCGGTTCCGAAGTTGGTTGCCCAGGAGACCAGCGTAACCCCGACGTTGTCGCTGGCGATGCCGGCAATGGTGGCCGAGGCGGCGGTCGTCGACATAGTTCCGGTAGAGGGCGACGTGATGGTCAACGCCGGCGCCGTGGTGTCGGGGCTTCCGCCTCCGGTACCGCCTCCGGAACCCGTGGTCATGACGGATTGCCGCGTGATCGTCACCGATTGCGAGACGTGGGTCGCCACAGTTGAGGCTGTGATCGTAATAGCGTTCGTGCCGATTACCAGCGGAACGTTGATGATGCTCCAGGCGGATGCGAGTCCCGCGGCAGTCCCGGAAGCGCCGCCGCTAGCCGACCACGCCACCGTGATGGCGCCAGTCCCGCCGGCCGCCGATCCCGAGAAATTGACGCTCGACGCAGTAGTGGTGGAAGCCACTGCATTCACTGTCAGACCCAGAGCGGGTGTTGGGGTGGGCGTCGGCGTCGGATTCGGAACCGGAATTGGAGGTGGGACGGTAGTGACGGGAGTCGGCGCAGCGTAAAGCGTGAGGATCGCGGCCACGTCGGGCGCGGCCAGAGTCGTGACCATTTTGTAATAGGGATACATCACGGCAGTGGGGTCATCGGAATGTCCCAAGCCGAGCGCATGACCGAGTTCGTGCAGCGCCACGCTGAACAAGTCGGTGTTTGCGCCGATTTGCCAGCTCTCGGAATCGTCAAAATGCATGTCGCCGGCGATGGGCTCGGGGTTGGGCGGCGCAGGATAGAAGGTGTGGGCGACAATGCCGCCGGGGCCGTCAAAGGGATAGCCGTCACCGTGATCGTAGGCGGCGAACAGAATATTCACAGTGGCGGACCCGAAGGGATTCGAGCCACGCCGCCAAGTGACCGCGGCTACCTTGGACCATTCCGCCATGGCGCGCTCGATCTCAGCTTGCGCGGCGGCGGTACCGATCTGCGCGGTCATCTGGCTAAAAACGTAGTTGACCGTGGCGGAGCCCAAGCCAGGGCCGTCCCAGCCATTCCCGTAGGTAGGAATGGATTGCCCGGTGGGACCGTTGGTGGTGAGCGCGCCGGCATAGTAGCGGGCCGGAATGTTGAGAATCAGCTCGCGGGATGCCGGAAAGACGTAGGCCACTTCGTCCAGCAGTGTGAGGGCGGACAGCGCTGCCGCCGCTCGGTTCGGTTCAATCTGAAACATCAAGTGGGACGGATTTAGATCGGGATTGTCCAGCGGGATGAGTCCCATATTGAGAATGATGCCGCGCGCGCGGTTCATATCGGTATCGGGATGGAATTCCACAATGAAATACTCACGTGTAGCCAGCGCGGTGGTTCCACGCCTTGCCGCGAACCGCTCGCGAGGCAAAGAAGCCGTGGTGGACGCGATCATTGACTTGAACAGCGACGCGATGAGCGG
>DASZMZ010000083.1:0-77913 GCA_035551455.1 Candidatus Sulfopaludibacter sp.
GGTATGGAAATTCAGATCCTCGACGATGGCGACGACGTCTACAAAGGCAAGATCCGGCCCGAGCAGTATCACGGCTCCGTTTACGACGCCATCCCCGCGCGAACCGGCTATCGCAAACCCGTGGGCGAATGGAACGAAGAGGAAATCACTGCGAACGGCCGCCGCATCAAAGTGGTCCTCAATGGCGTGATCATCCTCGATGCCGACCTCGACATCGTCAAAGAGCCGAAAGTCCTGGCGAAACACCCGGGTCTCGCGCGCACCACCGGCCATATCGGATTCTTAGGCCACGGCTCCTTGGTAGAGTTTCGCAACATCCGCGTCCGCCCGCTGCCATAAGCTGGGCTTAGTTTGTCAGGCGGGTTACCGGAATTCCCTCATTCACCCGAACTGTTTCTAACCTTCGAAAGCAAGTCGCCGCCTACCATCCACCACCCCAGTACTCCTCCGCGATACTGCCATCAATTTTAGTAGTGACCTGAGATAGAGCCGCGTCTACACTCGGAACAGCCTAAACAGGCCACTCGGAGGAATGCGGTAAGAATGCAATTCAATAAAACTAATATGGCGCTAGCCCTGCTCACGGCAGCGCCGTTCCTGATGCCTGCACTGCACGCCCAGACAGTGACTATCAGTCCGAGCTATATCAGCATCGGGGTCAATCAGACTGTACAATACAGCGCCGCGGTCACCGTCCTGACTAATAAGACTGTCACTTGGTCTGTCAGCGGAAACGGCAAGTCAGGCACCATTACCACTGGGGGCCTCTACACCGCGCCTGCCACCATTCCAGCCAACGGTGTGACTATCAGCGCGCTGGCCTCCGACAAGAAAACCTCCGCCACGGTTTACGTCAACATCGCGCCGGCCGGTCCCCCCATTACCGCCGTCACTCCCAACCCCGTTCCCACCGGCAACTTCACGGTGACCCTGACCGGTACCGGCTTCAAAAGCGGCGCCATCGCGCAAATCGCGGGCGCGAATCTGCCCACTACCTTCGTCAATTCCACCACACTCAAAGCCGCTGGTTACCAGGGCGCAGCGGGCTCCGTGGTTTGCCAGGTGCAAAATCCCGGCTCGCTCTGGGGACCGCAATTTCTGATACCCTTCGCGGCCAGCGGACCACCGCCGCCGCAGACCATTTCCCCCACCACCGCCAGCGTCAACCTCGGCGCTACCAGACAATTCACCTCCAGCGGCGCAACCGGATGGAGCACCACCGCAGGCACGGTGAGCACGGCGGGTCTCTACACTGCGCCAACCACGATGCCGACGTCGAATACAGCCACTGTCACCGCGACTGGTCCCGGCGGTTCCGCCTCGGCCACCGTGACTCTGGTGAATCCAAATGCACCCACGATTTCTCCGAGCGCGGTCTCGCTTGCGCTAGGCGGCGCGCAGCAGTTTACTTCCGCCGGAGCCACTACCTGGACCGCCACTTACGGCACGGTAACCTCGGCCGGCGCTTACACTGCCCCCTTATCCATGAGCGCCAGCGGTAAAGATACAGTCACGGCCACCGGGCCTAACGGCTCCGCGGCCGCCGCCGTCACACTCATCCCGCCCACGCCGTCCATCACTTCCGCCGGTACGAATGGTCAATTGCCGCTCGGTATCTTCACCATTCCGATTACCGGGACGGGTTTCCAAAGTAACTCGGTGGCCTATCTGAACGGCGCGCCGCTGAGTACCACTTACTCCAATAACGCCCTCTCGGCCACCGGATTCTACGGTGTCTCCGGCCCGGCCAGTCTCACCGTCGGCAACGGGGCGTCCGTCTCGGCCGCGTTCCCGGTGCAGGTGGGCGTTCCCAATGCAGTAGTTTCGGCGGCCGCCGCACGCCGGTTCCTGGAGCAGTCCGCTTTCGGACCCAGCCCTTCCGACGCCGCGAATGTGCAGACCATCGGCTTCCAGTCCTGGCTCAACGCCCAGTACGCCATGCCGCAAGTTTCAAACTACAACATCATCGTCTCCGATCAGGGAGGCATGCCGGCGCATTTCCTTACCAACGCCGTCACCAATCCCGACCAGTTGCGACAGCGCGTATCGTTCGCCCTGAGCCAGATTTTCGTTACCTCCATTCAGAAGCTCATCTGGAACGAAAACATGGTCCTGTTCCAGAACATGCTGCTCTCTGACGCCTTCGGCAATTATCGGCAGCTCATGGCCGACGTCACCTTGAGTCCCGCCATGGGCCAGTATCTCGATATGGCCAATAATGCCAAAGCCAATCCGGCGGCCGGCAGCCTGGCCAATGAGAATTACGCCCGCGAGTTGATGCAGCTCTTCAGCATCGGCACCAACATGCTAAACCAGGATGGCACCATCCAATACGATGCCAACCACATACCGCTGCCCACTTACTCGCAATTCACCATCACCGAGTTCGCCCGCGTCTTTACCGGCTGGACCTATGCGCCGCCGCCCGGCCAAACCGTGCAATGGGACAGCTATATCAGCAGCTATGGACCCATGGCGGCCTATCCTGCCGAACACGATACCGGTTCCAAGCAATTGCTCAACGGCTACATTGCGCCCGCCGGTGTCACGCCGCAGCAGGATCTGGACAATGCGCTCGACAACATCTTCAACCACCCGAACGTCGGACCCTTCGTGGCCACCCAGATGATTCAGCACCTGGTGAAGAGCAATCCCAGCCCGGCCTATGTTTCCCGCGTGGCCGCAGCCTTCAACAATAACGGCCAGGGCGTGCGCGGCGACATGAAGGCCGTCATCACGGCCATTCTGCTGGATTCCGAAGCCCGCGCCAACGATAACGGCGGCAACGACCAGGCTACCGACGGCCACCTGCAGGAACCGGCCCTCTTCATCGCCGCCATGGTTCGCGCCTTCGGCGGTCAGATGAACGACCAGAATTACTACTCGTCCGATCTCGCCACCATGGGTCAGGACCTGTTCGATTCGCCCAGCGTCTTCAATTACTACTCGCCCGGCTATGTCGTTCCCGGTACTCCGCTCATCGGCGGCGAATTTGAAATCCATACACCCAATACCGCCATCCTGCGCGCCAATCTGGTGTCCAATCTCTTCAGCCAGTATTCCAATCCCGTACAGGATTACGGTCCCGGCACTGTTGTCGACATCACGCCCTTCCTTGCGCTGTCCAATACCCCCGCCACGCTGGTGAGCGCCTTGGATCTGACGCTGACCCACGGGGTAATGCCCTCGGCGATGAAGACGGCCATCGCCAATGCCGTGGCCGCTAATCCCGCAGACGCCCTGCATAAGGTGGAAATGGCCTGTTACCTGATTCTATCTTCCAGTTACTACAACGTGTGGCACTAGACCGAGAAGAGAGACATAAGGAGATATCGATATGCTAATTCGCTCCAGACGCGATTTCCTGCGGGACACTTTAAAGTCGGTCACTGCCATGAGTGCCATGGGAGCCATGAGTAAGTTCGGCGAGATCAACGCGCTCGCCGCGGGCGGTACGGGCTACCAGGCCCTCGTCTGCATTTTCCTCTCCGGCGGCAATGACGGACACAACACGGTCATCCCCATCACCACCGCGCAGCAGAGCTACAGCCTTTACCAGAAGGGCCGCCAGGGCATGGCACTGCCTCAGGCTTCACTGCTGCCCATCATGAATGGCGCCGATACGTACGGGCTGCACCCCAGCCTGGTCGAAATCCAGGGTCTCTACAACCAGGGCATCGCCGCCGTGCTTGCCAATGTGGGGATGCTCGTGAAGCCCATCGACCGCACCGCGTATAACAGCAATAACAGCGCCATCGTGCCGAGCGCGCTCTTCTCCCATTCCGATCAGAGCAGCCAGTGGCAGAGCGCCATCCCGAACGGCATCGCATCCAGCGGGTGGGGCGGCCGCATTACGGACCAGATGCAGTCGCAGAACTCGGGCGCCATCTTCCCGCCCATGACCACGACGTCTTCCTGCGGCCTCTTCTGCACCGGCCAGCAGACCTTTCCGGCCAGCGTGCCGCCGCCTGTTCCCGGTCTCGGCGGCAACACCGGCATGGCCACCCTGACCGCCGTACAAAATTCGCCGGCGACCCTGAACGGCATGCAGCAACTCCTGAGTTTCGATAACGGACTGCAGTTGGTCCAGGCCGGGAACGGCATCCTGACGCGCGGCAATACTTACGCCAACACGCTTACCGGCTTGTTGAAGAACGTCACGCTGCAGACTCAGTTCCCGGCCAATAATCCTCTGGCGGCGCAACTCCAGACCGTGGCTAATGTGATGTCCGTACGCAGTCAGCTCGGCCTGACCCGGCAGATCTTCTTCTGCTGCCTCGACGGTTTCGACACCCACGGCGGTCAGGCTGCCATCCAGACTACTCTGCTGCAGCAGTTGAGCCAGGCAGTGCTGGCCTTCTACCATGCCACGCAGGAGCTTCTGGTGGACAGCAGCGTCACCACGTTTACTGCCTCCGAATTCGGACGCACCCTGTCGCCCAGCGGCACCGACGGCACCGATCATGCGTGGGGCAACCACCACTTCGTCATCGGCACCGGCGTCAAGGGCGGACAGTTCTTCGGCAACTTCCCCCTGCTCGCCCTCGGCAGCAACTACGACGCTAACTCCCGCGGTACCCTGATCCCCACCACCGCCGTGGATCAGTACGGAGCCACTCTGGCGCAATGGTTCGGCGTGGGAGCAGCCAATCTGCCCGCCGTCTTCCCGAACATCGCCAATTTCCCCACCAACAAGCTAGGCTTCCTGGGGTAGACCGTTCGCTCTGCCGCTTCGATAACGCCGGCGACCGCGGCCCAACCAGTCGCGCGCCGGCTACTTAGCCGTCTTGATCACCGCGTCGAATGCCGGCTTCTTCGCACCTTCCCGATCGAATAGCAGCGGATAATTCGTCCGCCCCCGCACTGGGAATCCGTTCAACCAGGAATCGCGATCCGTCACTCCCCAGAAGGTGATCCGCGTCATGTCAGCCTTATGCTTGACGAACACCGCGAACAACTCCGCATACCGCTTCGCCAGCGCCTGCTGCATCTCGGGCGGCAGCCCCGCCGTGTAAGGATTCAGCCGCGCATCCTCCTGCGCCCTTACCGAAATGTCGGCGGTATTCTGCTGCGTGGCGCGCGGCAGTACGTCCACGTCCAATTCCGTCACGTTGACTTTCACTCCGAGTTTGGCGAAGGCGGAGATGGTCGCGTCCTGCTGCTCTACTGTCGGCCAATCCAGCTTGTCGTGTCCCTGCAGGCCGACCGCACGAATTGGGACGCCCTGTTCCTTCAGCTTGCGGATCAACGCCACCGCGCCATTCCGCTTGGCCTCGTTCTCGAGGCTGTAGTCGTTGTAGTAAAGCTCAGCCGCCGGGTCGGCCTCGTGCGCAAACTGAAACGCCTTGGCAATATAGTCTTCGCCAATGATCTTCAGCCACTGCGATTGGCGCAGGCTCCCGTCTTCATTCAGCGCCTCGTTGACCACGTCCCAACCGCCAATGCGGCCCTTGTACCGGCCCACCACCGTGCGGATGTGATCGTGCATTCTGTCGAGCAGCATCTCACGAGTGGCCGGCTTCCCCGCGCCATCTTCGAAAACCCAGCGGGGCGTCTGACTGTGCCAAACCAGCGTGTGGCCAATCACGAACATGTGATTCTTCTCGCCGAATGCCACGTACTTATCGGCCTCATCGAACGTGAATCCGTCGGCGCGCGGATGCACGGACTCCCACTTCAACACGTTCTCCGGACTGATCGTATTGAACTGCGCCTCCACGATGGCGACTCCGCGGCTGTCCCGCTCTTCGAATTGGCCCTGATTGATCGCCGCGCCAATGCGGAAATCGTTCTTGAATGCATCCTTCAGCGACACCTGCGCGAACGCGGCCGGCACGCACACCGCTGCGGCCAGCGTTAGAACCATCCGTTTCCCGATCATCTTCGATCTCCTTTACGAAACCGCGAATTTCTTGCGCCGCTCCGCCAACTCGTCCTGAATTTGCAGATTCAGTTTCTTGCCGATTTTATAGCTCAGCAGGCAGCCAATCACCACCATGAAGAGCACCGCCGGATACAGGCTGATCGTCATCCGAATGCCCTGTAATGCATGCGGAGTCTGTACCGCGTTGGGCTTGTATCCGTAACCGGAGAGCAGCCACCCGGCAGTGGCGCCGCCCAAACTCAGCCCCGTCTTCAAGGCGAACAGGATGGTCGCAAAAATCACGCCCGTGGTGCGCCGCCCCGTGGTCCATTCGGAGTAATCGGCCACATCGGCGAACATCGCCCAGATCAGCGGTATCGTGGGTGCGTAGGTCAGCGCGCGGATATATTCCAGCAGGTACGTGGTCCCGATGGCGTCGGCCGGCAGCAGAATGAAGCCCGCCATAAACACCGTCGTCAACGAGAATCCAATGATCGCGATCGCCCTCTTGCCGAACTTGATGGAAAGGAATGTCGAACACAGCACGCCGGCCACGGTCACAAACTGACTCGTAATGTTCAGCAGACTAAAGCCCACCGACGCCACATTCGTCCGGTTGGCATCCACCACCAGACCGAAGGTATTGAGCAGCGAATGGAACATGCCCCCGCTGACTCCCGTCAGTCCCCAGCCTTGCAGGAAGTCGAATAACCGCGGCTGGCTCACATAATACTGGAAGTAGTAGAACAGCGTGCCGCCGCGCATCGCCACCACGGTGAAGTGCGCCAGCGTCAGGATGAACATCGCGATCCAAGGCCCGTTCTTGAGCAGCCCGCCGAAATCTTCCCTGGGCGACGACTTCTGTTTCGGGTCCGGTAGAATGCGTTCTCGCACCGACAAGAAGGTGATGACGAAGCAGACCAGGCAGACTATCGCCCAGAGGCCCATGGTCATCTGCCAGCCTTTGGCGGTATTGCCGTGGCCCAGTTTCGCCACCAGAGGCAGCGTGAAGCCACCCACGATCAACTGCGCGATCATCGCCGCCACAAACCGGAACGAGGAAAGACTGGTGCGCTCATTGACGTCTCCGGTCATCACTCCGGTGAGCGCCGAATACGGCGTATTGTTGGCCGAGTACAGAGTCATCAACAGCATGTTGGTCAGGCAGGCATAGATGATGGTGCCGCTCGCTCCGAATCCCGGATTGGTGTACGCCAGGATCATCGCCACGCCCCACGGTACCGACGTCCAGATCACCCATGGACGAAACTTCCCCCAACGCGTGTTGGTGCGGTCCGCCATCGTGCCCATCATCGGGTCGAAGAAGGCGTCCCACAAACGGCCCACCAAGAGCAGGGAACCGGCGGCAGCCGCGCTGATCCCCATCGTGTCCGTGTAGAAATTCAACTGGAACAGGATCATCGTCATGAAGACGAAGTTGGCGGCGGCGTCACCCAGGCTGTAGCCTGCCTTTTCGAAAAAGCCCAGCCGTTCGTTGGAAGATTTCATGTTTCTCCCTACTTCACCGTCAGCAGCACGCTCTGCAAATCGCAGTCGCGCGACGAAGTGCCCACCATGATGTCGAATTCGCCCGGCTCCACCACGTACTTCATGTCGACGTCGTAGAAGGCCAGGTGCTCCGCGGCAATCTCGAACGCCACCTCCCGCGATTCGCCGGGCTCGAGCGAAATCCGTTCAAACCCCTTCAATTCCTTGAGCGGCCGCGTGACCGAGCTCACCTTGTCCCGGATGTACATCTGCACCGTCTCGGTGCCCGCGCGCCCGCCCGTATTGGTGACGCGAGCCATTGCGCGCGTCGAGCCATCGCGCGCGATCTTCAGTTTTGCCAGCCGCACATCCTCCACGCGGAACGACGTGTAACTCAGGCCATACCCGAAAGCATAGAGCGGCGAAACATCGTCGAACAGATACCCGCGGCGCGCCGTGGGCTTGTGATTGTAGAACGCCGGCAGATGTCCCACCGACCGCGGGATCGTGATCGGCAGCTTGCCGCCGGGATTGAATTCGCCGAACAGCACGTCCGCCACCGCGCCGCCCGTTTCCTGTCCCAGATACCAGCATTCCAGGATCGCCGGCACGCTCGCACTCAGCGAGCGGATCGACAAAGGCCGCCCGTTAAACAGGAGCACCACCACCGGCTTGCCCGTCGCCAGCATCGCCTGCACGAGTTCGTCCTGCCGGCCCACCAGTTCCAGGCTCGGCCGGTCGCCCAGGTGCTGGAAGCTCCAGGCTTCGCGCGATGTCTGCTCGTTGCCGCCAATCGCTACCACGATGACGTCGGCCTTCTTGGCGATCTTGACGGCCTCTTTGATCTGTTTGCGATCTTCCGCCGGATCGCTCGCCGTCACTTCATCCTGCTGCCACGATCCGCCTACCGTAATCTTGCAACCCTCGGCGTAAACCACCTTCGCGCGCCCGGCGGCCTTGGCTTGAATGGCTTCCAGCACCGTGACATTATTCTTCGGCACGCTGCTGTATCCGCCCAACAGGACTCGGTCCGCATTCGGACCCACCACCGCGATGGTCTTCAAACGGCTCAGATCCAGCGGCAGTACGTCGCCCTCGTTCTTGAGCAGCGTGATGGTTTCGCGCGCAGCCTGCCGGGCCAGGTCGCGATGCTCGTCGCAGCCCACCAAGCGCTCGGCTGCGTCGGGGTCCACATACGGTTCATCGAACAGGCCCATCTGGAATTTCCAGAACAGCGTGGGCGCCACCAGTTCATCGATCTCCGATTCTTTGATCACGCCCTTGCGCACCAGTTCCGGCAGGTGCAAATAGCATTCCGGCTCCGGCAGTTCCACATTCACGCCCGCCCGCACCGCCAGCGCGCAGGCCTCCTTCTTATCCTTCGCCACCATGTGGCCGCGCACCTCGGCCTTCTGACTCAGTTCCCACACCGCGTAGTAGTCCGACACGATGAAGCCCTTGAAACCCCACTCCTTACGCAGCACGTCGCGCAGCAGCCATCGATTGGCATGCGATGGCACACCGTCAATCTCGTTGTACGACGCCATCACGCTGATGGCGCCGGCCTTCTGGATGGCTTCCTTGAAGGGAAACAGAAATGTCTCGCGCAGCAGGCGCAGCGACACATTCACGGGTCCGCAATTCGTTCCCGACTCCGGCTGCCCATGCGCCGCGAAGTGTTTCAACGTGGCGATCACCTGCGGCTCGCCGCGAAACGTGGCGTCGCCCTGAAAGCCGCGCACCGCCGCCATGCCCATCCGCGAGACCAGATAGGGATCTTCGCCGTACGTCTCTTCCACGCGGCCCCACCGTGGATCGCGCGCCACATCCACCACCGGCGTCAGCGCCTGATGCGTGCCGCGCGACCGCGCTTCGGCCGCCGTCATGGTGAATAGCGACTCCACCAGTTCCGGCCGAAAGGTCGCCGCGAGGCCAATCGGCTGGCAGAAACTGGTGGCGTCCAGCGCCGCCTGGCCGTGCAGACACTCCTCGTGAAACATCACCGGGATGCCGAGCCGTGTGTTCTCCAGGAAAAACTTCTGGATCGCGTTGGTCAACTCCGCCGTCCCGCGGGCGTTCAGTCCCTTGCCGGCGTCGCTCGGACGGCCCACCTGCCCGATCCCCTTGCCACGACTGAATGCCGCCTTGGCTTTCTTCGCGTCGAAGTTGCCCTCGGCATCCACCAGCGTCTCGGCTTTCTTCTGCCAGACACCCATCATCTGCTCGATCTTCTCGGCCAGAGTCATCCGCGAGAGGAGATCTTTGGTGCGGCGTGCAGTCGTCGCTTGAGCGTCCTTGTAGAGCGGCTTCATATTTCGTTGTGGACTCAAACTATAAGTGGCTTGCACAGGCAAATGCAAGTGAATCCGCCGGAGCCGATTAGCGCCCGATCTTCTGAAGGAACTGCTGCGCCGCGGCTTTCGCCTCCGGGTCGCCGCTGCGCACGGCCGCTTGCAAATGCTCCACGGCGGGGGCGGCATCGCCCTTTTGCCACAATACGACGCCCAATTCGTACTGCGCCCGACCGAACTGCGGCTCCAGTCGCACTGCCGCCTGCAGTTCGCGGAGTGCCCCGGCGCCATCGCCTTTCGTCACCAGTAGAAATCCCAGGAACTCGTGCGCGTCGCTGGCGTTCGCATCGGACTCCACCGCTGCCCGCGCCTGTTGTTCCGCTTCGGCATTGCGGCGCATTCCCACCAGCATCCGGG
Organism: Candidatus Sulfopaludibacter sp.; assembly: GCA_035551455.1. Lineage (GTDB taxonomy): Bacteria > Acidobacteriota > Terriglobia > Bryobacterales > Bryobacteraceae > Sulfopaludibacter. Next base: position 10,060 of record DASZMZ010000083.1, read on the forward strand.
CATACGCCAGATGCGCCGGCGCGTAGTCCGGCTTTAGTTTGATGCTCTCCTCGAAGCGATAGGCTGCTTCCGCCGTATCGCCTTTCGCAAGCAGCAGACCGGCCAGATTCGCCTGCCATTCGGCGATGCCCGGCTCAGTCGCCAGCGCCGCGCGAAACTCCCGCTCGGCCGCCGCGCCGTCGCGCGTGCCGATAAACAACTTCGCCAAATAGTTGTGCAGGTCCGGCAAATCCGAATCCAGACCGATCCCTTTCTGCAGGTCCGCTTTCGCTTCCGCTGTCTTGTCCTGCTGCCAGAGCACCCACCCCAGTTGGCCCCACGCCGCCGCATCGTCCGGCGCCACCGCAAGCGCGCGCCGGTACACCGTCTCCGCCTTGGCCCACTGCTGCAAATCCATCAGCATGGTGCCCAGCTTGAGCAGCATGATTTCCGATTCCGGCTGCTTCTGGAGCGCTGACTCAAAGGCCTCCACCGCGTGCGAGCCATCGCCTGCCGCGCGATAAGCGTCCGCCAGATCCACGTAGTAGCCGGCCGCCGCCGGATGGTAGCGCTCGACCAAGGCGGCCAGCCGCGGCAATCCGAGTTTCAAATTGCTGCCGTCGCGAACTTGCGCCACGGCCCGGTCCAACACGTCCCGGGTCGAGCCGGTCAAGGTCGCCGGATAGTAGGGAACCACCTCGCCTTTGTAAGCCGTATCGCGACTCTCTGCCTTCGCCGCCAGCAGATTCCCCGCCGGTTTGCGCCGTTGAATCCAGTGGTCCGTCATCACAATGTGGACGGCGTCGTCGGTTCTCCGCTTCGGCATGTGGCAGCTTACGCAATCGCCGGACGCCGTGTGCTTCGGCGCGATGGCGGTGTTCGCCAACACCGCACCGTGGCAATCGCGGCAGACGCGGTTATACTGCGCCGTCGCCGCCTCTCCGCGAGGAATATTGTGCGGATTGTGGCACGTGGTGCAGCGCAACTTCCCGGAACTCTTCAGGAAGCACTGTGACTGCCGCAGCCGGTAGCCTGCATGCGCCACCTCCACGCGATTTCTGTTCGGCGCCGCGCGATCGAAAGCCAGCCGGAAATCTCCCAGCGGCTGCCCCGGTACATAGGAGAATGGACCCCGCCCCTGTCGTTGAATCGAATGCGGCAGCGGCTGCGTGCTGGTCTCCAGATGACACTGCAGACAAACCTCCATCTCCCGCTCCGGACTCAGCCGTTTCGGATTGACGATCGCGTCGCGGACTTCCTGCGCCGTCGCGCCGCTCCGCCGTACGGCTTCCACATGCTTCTGGCCCGGACCGTGACAGCGCTGGCAATCGATGCCCTCCGGCAGCGGCGTCACAAACTGCGCCTCCGCGCCCTCTGCCTCATGCCCCTTCGGAATTTGCGGATAGGCGTTGTGGCACGCCATGCACTCGTAGGAAATCGCGCGCGTGGAGCCCGGATAATCGGGACGGTCGTAACCCGGGTTCATCGCCCAATAGCCGCCCTTTTCGGCATACCAGCCGAGCGGTAATTGCTGCAGCGTGTTCCGCGCCGTCAGGTGCAGATACGTGCGGCCGTGGTTTCCCGACCCCATCACGAAGTCCACGCTCTTCTCTTCGATGTTGATTTCTTTACCGTCCGGTCCCACCTGCCAGCGCCGCTGGAAGTACTTCCCGTCGCGGTCCACCATCCGGTAATACATATCGGAGGGCGCATGGTAGAAGGGTTTGGTGGAAGCGAAGTCCTCTACCGCGGTCTGCGGCTGCATGCGGAAGAACGAGCGGCCCATTCCCGTTTCCCGATAGGTCTTGGCGATCTCCGCGTGGCACTGCGCGCACACCGCGGCGTCCACGTACCCGTCCGCGGCGAGCGCTCCGGGAACCAGCGCCATACCCATCAGCAACAGGCAGACGGCTCTCATCACTCGCGGTCCATGGGGATAGTTTGCCACAGCGCGGCGTCGCTAATTTTCGGCCGGGACCGGCGATTGCCCGTACGCCGCCACAATAAGAGTCGATCGTCTATCCTACGCGATCCTCAATACCAGTACTTCGTCTTCTTGGCCCACTCCGAATTCGGATATCGTTGGTGCAGCAAATCAAAGGCCTGCCGCGAGTAGGGACTCGACCTGTCCGACTTACCATAGTGCGTCGCCTGCACGGCCAAATGCAGCGCCTGCGGAACTCTGGGATCCTGCGGATGCGCGCGCGCCCATTCGATGGCGTTGGCGCAAAGATAGGCGACCGAACTCGCCGCCTGTTGGAGCAGGTCCTGCCACTCTATCTCGCCGGCTGCCCGCTGTTGCGCGGGAAGAAATTCCGTTGGTCCGAAATGGCCGTCCGGGTAAAGATCCGCCAGAGCCTGATGATTGCCGATGGGCTCATTCGGATTCGCGGCCGGCGGCTTCAACAGCCACCAGTTGTCGCGGAACGAATCCATCTGCATCACTGGCGTGTCGCGGGGGTAGCCGGCGCGCACCACAGGCTCCATGCCGGGGGCGCGCAGCATCAGGAACGTCGCCGTGAATCGCGCTGCAGCAGCGTCTTTTTCCGCCAGATATTTGCCCATCTCACCCGCCAGCGCCGGCTTCAATTGCTGCATTCGCTGCGCCAGGCTTCGCGCCGCGGCGCTATCGCCCAACACCACCGCGCGCACCCATCCGGCTTGAGCCAGGTCGGCCTGCAGATTGGCCGGCATCAGACGGCTCTTCGTCGCGTCGATCCATAGGGCCAGCGGAACCTCGCGGTTCAATGCCGACACGCTATCGTCATCCAATGCCACCGGCTGTCGTTTTAGCTCCGCATCGCCGATCGGATCGTCGAACTCATCTTCGTCGGAACTGCTGGTCACCGCGCGCCGCGTGGCGTATTGCAGGAACTCGGTCCAGTCTCGCGCCAGCCGCAGCCGCTCACTGCGCAACAGATTCATGGTTCCCTTGGAGGGCTTGACGGCCATCGCCTCGTCGGTCCACGTGCGCGCCGCATCCAGATTCCCCGCGCGAATCTGCGACAGGATTCCATAGTAGGTCACGCTGTCCCAGGCCGGAGAATCCGGCTTCACCGAATGCGCCGCGGTAATCAATTCGCCGGCTCCCGCATGGTGTAGCGCCGCGATCAGCCACGGCATTGTCTTCTTCTCGCGCCAGATCTCGAGGGCCGGCTGCTCACTCTGGAAGACGCCGATCCAATGCGCCACATCGCTGTTCAGCGGCGCCGATTCGGCCGGGGACAAGTGGTCCCAAATCGATGTGTAGTCCACCAGCACGCGTTCCAATTGCTCGCTGGAACGCGGCTTCATCAGTTGATCGCCGAGAGCTACCAGTTGCTGCCGTGGTTGAGTCCGCGCCCGCACAAAGCCCAGCAGGGCTTGCGCACGCTCCCTCCACGCTCCGGCCGACGCGTCGTTCACGATTGCATCCAACCGCGTTTCCGCATCGTTCAGTTGGCTCGCATCTTTGGCCATCGTGGCCTGCCTTATGGAGACTCGCGCCGCCACGTATCGCGAGGTGTCGCGCCATGCCGATTGGCGATTGGCCGCGATCCGGTCGAAATCCGCTCTTGCCTGGTCATACTGCCCGGCATACATCTCGGCAGCGGCGATCTGATAATCGCGATCCGCCGCGAGTTTCGCATTGCCGCCGGCCCAGGCCTTGGGAATCGCCGGACCGCCCGAGCAGTTCTGGAAGACCTGATCCTGCCCGCGCAGCCACTCGGCTGTCAGTGGACTCGCCGCGCCCCACTCGGCCGCGCGTTGCTGCAGCGTCGCCGCAGCCGTCGTGAACGCGTCCTCCAGACAATTCACGTAAAACTGATAGTCCTCGCCGGGCACCTTCCGCTCCAGGTCAATCTTCTCGATCGCCGGCGCTCCGGCCACCAGTTTGCGGGCATCCAGCCAGGTCAAGGTCTGCTCGGGCTTTCGCACCTCCTCATGCGGCAACGTCGACGGCACGCCAGAGAGGTCCCGATAGGCCAGCAGCAGGTATCGCCGCCGAAAGTGCGGCCGCAGCACGCCCACTCGGCCGTGCGCTAAATCTTCGGGCAGCGGATTGTGATACGTGGCGAAGCGTAGTTCCGCCGGACCGGGCGAGCAGCTATCCACATAGTGCGGCGCCACCACGAGCAACAGCAGCAGACTCAGTCCGAGAATCCACCCGTGCTTCATTGCAACCTCCGCGCCAACTGCATTGCACCACGATATGCTTCCGCCGTCCATGGTCCCGGATGGAAGATGAAGAGGCGCCGTCCGCGGGGAACCACCGGCGCGATTTCGTCGGTCGAAACGCCCACGCTGTTCCGGCAAACGTCCAGCGAATACTCCCGCACATCCCGAGGGTCGGCCGCACCCATTCGGAACATCATCGGCACCGCGTCCACCACCGGCAGACTGCGGATCCACGGATCGGCCTCGCACCACGATGCCAGCGCCGTAATCGTCAGCGGCATCGAGGGCTGCAGCCGCGCGCGCAATCCATTGAGGAATTCGGTGTACCAGGTGCGTTCGGATGCGCGAGCGTCGAAGTCGATCTCTAGCGCCCTCACCCGCGGCAGGCCGGCCGCCTTCAACACCTCGGCGACCACCAACTTCGCATCCGGCAGTGGCGGCGCTTGCGATTCCAGCCGCACTACTGCGATCATCGCCGTGCCCGCCGGTACTTCGAGAGATTGGAGTCTCGGTGCGGAAGTGATCGCTCCTCCGCGCCAGTTTACCGACCGCGCCAGAAATGCCACACCCACTTTGTGAGGATCCAGAAATGTCAGGTGCTCCGGATGCTCCCAGGCCCACAGGAACACGCGGGGCAGGCCAGGCAGCGGGTCAGGCCGCCGGCCGCACGCGCAGGCCGCGCACAACGCCGCCAGCAGAATCGCCCGCTTTCGCATGACTACTTCATTTCTTCACGAATAGCGAGAGCGCCATAAAAAGTCCGATGCCGATAACGATTTTGCGCACCGTCTTGCCGCCCAATTTGCGCGCCGTCCCCGCGCCGCCCCATCCGCCCAGGATGGCCGCCACCGCCATCAGCAGCACGTAGGGCCAGTAGACCATGCGCGCCCAGATGAAATAAGCGGCCGCGATTCCGTTAATGCTGCCGCCCAGCACCACTTTGAGACTGTTCATCTCGTGGATATTCGTGAGTCCCTGAATGCTGAGCGCGGCCAGCATCAGAATGCCGATACCTGCTCCGAAATAGCCGCCGTACAGCCCGATGCCTAACTGGAAAAGCAGTCCCCACACCAGCCAACCGGTGGATTTTCGGGTCTCGGCATCGGCCGTCTTGAGAGCCCGCTGCACGGGTTCCTGCGCCATGAATAGCAGCGTCGCAAAGAGAATCAGGAACGGCACCAACTTGTCGAAGACGGATGCCGGAGTGAGCCGAAGCAGCAGCGCTCCCACCAGGCCGCCTACCAGGCTCGGCACCACCATGAACCAGAAGCGCGATTCCACTTCCCGCATCTCGCGCCGGTAGCCCCAGGCGCTACCCAAAGTGCCTGGCCAGATGGCCACCGTGCTGGTGGCGTTGGCCGTCACCGAATCCAGCCCCAGCCAGATCAGCGTGGGAAACGAGACCAGCGTGCCGCCGCCCGCCACTGAATTGATGGCGCCGGCCAGGAATGCCGACGCGAATGCGCCTGCTGCGTGGGGAATGTCCAACGTGGTGGTCAAACTTGCATTGTGGCACAGCCACCGGGCGAGGGGCGATAATAGCTGAACCACTGCAAATGAAGAAACCACCCAGAAAAGGCGAAGTGCGCGTACTCTACGAAGACGATGCCGTGGTCGCGCTCGATAAACCGGCCGGACTCTCCTCCGTCCCCATCCACAAGAACACATCCACGCCGTCGGCTCTGTCCGTGCTCGCCGCGTCGCTCGCCGAGGAGCGCCGGAAGCCCTTCGTCGTCCACCGCATCGATCGTTTCACCTCCGGCGTGCTGCTTTTTGCGAAGACCGAGCGCGATCGTGAGGCGCTCATCCAGCAGTTCCTGGAGCACACGCCTGTGCGCGAATACCTCGCCGTGGTTCGCGGCAAGCTCGCTTCGCCGAAGGAGACGCTGGTCCACTATTTCCGCCGTGAGGGCATGTTCCAAAAATTGCGTCCGTCAAATGATCCCACGGCCACTCGCGCCGAGCTTCGCTACACTCTGGAGAAGCCCTTACAGGACGCTTCGCTCGTCCGCGTGGAATTGGTCACGGGGCTGCAGAATCAAATTCGCGTCCAGTTTTCGGCCATCGGCAATCCCGTGGTCGGCGACCGCAAATATCACCCCGCGGAAGCCTCCGAAACACACATCGACCGCGTCGCTCTTCACGCCGCGCGGCTGCGCTTCATACACCCCAGGACCAGTAAGCCGGTCACGGTCGAATGTCCGCCCCCCGCCGATTTCCGTAATCTGGTGCAGGCTCTCTCTACAAAACGCTAGTACTGCTTACAATCACGCTCACTGCGCGTCCTTCACGCAGCGGAAGCCCACGGTCCCGGCGCGGTCCTTCGAGGGCGCGATGAGCAGATACTTGCCGTGCTCGGTCAGCTTGTACGCTGCCGGGAAATACCAGTGCGAAGCTCCCGGACGATAGTAGCTGCCGCCGCGGAGAACCGCCGCGCGCGTGTGCTCGTCCTGCAACTCCTCCGTCCACTGCCACACATTACCAGTCATGTCCATGACGCCGAACGGGCTGGCGCCTTTCGGAAACGCATCCACCGGTGTCGCTCCGCGCAAGTCGTAGCCGTGATCCTGCTTCGGCGCGCATTCGTCGCACCAGTTGGTGCCCCACGGATACGCGCGCCCGTCCAGACCCTGCGCGGCGTACTGCCATTCCCACTCGTGCGGCAATCGTTTCCCCGCCCACTTGGCATACGCCCGCGCATCCTCCAGCGACACCCACGTCACCGGACGCTTTTCCCAACCCTCGGGATAGGTCCCGCCTTTCCAGTCGCGGAGAAAATTGTGGTCGTCCGCGGGACGATAGTTCGACGCTCTCAGGAACTCGGCGAACTGCCCGTTCGTCACCGGGAACTTGTCGATGTCAAAGGCTGCCACCGGCACCTGCATGACGTGATGACGGCGCGGCGAATCCTCGCCGGGGTATTGCACATCCACGCCGATGTCGTCGGAGCCTTCGATCTCCACGCCGTGTACTTCGAAGCGGAAATTCGCCGCCGGAATCCGCACCATGCCCGCCGGAGTCTGCGCCGACCGCGCCGTCTTTTCCATCGGCACAATCTGCTGCGGGAGCACTCGCCACTGCTTCGGAAACGACGCCAGGGGCCGGGCGGTCAGCGCCCGCATTTCACCCAGAAATGTGGTCAGTGCCGTGTCGGCATTTTCCCGCTGCGCCAGAATCGCGCCGTAGCCCAGAGCTTCCATCCCGAAGGAAAGTACGCCATTCACAGGCTGCAATTCCACGCCGTGCCACAGGTCGTAATAGTGCATCCCCGCCTCCGCAGCCACCGGCAACTGCGGTCCTTCGATGTTGTATACCGCGCGATTCACCAGCGTCCACAGCGTCCTTCCATCTTTGGGGAATTTACTGGCAAAGACGCCGAACGCCACCGTGGGCGTGTGCGGCTCCCAGGCGCCGCTCACCAGGTATTCGGCGAAGCGACGTTCCACCTTCGCCACGCGGCGAATCGCTTCCGCGTCGCGTTCGGTCACGCCGTTCCAGATGCCCCAGATGTTCTCCCAGGTCTCGTAGCCCACGCCGTTGAAGAACGCAGCCTGCAGATTGTCCGTCTTGTCCTTATTCCACCGGTCGCAGACGTTCACCATATGGCGCGGCTCCAGCCACTTTCCGCGGCTCACCATGGGCACGAACGGATATTTCCAATAGCCCCACGACATGCTGTTCCAGTTCAGCATCTCGTCGCCGTCCGGATACCCCTCGGGCTCGAACACCAGAGGATGGCCAACCGCGTCGGCCGCCTCCAGATACGTACGCGGCACACCGCCGAAGGTGTCGCCGTTCACGCCGTCGGCGCCAATCTCTTTCATCAGGCCGGCCAGCGTTTCCGGCATGCTGCGAGGCTCCCGGCGCGTCCCCATATCCCACGGCATCGTCGGAAACAGCACGCGCACGCCGCGCCGGTGGAAGTCCGCGATCATCTCCCGCAAGCCCGCGATCCCGCCCGGCATGTCGCGCAGCAGGTCGAACTGATTGCGATTGTCGATGCCGATATTGGGATATACCGGCCATAGCAGCACACTGTCGATGCCGCCGTAGCGCTTGTCCAGATCGGTCAGGAAACGGTCCACCGTGTAGCGCCGCGCCGCCGGGTCGTACAGGTAGCGATCCTCCACCATCGATTGCGGCTGCATGAAGCTGCTCTGCGCCCATTGCAGTTCGGGCCGCGCATACAGGTCGCCGTTCAGTCCCGCGCGGATACGCCGCTCCTCGCGATACTGCTGCATCTCGCGCAGCCACTCGGCCGTGTCGGCCTTGGTGGGCGGGCCGGGAAACTGCTGCCCCTGCGGCGGGTACTTCGTCTCCTGCGCCTGAATCGCCGTCAGGCACATTGCCAGCACTGCAATCCGAAACATACGCGCTCATTGTACAAGTTCCCGAGTAGAATGGACGATCGCGTTTTGCCCTCTGCGACAGCGCCACGCGCTGCCTTTTGAGGCCTTTTATGCCAGCCCGCTGACGCGCGAGAATGGGAGTATGCAACGTCGCACCTTCCTGCTTGGTGCCACCACTCTCGCCGGCGTCTCCGCGCTGCCCGGCCAGCCGACCGGGCCTTCGCTGCCCGATCCGCTCCGTCCGCCCGATCTCGTCTCCGCTTATGGCGAGGGCCGGTCCTCCCTGCTCCACCTCACCCGCTCCGGTGATCGGTGGCAGGCCAACGACGTGGAAGTCACTACGGAAGTCCGTCGCGGCAAGTCCGGCCCCGAATCCGTTGTCTCCGTGACCGCTCCTAAGACCCGCCTCACTCGCCTGCGTCTGCGCTGGCACGGAGCCTTTCCCGCCGGCGCCCGCTTCCTCGGTGACCATTGGGAACGCTCCTATGGCGATCTGGAATGGCGCGGACTCTCCGGCGAGCGCCTCATGCCCTGGTACTTCCTGGTCCACGCAGCCGCCGCCACTCACGGATATGGCGTCAAGACCGGCGCTGCCTCCATCTGCTCCTGGCAGAGCGATGCCGGCGGCGTCACTCTCTGGCTCGATATTTCCAACGGCGGGTCGGGCGTCGAACTCGGCGACCGCCGCCTCCAGGCCGCCACCATCGTCGCGCGCACGTCTACCACTCCGCGCGCCTTTTGCCAAGCCATGTGCGAATCGCCCCGTCTACCCGCCAAGCCGATTTACGGCAGCAACAACTGGTATTACGCCTACGGCCGCAATGTCTCATCCGCCGCTACGCTCAAAGACGCCGCACTCATGGCCGAACTCATGCCCGCCAATTCCGGCAACGCTCCCTACGTCGTCATCGATATGGGTTGGGGCGCCGCTCGCGATGGCGCCGGCCCCACGGCACAGACCGCCAAAGAGTATCCGGATATGGCCGCGCTGGCCCGCCAGATGAAGGATCTCGGCGTGCGCCCCGGCCTCTGGACGCGACCCACGCTCACGGTCGAAAAGCGCGCCGAAAGCTGGCGGCTCCCGCCCGCCGGAGGCCGCAGTAAAGGCGAACTGATCACCCTCGACCCCAGCATTCCAGAAGCACTGGCCTACATCGCCGACGGCATTGCCACCATTCGCGGCTGGGGCTACCAGCTAATCAAACACGATTTCTCCACCTTCGATCTCACCGGCCGGTGGGGCTTCGACATGGGTCCCGACCTTACCGACCGCGGCTGGCACTTCCAGAATCGCTCCAAGACCACCGCCGAGATCGTTGCCGACCTTTACCGCGCCATCCGCAACGCCGCGGGCGACGTCGCGCTCATCGGTTGCAACACCGTCGGCCACCTCGCCGCCGGACTCGTCGAATCGCAGCGCATCGGCGACGATACCAGCGGCCGCGAGTGGCCGCGCACGCGCAAAATGGGCGTCAACACCCTGGCCTTCCGCATGCCGCAGCACAATACCTTCTTCGACGCCGACCCCGACTGCGTCCCCATCACGCGCGATATCCCGTGGAAGCTTACTGCTCAATGGCTCGACCTGGTGGCGCGCAGCGGCACCGCCCTCTTCATCTCCGCCGACCCGGCCGCGGTGACGCCCGAACAGAAGCCGGCCCTCAAAGCCGCTCTCGCCGCCGCCGCCCGTCCGCAGGAGCCCGCCGTCCCGCTCGACTGGCTCGATACCACCGTGCCGGAAAACTGGCGCTTGGACGGTAAGCCCGTGCATTTCGATTGGTACGAGGCCGATTAGCGGTTCGTCACCTATTGACAGTCTATACAAACAGCGGTAGTCTTCTATAGGGTTTCTATAGGAAGGGCGGACCGCGTGGCCGGCAGACAAACCAATCTTTTGCAAGGCACTCTCGATCTCCTCATCTTGAAGGCGCTGGCTCTCGAGGAGATGCACGGGCTTGGCATTTCGAGCCGTATCGCGCAGATCACCAAAGGCACGTTCGTGGTGAAGCCCGGCTCGCTGTTTCCCGCCCTGCATCGCATGGAAGAGGCCGGCTGGCTCAGTTCGTCCTGGGGCGAATCCGAAAACAATCGCAAAGCCAAGTATTACCGCCTCACCGCCACCGGACGCCGGCAGTTCGAAACCGAAAGCCGCCAGTGGGAAACCATCGCCCTGGCCATGCAAAACGCGCTCGAAGCCTGAACGGAGGAGCCTGAACAGAGGAGTTTGAACCGTGGGCCTGCTGAAAAATCTCTTCCGCAAATCCGCCGTGGAGACCGACCTCGACCAGGAGTTGCGCGCGTACCTGGACCAGCTCATCGACCGTAATCTTCGCGCGGGCATGAGCGCCGGGGCCGCACGCCGCGCGGCGCGCATCGAACTCGGCGGTCTCGACCAGGTAAAGGAAGAAGTGCGCCAGGCCCGGGCAGGCCAGTGGCTCGAGCAGATTCTGCAGGACGTGCGTTACGGCTTGCGCACGCTGCGAAAAAATCCCGGCTTTACGTGTGTGGCCGTCCTGGCGCTGGCCCTGGGCATCGGCGCAAACACCGCCATGTTCAGCGTGACCTACGGCGTCCTGCTCCGCCCGCTGATCTATCCCGATAGCTCGCGCATCGCCGTGGTGTGTCTGCGTTATTACCCGCGCGACTTCGCCTACGGCACGCTCTGCCTGCGCGATTTTGAAATGTGGAAGGCGAATAACCATGCCTTCGAAGAGCCCGCCATCTTCAGCAACATCCGGTTAGACCTGGGCGGCACGGAGTCCGCGCCGGAGCAGGTGCTCGGGGCCTCGGTAACCAGCGGCTTCTTCCCGGCGTTGCGCGTGGCGCCGCTGCTGGGCCGCACCTTTGCCGACGGAGAAGATCAGGCCGCCAGTCCGTCCCTGGTGGTGATCGGCGAAGCGTTATGGCGAAGGCGTTTCGGCGGCAGTCGCGACGTGCTGGGGCGCAGCATCCTGATCGGCGGCGCGCCTTTCACCGTAATTGGTGTGATGCCCAACGGCGTCCGCTGCCCGAGCGTCAACACCGAGGCGTGGGTCAATCTCAAACAGATACCGGCCACGCGCTACGGCCCCTGGATTTATCGCGGTCTGGCGCGGTTGAAGCCCGGCGTCACCATGGAGCAGGCGCAGGCGGACACCAACGCCACCGGCCTGCGCATGATGCAGCAGAATCCCGAATACAAGCGGCTCACCATGCCCGTGCTCGAACTGCGCGACTGGTTCGCGGGCGATATGCGGAAGCCCGTCGAAGTGCTAATGGGGGCGGTGCTGCTGGTGTTACTGGTTGCGGTGGTAAACGTCGCCAACCTGTTGCTGGCGCGCGGCACGGCGCGCGACCGCGAAATGGCGCTGCGCCTCAGCCTGGGCGCGGAGCGCGGACGCCTGGTGCGCCAGTTACTCATCGAAAGCCTGCTGCTGGCCGGCGCGGGGGCCGTCGCGGGCGTGGCGCTGGCATACGCCGCCATTCAGATCCTGCATGGGTGGAACCCCGGCAGTCTGCCGTTCATGGAGTCCGTGCGGCTGGATGGCCGCGCACTGCTGTTTACGGCCGGCATCACGCTGCTCACCGGTGTGCTCTTCGGGTTGTTTCCGGCGCTCCAGAGTGCGCGCGCCAATCTCAATTCCTCTTTAAACGACGGCGGACGCTCGGGATCCGCGGGACGCAATCGGGCACGCACGCGGTCTGCTCTGGTGGTGGCGGAGATTGCGCTGTCCCTGATGCTGCTGGTGGGCGCCGGCCTCTTTCTGCGCAGCCTGGACCGGCTGGAACGCGTGGGCGGCGGCTTCCAGGCGCCCGCGCACCAGATCCTCACTATGACGATTTCGCCCGGCGATCGTAAGTACGCCAATGCGGCCGTGGGACTTCCTTTCTACCGGGACGTGGTGCGTCGTGCGCTGACCCTGCCGGGTGTGGAATCCGCGGCGGTCTCCGATTCGCTGCCGCCCGACCGGCAGGGCGACGCCGATACCTTCGGCATCGAAGGACAGCCCGTGGTGGCCGGTGAAATCAACCCCATCGTTTCGGACATCACGGCCGGCACGGACTATTTCCGAACGCTCGGCATTCCACTGCTGCGCGGCCGCTACTTCGACGAGCACGACACGGCGTCGTCCGAACCGGTGACGATTCTCAGCGAGAGCATGGCCCGCCGCTTCTTCCCGGGACGCGACCCGATCGGCGAGCGTTTGCGTGCCAGCGGCGCAGGCTCCGGCAATCCGTGGATGAAAATCGTGGGCATCGTGGGAGACGTGAAGTACCTGGGCCGGTCCGAGGTCCGCGATCACGATGCGGCGTATTACATGCCGCTCGAACAGAACTACTTGCAGAGGATGTTTCTTGCCGTGAGGACCTCGGAGGGCGCGCCCGCCGTCGCCGAAGCGCTGCGGCGGGAGATTCACTCGGCCAATCCATTGGCGACCGTGGCGCGCGTCGGAACCATGGAGCAGGCGATGTCGCTGGACGTGTCCGAGCCGCGTTTCCACACGCTGCTGCTGGGCCTGTTCGCGGCGACGGCGCTGCTGATGGCGTCGGTGGGAATCTACGGGCTGATCGCGTTCTCGGTGGCGCGGCGGACTCAGGAAATCGGCGTACGCGTCGCGCTCGGCGCACGGCCCGGCGATGTAGTGCGCCTGGTGGTGAGGCAGGCCGCGACGCTGGCGTTACTGGGTATCGGGATCGGGCTTGTTGGATCGCTGGCGCTGACGCGCGTCTTGCAGACGATGCTGTTCGCCACCAGCGCTACGGATCCATTCACCTATGTCCTGGTGCCGCTCGTGCTCCTCGGCGTGGTCCTGGCCGCGGCCATCATTCCCGCGCGCCGGGCCACTCAAATATCGCCGGTGATCGCGCTCCGGTACGAGTAAGCCGGACACGCCTGCGCCCCGCCATCACCGCACCGGCAGCTAAAATGAATCGTGCCCACGCGCTCCTTTTCCCGCGACCAGCTCAAAGTCCTCGTCTTCCCCGACCGCGACCAAGCCGGCGCCGCCGGCGCTGAAATCGCCGCCGCCATCATCCGCGACGAGATCGCCGCGCGCGGCAAGGCCGCCATCGTGCTCGCGTCCGCCGTCTCGCAGGACCCCTTCCTCGCCGCGCTCCGCCGCCAGCCGGACGTCGCCTGGGACCGTGTCACCACATTCCACCTCGACGAGTACGCCGGCATGTCCGCCGAGCATCCGGCATCTTTCCGCCGCTTCCAGCGCGAGCGCTTCATCGACCACGTCCCGGTCGCCGCGTTCCATCCCCTGGCCGGCGATGCACCCGATCTCGACGCCGAGTGCCGCCGCTATGCCGACCTCCTCCGCGAGGCTCAGCCCTGCATGGCCGCCCTTGGAATCGGCGAGAATGGCCACCTCGCCTTCATCGATCCGCCCGTCTGCGATTTCCACGATCCGCGGGACGTCCGCACCGTCGAACTCGACAACGTCTGCCGCATGCAGCAGGTCCACGACGGAGCCTTCGAGCGCATCGAGGATGTGCCGCGCCGCGCACTCTCTCTCACCGTGCCGTTCTTCCTCCGCGTCCCCCGCCTGCTGGTTTTTGTAAATGGTCCTCACAAGGCAGTTGCCGTGAAGACTTCGCTGGAAGATCCGATTGCGGAATCCTGCCCCGCCTCGGCTCTCCGCCGCCACTCTTCCGCCACCCTCTATCTGGACCCCGCCGCCGCCTCGCTCCTGGCCTGATTCGGCTATCATGGGTGAACGGAGTTTCGTCCGCCTTTGTGAAGCGATTTCCCTTTTTAGACTGGATGCGTGGACTGGCTGTGGTCGTCATGATCCAGTGCCACACCTTTAACTCCTTCTCACGGATGGATATCCGCGAAGGCGGACCCTACGTGCTGTCTCAGTTCATAGGCGGAATGGCCGCGCCGCTTTTCCTCTTTATGGCCGGCATGACCCTGGCTTTCCAGATGGACAGTCTGGAAAAGCGCGAGCCTTCGCTGCTCCGCCGCTGGCTCATTTCCCTCAAACGCTCCGGCTACATCCTGGTGCTTGCCTTCCTGTTCCGCCTGAGCAACTGGGTGCTCAGCCTTCCCAAAGGCACGCTCCAGGAGCTTTTGAAGGTCGACATCCTCAACTGTATGGGTGTGGCCCTGATGGCGCTCTCCGTCATCGCCGTGTTCGACGCCCGCGGACGCGCCCGTTACGCCCTGGCTGCGGGACTGGCCATCGCCGGTCTGTCGCCGGTACTCGCCAATCTGAATTGGGCCGGCGCGCCGCCGCTGCTTCAGGAATACCTGGTGCCGGTGGCCGCCCGTGCCCGCTTCCCGTTCTTCCCCTGCGCCGCCTACGCCGCCTTCGGACTGGGGCTCGGCACCATTGTCAAACACACGCCGGAGGAGCGCTTCGAGCGCGTGATGCAGTGGAGTGTGCTGGTCGGCTTCGGCCTCATCCTGGTGGCGCAATACCTGTCCAACATTCCCTACTCCATCTATCCCAAGTCGGATTTCTGGCAGAACAGCCCCACTCTGATTCTGATCCGCGTCGGCATCTCGCTGCTGATCATGGCCGGGTCGTTCCTCTGGACCGACTATGCGGCGGGTCCGCGCTGGAGTTGGATGCAGTGCCTGGGCAAGAATTCGCTGATGGTCTACTGGGTACACGTCATGCTGGTCTACGGCATCGTCGCCGCGCCCGTGAAACGCACCATGAGCGCCGGAATGGCGGCCCTCGCTACCATCTTTGTGACCGTGCTCATGATCTGGCTGTCCGACCGGTGGATGCACTGGAAGCAGCGCCATGCCGCCAAATCGGCTACGCGAGACGCCGCGAGTTCCCAATCACCGACAGGCTGGACAGCACCATCGCTGCCGCGGCAAGTATCGGATTCAGTACGCCCGTAATCGCCAGGGTTACTCCCGCCGCGTTATAAACGAAGGCCCAGAACAGGTTCTGCCGCACGATGCGGAAAGCCCGCTGCGCCAGATCCAATGTGTCCGTGACCCCTTCCAGCGACCGTCCCATCAAGACCAGCGGAGCGGCCTGCATGGCGATATCGGCGCCGGTTCCGAGGGCGATTCCCAGGTCGCTCTGCGCCAGACTCGGCGCGTCGTTCACGCCATCGCCCACCATCGCCACCACCGCGCCCGCCTGCTGCATGGCGCGCACGGCTTCAACTTTCTCATCGGGAGTCGCCTCGCCACGCCACTCGTCGGCGCCGATCTCTCTGGCGATGGCAGCCGTGGCTTCCGCCGAATCGCCGGAGAGCAGCATCGTCCGAATCCCGCGCCGCCGCAAACCGGCGCACAGCGAGGCCGCATCGGGCCGCACCCGGTCGCCAAAGCTCATACCGCCGCGCACCTCGCCATCCCACCCAAAGTAGACAGGGGTATCGCAGGACTCCGGGCCTGCATTCTTCGCGAACACCGCCGCCAATCGCGAGTTCCCCACGAAATACCGGATCCCGCCGATCACGCCGCTGATCCCCATTCCGGTATACACGCTGACGTCCTCCACCACCACGCCCACGGCCGGGTACGCCTCCACGACGGCCTTCGCGATGGGATGCTCGGACAGCGCCTCCAGTGCCGCCAGTTGCGCCATGCGACTGGTATCGCCGGTGGTCCCCAGCAGCACGAACTCGCCCGTGGTCGCCGTGCCGGTCTTATCCAGCACCACCACGTCCACCGAGCGAATCGTCTCCAGCACGCGCGCATCCCGCACCAGTATGCCGCGATGCGACGCTCCTGCCACGGCCGCCGTCAGCGCCAGCGGCGTCGCGATGCCTAGTGCGCAGGGGCATGCAATTACCAGGACCGCGATGGCATGCAGCATCGCATCCGCCGGACTCCCCGTTCGATAGAGCCATCCCGCGAAGGTCAGCGCCGATAGGGCAAGCACCGCGGGAATGAACAGGCGCGCCACGCGGTCCACCGTGTGCTCCACTTCCGTCCGGCTGGACGCCGCGCGTTCCACCGTTTGCACAATGCGCGCCAGCGTGCTGTCCGCACCCACGCGCGTGGCCTCCACTTCCAGCACCCCACCCACGTTGATGCTGCCGCCCACCACGGGATCTCCCGGTCCCTTGGGCCGCGGCGCCGATTCGCCGGTGACCACCGCTTCGTCCGCATGCGACCGTCCTTCGCGCACGACGCCATCGGCGGGAATGCGCTCGCCGGATTTCACGCGGAACAGGCCGCCGGTCTTCAGAGCATCGATCGAGACGAACCGCTCGCGCCCGTCCGCAAGTACGCGCGCTTTATTCGGCATCAGGCCATACAGCAGTGCGATGGCGCGCGCGGTCTTCTCCTTCGCCGCCCGCTCGATGGTCTTGCCCGTGAGCACCAGCGTCACGATGGCGCAGGCCGTATCGAAGTAAACATGATTGCTGCCCCGGAAGGCCAGCACCGCGCTGTAGCCGTACGCCATCAGAATGCCCATGGCCAGCAGAGACTCCATGCGCAGCACGCGCAGCCGCACTCCGTTCGCCGCGATGCGCAGAATCGGCATGGCGCAATAGAACACCGAGGGCGTGGCCAGCGCCATCAGCAGAAAAGGAATGTAGCGTGTGACGCCGCCGCCGATCTTCTGGAAGTAGCTGGTATACACCACCAGCGAAAACGTCATCACGTTCATCGAAAGGAACGCGGCGATGCCGGTGCGCAGCAGCAGGTCTTGCCGTTCGGCGTCCGCGGCGCTGTTCTTGCCGGGGTACTCAGAGGCGCGGTACCCCAGGTTTTCCACATGGGAAACGATGCGGTCCTCGGGCAGGTACTGCGGGCAGTAGCGCACCCGCAGCAGGTCGGCGGCGAAGTTGACCTCTGCGGAAGCTACCCCGCGCACGCGCGTCAGTGCATGCTCAATCAACCAGCCGCACGACGTACACCACATGCCGCTCAATCGATAAACGGCCTCGCGCGTCTCCGCGTCCGGTGGGACGTCGGGAGGCGCGGCGGCGCGGTTGGAAATCAGACCCAGCTTCAGGCTGCGCAGGTACAGGTCGCTCTCGCGGAAGTTCTGGCCGGACGCCAGCACTCCGCTCTCCGTCAGAATGGAGTACACGTTCTCGCATCCCGCGCAGCAGAATGTCGACGATCCTGAATCCAAGCCGCACAGCGAACACGTCATACGCCAATGGCGAGAGTCGCGGGACTGACCTGTCCCACCTCGATCATCTGAGGATTCGCCTTCTTCGTCTCCACGTAAGCGAAGATCAGAATGCCGATGAACAGCATCGAGATGAATACGAGGACCGGAATTAGAGCCGGAACTGGTTGCGATTTTTTCATGGACCTTGCCTTTCTGACGGCGCCAAAAATGTCATGGGAAATGAGTCCCGCGATTGCTCGGGCACGGTGCTGCTCTCGATGGTGAAGTGGCTTACCAGCGTGGTCTGCGTTTTGGGCGGCGTGGAGATTTCGAACTCCCCCTCCGCCGTTTGGCCCGGCGCCACCGGAATGGGATTGGGCTGCAGCGAAAGCGTCGCGCCCGGCAATTGCCGCACCGATAGGATCACCGTCGTCGCAGCGTGGCCGCGATTGGAAACGCTATATCGGAACCGGTTGAAGACGCGGCCTTCCCTATCCACGCGATAGAGTGTGGCGCGTACCGGCGCGATGCGCACCAGCACTGCGTGGCGCATCGAAAACGCCACGAACAGTCCGCCCGCATAGCAGGTGAGCAACAGCAGCACCACCACGCGTTTGGCGTCGCGCAGACCCACTCGACGGTACCACGGGCGCGGCGTCGAGTCGTTCAGCCGCTCGCCCTTTTCACCCCAGGTGTAGTGGATCAGGCCGGGCGCGGGCGTCTTCAAGCGGCCCATGATTTCCTCGCAGGCATCGATGCATTCGCCGCAGTGAACACATTCGATCTGGAACGGCGATTCGCGAATGTCGATGCCCATTGGGCAGACCCGCACGCACTTCTTGCACTCGATGCACTGCTTGGGGTCATCGCGGTAGTGGACCATCAGGGTGTTGCCGTCGCCCAACATGCCCTGCAAATAGCCGTACGGGCACACCGTGGTGCAGAACTTCTGCCGCACCAGGCTGAAATCCAGAAAAGTCACGATGGTGACTGCGGCCCCGGAGATGCCACCCGCCGTGTGGATGTCCAGCGCCGACAACCGGTGGAGCAGGTCGCGCGGCTCCACGAAGTATGAGATGAAGACGAAGGCCAGCACCACCGACGCCGCGCCGATGGCGGCGTAGAAAGCCGCGCGCGCCACCCAAGGGCTCCGCTTCTTCAACTTCCGGCGCAGCCAGGTTTCCAGCGAAACCGAGGCCTCGCTGAAAATCATTTGCGGGCACATGTACCCGCAATAAACCCTCCCGTAAAATACCGACGAGACGATCACCAGGAACATCAGAAACATCAGTGCGAAGAAGATACTCGCGAATTCATTGATCCAGAACTCCGTGCCGAAGAAATAAAAGCGTTGGTGTGGAATATCGGCCCGAATGATATTGAGGAACGGCAGCGCCAGAAACACCAGGAAGCAAACCAGGTGAAGGACCTTCCTGAGGCGATGCCATGATAGTTGTTTACCCATGGCAGATTGGCCGCGCGGCGATTCCGCGCCAGAGAAGAATTGCTCCGAACAACGTAACGGACACGGCGGCCAGTCGATTGCTCCACGGTCCCAGCCGCGCGCCGGCAAACGAACTCGCCAGCCCCATCGCAAAGAGCGCGCATGCCGTGCCCAGTCCGAAGGCCAGCATATTGAGGCTCCCCGAGAGCGCGCTGCCGGACTCCAACGATTTCAATAACGCCGCATAGATCAGACCGCACGGCAGGAACCCGAGCGTCAAGCCCAGGGTGAATTTGCTGCCCGGGCGCGGCGCCGTAATCCACCGTCCGATCGATTGCGTAACGCGCGGCCGCCCGATCTGCACCAGGCTGGATTTCGGGAGCGCCAGCACCACTCCCATCGCGATCATCGCCGCGCCGGAGACAATCCGCGCACCGGCCGCCATTCCCGCCATCCGTCCCAACATGCCGATCCCCGACCCGACGGTCCCGGCCACCGCGCCCAGCAGCATGTAGGTGAGGATCCGGCCGCCATTGTACGCCGCATGCGCCGCCATCATCCGCCGCGGATTCGAGAGCGACACGCTGTAAGCCATTACGATGGGGCCGCACATCTGCAAGCAGTGCAAACTGCTCACCAGCCCCAACCCGAACATGACCGCCATTTCCATCATTGTTTTAAAGTGGGACAGGCGCTTTCCTACGTTCCTCACCCATACATCACTCGGGGATTCCGCGTCGCCACACTCACGCATTCCCGGTAGAAGTCGAAGCGCTTCATCACCACCGCCTGCGTGGGGCAGCGGCTGGCGCAGAGCGAGCACCGGATGCAGCTCGTCTCGTCCTTCATCATTACCGCCGCCATCGCATCCAACTCGGCCGGGGCGTATCCGCTGATATCGCCGAAGGCCTCTACCGCCTGCTCCATCCACGCCGGATCCTCGATCAGCTTACTCAACCCCACCAGCGCGATCAGACTTTCCGGGCACACATCCACGCAGCCGTTGCACGCCACGCACTTCTCCGTATCGAAGACCGTGTTGACGTTGCACCGCAGGCACCGCGACCCCTGCCGCCGCGCCTCCGCCTCCGTGTACCGCTCTTCCACAATGTCCAGCGACGCCGACCGCTTGTCAGCTTCCAGCGCCGCGGGTTGCTCCCGCTCGATCACGTTCCAGCCCTCCGCCATCGTGTACGATGCCGGCGACCATTGCTTCCGCACCACCACATCCGTCCGCGTCCCGCGCAGAAAATCATGCATCGACCGCGCCGCTATCTGCGCCGACGCAATGGCGTCGATGAACAGCCGCGCCCCGTGTGCGATATCGCCGCAAGCGAATACGTCCGGCGCCGTCGTCTGGTAAGTCTCGCGATTCACCTTGATCAGGCCGCGCTCGCTCTCCACGCCGTCCTTCGGATCCAGGAACGAAAGGTCTGAAGTCTGCCCGATGGCGAAGATCACGCTGTCCGCCGCAATGTCCTCCACCATCGCCTCGTCGAAGCTCGGATTAAAGCGCCGCGCCGCGTCGAAGACCGCCGTACACTTCACCGTCCGCAGACCCGCCACCTTGCCGTCCCGCACCAGAATCTCGCGCGGACCCCGCTGATTGTGCAGGTGCAGGCCTTCCTCGGCGCCCTCGTGGACTTCGATATCGTCCGCCGGCATCTCCTCGCGGCTCTCCAGGCAAACCACGTGGACTTCCTTATCGGCGCTCAACCGCAGAGCCGACCGTGCCACGTCATACGCCACCTGCTCGTCATGCGGCCGCACCGCCGAGCGTGCCACGTCATACGCTACATTGCCCCCGCCGATGACGATGACGCGCTTGCCCAATGGCAGCGGTGTGCCCGCGTTAAAGGCGCGCAGGAAATCCATGCCGTCGATCACACCCTCGGCGTCCGTGCCGGGCATGTTCAGTTTGCGTCCGTTTGGGAGGCCGATCCCGAGGAAGATCGCCGCGTATCCCTCGGCCCGCAAACTTGCGATGGTGAAATCGCGACCCAGTTTCTTCTTGCACTGCAGGTCCACGCCCAGCGAGAGGATCGCCTGAATCTCGTGCCACACCAGTTGCCGCGGCAGACGGAACACCGGCACTCCGGCGGTGAGCATGCCGCCCGGTTCCGCCTCACTTTCAAACACCGTGACCTTGTAGCCGATGAGCGCCAGATCGTGCGCCACCGTCAGTCCGCTCACCCCCGCCCCCACTACCGCGATGCGCTCGTAGTCGCCGCGATTCGGCGGCAGCATCAACTGATTGGCCGCGTCGCGATGCAGCGCGTAGTTGCCCGTCTCCGGACCGAACTGTTCGGTCACGAATCGCTTCAGCGGGCGGATCGACACTGGGGCGTCCACATCGCCGCGCCGGCAATTGCTCTCGCACGGCGCTCCGCACACGCGTCCGCAGATCGACGCGAACGGATTAGTCGCCCGCGCAATCCGGTACGCTTCTTCGTACCGGCCCTCGGCGATCGCCGTCACATAACCGCAAGCATCGGTGTGGACCGGGCAGGCGTGCCGGCACTTCACCATCTCGATCCAATAATCGGTGGCGTCCGGTACGCGGACCTGGTAGAAGCCATTCTGCATGAACGTGTCCTCAGTCGTGCGACTTGCCGAAGGAGAAAAGCACCACCGTGACGCCGTAAATCACAATCAGCGCCGCGATCGCGTACATCAGTCCGGCCGATGCCTCGGTGGCCGCATTCATGGCGCGCACCAACGGTCCGCGATCCGGATGCGTCGTCTCGCCGTACATATACATCAGGAAGTAGGCGACGGCGCCGCCCGCAATCACGATGTAGGCGAATTTCAGAAACGCCGGCACCTCGGTGCCTTCGCGTTCCTGAATCCAGCCCCCGGCGTAGTCCTTAAGAGTTTCTTTGGTGGGTTCCATGGTCAGCTCCCGTGGCACGCGACTCCGCCTGCCAGTCTTCAAAAACGTGGTATTTGATGTCCTCGCCCTCTTTGCTCCAGTACCCGTCCTTGCGGGAACGCAGGCAGAAATACACCGCCAGCACCAGGCACAGGAAGAAAAAGAAGTACGCGAAATAAACGCTCGGCCAGGTATAGTCGCTCATTTCTCGTAGTCCTTATCCGGACGCCAGTCCTTCGCGCGTCCCAGCGTCTGCAGGTACGCCACCAGCGCGGTGAATTCCTTCTCGTCGTTGGCGATCCAGGGGAACGTGGGCATCACCGACCCGGGCACCAGGTCGCGCGGATTGCGCAAGTGCGTGCGGTGCCACTGCGTGTCGTACTTCCCGCCGACGCGCGAAAGGTCCGGACCCGTGCGCTTGGTGCCGAACATGTGGGGACTGTCGTACACGAATTCATCCGGCGTCGAAATCGGCGAATCCACGCCTTTCCAGCCGCTCCGCTTCGTATCCGCCACCAGGGTGCGTGTCTGTTGCGTGTGGCAATACCAGCAGCCTTCCCGCACATAGATCGCGCGGCCCTTCAGTTGAATCGCGGTGTAGGGCAGTAGTTTGCCCGTCGGACCTTTTGAGGGGTCGTGATTCTCGAACGGCTTGCCCCACGTTTTGTCCACCAGAGGCGGCACGACCGTGGTCACCAGGCCGCCGATGAAAAACAACAGCAGCGATGCGGTCACTGCCATCGTTGCGCTGCGATCGGCCTTATTGAGCATATTCGCGCCTCCCTATGACGGTCGCCATCACGTTGTACGCGAAGGCTACAATCCCGGCGAAAATCAGAGTCCCCGAGAAGAATCGCACCAGCCAGACCGGCTTCAGCGCCACCACCGTATCGATGAATGGGATGGCCGGATTGTTCCACTGCCAGCCCTGCCAGAATCCGCCCAACCAGAGCGTCACGAAGAAGCCGAGGCCGCCGAACATGATCAGCCAGAAACTCCAGTTGGCCAGAGCGTCGCTATACAACTTGGTGTTCCACATCAGCGGCACAATGTAGTACGTGCCGGCCACCGCGAAAAAGCTGAAGCAGCCCAGCAGCGCCATGTGCGCGTGGCCCGGAATCCAATCCGTCTTCGAGACGATCGCGTTGACGCTGCGCAGGCTGTGCATCGGACCCTGAAAGCAGGTCAATAAATAGAAGACCGTTCCCGACATCAGGAATTTCAGCGAGACGTTGTCGCGCAACTGATACCACTGGCCTTTCATCGTGGCGAAGAAGTTGTACACCACTGCCCACACCGGTATCAGCAGCATCACCGAAAACGTGATCGCGATGGTCTGCAGCCATTGGGAAATCGGCCCGTGGAGCATGTGATGCGCGCCCGTCCACACATACACAAAGGCCAGCGACCAGAAGCCGATCATGCTCAGCCGGTGGCTGAACAGCGGCGTGTTGGAAGTGCGCGGAATGAAGTAATAGGCAATCGCCAGGCCCACCGGCGTAAAGATCAGGCCCACCGCGTTGTGTACATACATCCAGTTCAGGTTGGCCTGATTGGTGCCCGTGGTGAACTCCACCGCGAAGTTGCCCGTGATATAGACGAACGCCGTCCACAGCACGGTCCCCATGATGTACCAGAGCGAAACGTACATCTGTTGATACTTGCGCGTGAAGATGGTGCCGAAGATGTTGATGCCGAACATCACCCAGGCGATCACTACCAGCACGTCCAGAGGCAGCGGCAGTTCCGCATACTCGAAGCCCTGGTTCCAGCCCGCCATCAGCGAAACCACCGCGCCCAGAATAATCACATTCCACAGCGCCGCCGTGGCCACGCCCAGTTTTTCGCTGTACAATTTGACGCCGCACAACCGCGGCACAATGTAGTAGCTGAGCCCCATGTCCGCCGCCAGCAGCCAGCCGAACAGCATTCCGTTGACATGCAGCGGCCGCAGCCGCCCATAAGAAAGGTACGGCACCGTGCCCAACAGTTCCGGCCAACAGAACTTGGCGGCAATGGTCAGGGCGATAATCCCCACGATGAAGAAGTATCCGACGGCGCTCAACAGAAACCATTTGGCCGTGGTGTCGGTGTGTGTCACGCCGCCCTGAACTGAATCCGGGTGCGCTTCTAGAAGTCCGCTACTTGCTGGCATACTGCTGGCTCCTGGCTTTCTGAACGTTAATACTGCGGATGAAATTCACAATGTCTCCCACGTCGTTTTTGGAGAATCCATAATCGATCCACGCCGGCATGGCCGTGCCCTGCACGCCATAGAGGATGGAATCGAAGAAGCGTCGATCCGCCGTCGAGTCCACAAACCAGGTATTTCGCAGGTTGCGGGGATGCGGCAAAATGTCGAGCGAGTTGGGACCTTTGCCATCCGCCTTGCGGCCGTGGCAGCCCGTGCAGCGCTGCAGGAAAAACTGCTCGCCGTGCGCGATGGAAGCCGCCGACGATGCCACCGGATTCTTCTCCGGCACGTTATGCGTCTTCGGCTCCTTGCCCGGCTCTTTGGTGAATTTCTGGAGCACGTAGGTCAGTGTCGAGTCGGCCTGTTCCGCGCTGAGGATGCGGCCCCATGGCGGCATGGAAGTTCCGCCCACGCCATTGCGGATGGAGTCCACAAAGCGCGCGCGCGGCTTGGAAGTCATGAAGCCCTCTTTGGTGAAATCGCGCGGCGAAGGGTCGATATACCAGGCCACCTTCCCGTTGCCGTCGCCCTTTTCGCCGTGGCAGCGCTCGCACAGCGCTTTGTAGGTTTCCTGCGGCTGCATGGCCGGAGGAGGCGTCTTCAGACTGGCCAGATAGCCGCTGAGCCGGTCGAAGTCCTCCAAAGGAAAGCGGAAGCTGGGCATGATGGAATCGGGAATCCGCGAACGTGGATTCTGGAAGTGGTCCATCAGCCAGGTGTTGTCGCGGATCAGCCCTTCGTAACTCAAGTCTGGGGCTATGCCGCCATCGTGGTCGCGCAATTTGTGGCAGGCGGTGCAGGCCCGGTCGTTCAGCAACTGCTCGCCCGCCTTCTCGTTGGCCGTGCCGGGCGGAATCACCACCGCGACGTTGGCCACATGCGCTTTGTACCGGTCCAGGCTGGTCTCGGCGAAGTTCACACCACGCCGGCTCTTCAGGAAGATGACCAGCGCGCGCACATCGCTCTCGGCCAGGTTGAACTTGGGCATGAAACTCGTCGCCAGATTGGCGCGCGGCTCTACGATCGACTCCCACAGATAGTCGATCTTGAACTTGTGGCCCGCCTCAGTCAGGTCCGGACCCAGCGTGCCTTCGCTCATGCCGTCGATCTTGTGACAGCCATAGCAGTTCATCGCGTAGAACAGCTTGCGGCCGCGATTCACGTTGGGCGTGCCCGCGAAATCCTCCTGCGTGTGGCACTGCGCGCAGTTGGCTTCCATGTACTCCTTGCCCTTCAGATGAGGAGCAAAGTCCTTGCGCCACGTGGCTTGCGTGACGTAGCCCAACAGCGGGTCCGGCCAGAATTCATCCTCGCCGTGACTGTGAAAGTTGTCCAGACCGCGACCCTGCCCGTCGTGACAGACCGTGCAGCCGAAATCCGAGAACTTGTGCCGCCGCTCCCAACGCCCGTTTCGGAAAACGTCGCCCATGGCTGCCGAGTAGGGGTGGGTCTTCAGCGGAGAACCCATGCTGGCGAAGCGCGGATCGTCCGCCGCCAGGTGGCAGGTGGTGCAGCGATCCACCCGGGTATCGCCAAAGCTCGTCACAATCACCTGCTCGATGTGCGGCGAGCGGTTCTCCAGCTCCGCCCGTTCCGCCGCGTTCTTCGAGAGGCTGCGCGCCTGCTCGAAGTATGCCGTCTGATGCCTTTCCCAGCGGTGAAAGAACTGTTCGTAAAAGACGACGCCGTGTACGATCAGCACTACGAAGCTTGCAATGGCTAGTGGTAGTCTCATGCGTTCAGTCCTTTCTCAGAATGGGGACACGAAGGTCCAGTTGGGACCTCGGAAGAATGTTCCGATAATGATGAAGATGATGTTGAGCGTCACCATGGTGAGGAACAGCGTGTTGGCCAGCAGCCTCTCCCGCGCGAACCAGCGACCCACCCCGTGAGTGGTCCTGTCCATGTACGGCACAATCAGCAGCAGCGCCACCATGACGCCGGGAATCCCGATGCCGCCCCAGAAGGCCGAGTAGCTCACCATCTCCTGCAGGCCCAGGAAGTACCAGGGCGCCTTCGCCGGATTCGGCGGATGCATCACGTTCACCGGCTGTTCCAGCGGCGCGTTGAACATCAGCGAGACCACCAGAATCAGCGAGACCGTCAGCACGAACACGAACAACTCGGCCATCAGCAGGTTGGGCCAGCTATAGACCGAATCTTCCGAGGTGTTGCCGACCTTCGTGAACGGGCCGCGCACAAATCCCTGCAGTCCGTAGATCCGCGTTTTCACACTGACGGGTAATTCGGGCCGCGGCCGTGAGGGAGTCGCCTCTTCCGGCCGCGACAAGCCGCCGTCTTTGCGAATCCGCCAGAAGTGGACGCCCACCAGCGTCACCAGCACCGCCGGTAGCACCGCCACATGCAGTACATAGAAGCGCAGCAGCGCCTCCTGTCCCACCGTGGTATCGCCCAGCAGTACGAATTGCATCTGCTTGCCGATCAGCGGAGCGTATCCGGCGATCGAAGTGCCTACCGTGATCGCCCAGAAAGCCAGTTGATCCCACGGCAGCAGGTAGCCGGTGAAACTCAGAAACAGGGTGACCAGCAGTAGCAGCACGCCGATCACCCAGTTGAATTCGCGCGGCTTCTTATACGACCCGGTCAGAAACACGCGGCACATGTGCAGGAAAACCATCGCCACCATGCCGTGCGCGCTCCAGCGATGCATGTTGCGCAGGAAGATGCCGAACGCCACCGTGCCCCGCAGATCCAGCATGCGGTCGTAGGCCTGCGACGTGGAGGGCACATAGTAGAACATCAGCAGGATGCCGGTGGCCACCAGGATGAAGAACAGGAAGAGCGAGATGAGACCCAGCCCCAGCGTGTACGCCGGCTTCAGCGTATGCCGGTTCACCTTGACCGGGTGAATGTGCAGGAAGAAATTGGTGAAGCTGGTTGAAGCGCGCTCCAGGTCCGTGGAAGGCACCGGATTGCGGAAAATGGAACTCCAGACATCGTGGGGCAGTTCCTTGATCGCGGTCCACGCGCCGGTGGAGGGTGCGATCTTTTCTGGCGTCTGGATGCTCATACCGTGAAGTAAGTCCCCGGCTCGATGGAGGTGTTCTTGTCGACTTCGATCTCGCCGTTGGGGGCGAGCGTAACTTTGAACCACGGCAGCGGCTTGGGCGCCGGTCCACCGGTCACAGTGCCGTCCTGGTCGTAGCGCGAGCCGTGGCACGGACAGGAAAAGCCCGTGTCGGCGATGCTCACGATGCAGCCCAGGTGCGTGCACGTGGTGGAGATGGCCGCCAGTTTATTGCCCTCGCGGACAATGCAGACGCGGTCCACGTCGCGCGAGATCCGCGTGCCCGGCGGAAAGTCGTCGGGCTTGCCGATGCTGAAGCGCGCACTCGGACTGTAGGTCACCCGCGGCTTGAAGAAGACCAGGTCGCTGACGGCCGCCAGCACGGCGGAGCCGAACAGCCCCACACTCGAAAGCCACGCCAGCATCCGCCGGCGCGGCAGGTTCTTATCGTGATCCTTTGTTGCCACTGCCATCTTGATTCTTCTCCTCCAGGTCGCTCCAAAAAACCTGGTACTTGGCATCCTCAATGTTGTGGAAATAATCCTTCTTCACCGCGAAGACGAAGGCACACACGGCGGCCAGGGCCATACAGACGCTGGCGATCACGGCGATACCCGTCAGTTCCATCGATTCGTCAGCGCCTCTTGCGCCATGTCGCCGATACAGGCATTCGCCAGTACGTCGGCCATGGCGCGCTGCGCCTTTTCCCAAATCGGGTGCGCGGGACACCAGCCCTGCCGGTTGCAGGAGCCGTTGGCCGAAAGACACACATTCAGCCGCATCGGTCCCTCAATTGCCTCCACTACCTGCAGCAGGGAAGCGCGGCGATGCACTTCGGGCAGTTCGAAGCCGCCGGTGTTCCCCCGGTGTGAAATCACCAGACCGGCGCGGGTCAGGCTCTGCAGCACCTTGGACAGGAACTGTTCGGGGCATTCGGCGGCTTCCGCCAGCGTGGAGCGGCTGGCCCGGCTGCCCGGAGGCATACCGGCCAGGTGAATCATCACTCTGGCGGCGTAATCGGCTGCACGTGTCAATTGCATAAAGGTATAAGGAGTATGTTTATCCGATTACCGACATTAGCAATCCGCGTGCCAGCATCGAAAAGCCCGTTTATTGGACAAATCGGGTCGAGAATCGTGCGGAAGAGGATTTTGGCTCACCCAAGTGGGTGAAAGTTCCTGTGGAAAATCTCTACAATCAACAATATGGAAGAAGCTTGGCTACGCGGTCCCATCCCCGGAATCAGCCCCTTGCTGGCCCCGATATTGGCTTCGTTCCTCCAAGCCCGGGAAGACCTGGCCCGTCACACCGAAGGGCTGACCACTGAGCAGATCTGGGCGGCGAGCGTCGGGTTCCACCTCCGCCACATCGCCGGAAGCACGGACCGCCTGATGTCGTACCTGCAGGGCAGGGACCTGACGCCTGCCCAAATGCAGGTGCTCCAGGACGAGAAGATCCCTGGAGCATCCCGCGAAGAACTCCTCGCCGCCATCGATCGGGCCTTCCGGGAGGCTGAAGCCGTGGTCCGCAAGATCGACCCCGCCACTTTGGCCGATCCCCGCTCTGTGGGCCGTAAGCGCCTTCCCACCACCGTGATCGGCCTGCTGATCCATATTGCGGAACACACCCAGAGGCATGTAGGCCAAGTCATCTCGAGTGCCAATCCATTAAAAAAGCCGCCGGGATAACCCGGCGGCTGGAGGTCCGATTGGATCGAGGGGAAAAATTAATCGCCGAAGCTGCCGACTTCCTCGCGCTCTTCCGATTTCGCGGCAGGCGCCGGAGCGGCCGGAGCGGCAGGAGGAGCCGGAGCGATGGAACCGAGTTGCACCAGACCGGGACCCGGCTGTTCCTTCAGCACATGCTCCTTGTAGAGCTTCATCATGCGCTGATTCTCGGCATCCTGCTTCATCTTGGCGTCGCGTGCGCGAATCTTCTCTTCCCGTGCCGTCTTGGCGATGCCCAGACGGTCGAGATCATGCTGTACTTCATTGGTCACAATCTCTTCACGCAGCACCAGCGAATGCTCGCGGCTGCTCAGTTGGACGCTCTTGCCGCCGGCAAAAATCTCGTGCTTGCCGTGCTCGTCGTACCACTTGGTGAGCGTGGCCGTCATGTGCATCTTCTCGATAATGTTGCGCCAGCCCACACCCGTGTTGTACGCGCAGAAGGAGATTTCGCCTTCCTGCGTGGCGTAGGGGATGATGCACTGCTCGGTGCGGCGGAAATCGTAATTGAAGAGATCCTGGAACCACATGCCGGCGATGAACAGGAAGTTCCAGCGGTCGCGGCGCCGCTTTTCGATGTCGTCCATCGTCCGGTCCTTGCCGACCTTGCCGTAGTTTTTGCCGGTGGCGCCGAACGTCTTGTCGAACTTCTTCATCATGTCGCTCAGCTTGAAGTGCGTGGGCGACCGGAACGGATCGTAATTGCGGGCGACGGCCAGACCCATGCCGACAATCGAGCCCCACTTGCCGCGAGCCGCATCGTTCACGCGGGCCACGTCCTTCGCCAGACGATCGGCATTCAGGAACGAAGTCACCGGCGCCGATTCCTTGGTTTCCTTATCCACCATGACGGCCATGCCGACGCCGCAATTCGGGTGGCAGCCGCAGCTCAGTTGACCCCAATCGGCCTGCGGTCCGTGAACCAGATCGCTCCAATCGCTGAAGGTCGACATGAACGAGATGGGGAACCAGTCGCGGGCAGGTTCGCCCAGGCCGGTTTGATTTTTCACGTCGTGCGCCAGGTGCGACAGCGTATAACGCTGAGCCGCGCGGCGCTCGTCGGTAACCGCCTCGTCGCGCCCGGTAAACGACACGGGCTGGAACGAAAGGAACGGAATGCGCTTGGGGTTGTCCAGCGCGAACTGCACAATCCGGCCCACCTGCTCATTGTTGATGCCGTTGATGATGGTGATGACCGGGATGATGTCCACGCCGTTCGAGTAGAGATTCTCGATCGCGCGCAGTTTCACATCGAACAGGTTGCCCACCTTGCGGTGTTCGTTGGCCGCGTTCCCGATGCCGTCGAACTGCAGGTACGCATACCGCAAACCCTTATCCGCGGCCTGCTTGCAGAATTCAGGACTCTTGGCGAACTCGATGCCGTTGGTGGCCGCCTGCACGGAGGTGTAGCCCACTTCGCGGGCGTAAGCCACGGCGTCCAGGAAGTACGGCGAAATGGTCGGCTCGCCGCCGGAGAACTGGACCGACATCTGGCGCTTCGGCTTGATGGTGATGGCGTTGTCGAGCAGCGTCTTGATGTCTTCCCACGACAGTTCGTGAACGAAGCCCACCTGGTTGGCGTCCATGAAGCAGGGATCGCACATCATGTTGCAGCGGTTGGTCAGATCGACCGTGAGAACCGAGCCGCGCCCGTGGGTGATGGTGCTGGTGCCGTGCTTGTGCAGCTTGGAATCGTTGTGGGCGCGGATGTCGCGGCCCGGGAACACGTCTTCCAGGTGCTTGAAAAACTTGGTGTCGATCGCCATCACGTCTTCAAAGTGGCCGTGAATCGGGCAATCCTTCACCATCAGGATCTTGCCGTCCCGCTCGATGACCTGCGCTTTGATTTCGCCGGGCTTATCGGTGTAGAGCACTTCGAGGGGCGTCTTGCCGTCCAGGATCTGCTGGCGGATTTCCGGGACGCAACGGGGGCAGAGCGAATCGGTCTGCCGGGGCCAGCCCAGCGGGGGCTTGGTTTTTTCCCAGGACTTCAGAAGCGGTTTGTCGCTCCATGCCGGCACGAAACCCGGATTCTGTCCGATCTGGTTGAACTTGTCGAATACAGTCCAGGCCGCTCCGGCGGCAACCGTCAATACTTTCTCTGCATATTTAATAGGCTTATGCATCTTGTAAACTCCTCCCGGTGCTCAGCATCCCAACGCCAAAAAAATATAGAAGTGCGCTTGTGAAGATTATAGGGAGGGGAGGGCCGGCCGGCCTACCGATTGGCATTAAAGCGTTGAAATTATTGGTTGTACGGCATGAGTGGGCGTTGAATGGAGACTTTTCCGGGTCGAGCGGGAGCATGCTAGCCGTATGAAAGGGAACGGTTTACCAGCGATTTCGGGTATGATGATTAAATGACCACCACCCTTCCGCCTGTCGTGGACAACTCTGCCCAGGAACTGATGGACCTGGAGCGGGACTACTTACTGCAGAACTACGCCCGTTACCCCCTGGTGCTGGCGCGTGGAAAGGGTTGCTATGTCTATGACCTGGCGGGAAAACGGTACCTCGATTTCATCACCGGAATCGGCGTCAACGCGCTAGGCCACGCCCACCCGCGCATCGTTAAGGTAATGCGCGAGCAGGCCGCCCTGATGATCCACTCGTCCAATCTTTACTACCACCCGTACCAGGGTCCTTTGGCCAAGCGCCTCTGCCAGATGAGCGGTATGACGCGCGTCTTCTTCTGCAACAGCGGCACCGAGGCCATCGAGGGCGCCATTAAGATGATTCACTCGCACGGCCGCGAGGTGAATCCCGAAAAAATCGAAATCATCGCGCTGGAAAACTCCTTCCACGGACGCAGTGTGGGCGCCCTTTCCATCACCGGCCAACCCAAATATCGCAAGGATTTCGAGCCGCTCATGCCCGGCGTGAAATTTGTGCCCGTCAATGACGTCGCGGCGCTGGAAGCGGCCTTCACCGAGCGGACCGCCGGCATCGTCATGGAACTGATCCAAGGCGAGGGTGGGATCAATCCTCTGACCCAGGAATTCGTGGCCAAAGCGCGGGAACTCGCCGACCGGTATAACGCTCTCCTGGTCGCCGATGAAACCCAGTGCGGCGTGGGCCGGCCGGGCACTTATTTCGCCTATCAGAGAGCCGAGCAGGTCACGCTGCCGGACGTGGTGGTGGCGGCCAAACCCGTCGCTTGCGGACTCCCCCTCGGCTTCATTCTGGCGAACGATAAAGCTGCCGCCGCGATCCGGCCCGGCATGCACGGCACGACTTTCGGCGGCGGTCCCCTGGCCTGCCGGGTCGCTCTGGAATTCGTGGAGATGCTGGACGAGATGCTGCCGGCCATTCAGCGCGTCGGCGGCTATCTGCAGCAGCGGCTCACGGATCTGGCGGCCAGGCACAGTTTCGTCAAAGAGGTGCGCGGCTACGGCCTGATGGTGGGTATGGAACTGACCATTCCCGGCAAGCAAATCGTGCTGGACGCCATGGCCGCGGGTCTGCTGATCAACTGTACTCACGATACCGTCCTGCGGTTTCTGCCTCCGTACATCGCTACGGAGAAGGAAGTCGATCAGGCCGTGAAGATTCTTACGAAGCTCTTCGCCGGCGTTCGCCCGGATCTGCCCTAAGGCCATGTAACTCAGGGACGCGATGATCCTTCACCGGTCAAGTCACGCTGCTGACCGATCCGAATTCCGTAAAAACGAGAGCCGCGTATACCGACAGCCTTGACCGGGTGACCGATACCTGGACGTTCGATTCGGCCGGACAGCCGAGTGATCTGGCGGCGGCGGCGACCGCTCATACCTCCCACGCGCATCCGAACTCCACCACGGTAACGACGAAGCAGGACGTCTCGGCTCTGAAGGACTCGCTGATGGTGGCGACGATTCGATACTATGGTCTGGGGCATCCCATTCCCCTCTTTAAGTATCAGATGGCGATTGAATCTGCTTCTGATGTGGTGGCCCACAAGAGAAAGTAGCGGCAGCTTGTATTGGCTATGCCACAGCGAGCGGAGCGGCCGCGGGGCCGCCGCTGGCCGCTCGCGAGACGGGTCAGCCTGAATGCCGCCGCGATTTTCGTCGGCCCTTTTCCGAGCCGTCCTGCGCTATTGCCCCGAGTGGACCTTGTTCAGCCGGTTGGGGTGACGGTCGAGCAGCATGAGAAGTTTACCAGCGCGAGCTGCGGCTTGGTCTTGCCGTTCTCGTAGCGTGAAAAGGCATCGGCGCCGCCGCCGAAGATCGCGGCCGGTCGAGCGTGAGTTTCTTGCGGGCACGCGCGGTGAAGCCGGGATCGACGATGGGGTCATTGGCCGTCAGCTTAGGCGGCTTCCCGCACGCGCATTTCGATGCGTAGGCCCGCGGCTGTGGCCATGTTGACCAGCGCGTCGAGAGCAAACAGGTTGATCTTGCCACGCATCAGGTCGGAGACGCGCGGCTGCGTCACACCGAACAACTGGGCCGCTTGCGCCTGGCTCATTCCGGCGCGCGCGATGTGATCTTTCAAGGCGATCATCAGCGCCGAGCGCAGCTTCATGTTGGCGGCCTGCTCGGGCGTGTTTTCGATAGCGTCCCACACACTGGTAAAACGTTGCTTCTTCATTGCCCTAACTCCTTCAACAACTCGCGGTAACGCTTGGCGGCAAGCTCCACGTCCGCCTTGCTGGTTTTCTCGGTCTTCTTCTGGAAGCAGTGCAGCACGTAAATCGCGTCGGCGAATTTCGCCACGTAGAGGACGCGGAACGCGCCAGCCTCATCGCGAATTCGAATCTCCTTGACACCTTGGCCCACCGTGTTCATGGACTTCCAGTCGTCAGGCTCCCGGCCGTTTTGCACCTGGTCCAACTGATGGCCAGCCTCACGCCTGGCCGTTAGCGGGAAGGCGCGCAGGTCTTCCAAGGAACTGCCCCGAAACTCGACGGATTTGGCATCAGCCACAACCACAGTATACAAAATTTTGTATGAATGGCGAAGTGACCCACCGGGCCATGGGACCCTTCCGGCGCTGCGGGCGGCGGGTAGACAGATGGCACTTTGCCAGCGGCCGGAGCGCCGGAAGACAAGTTGACATGTTGATACGAGTTCAAGTGAACCGCGCCGGCCGCCGCCGATTGCGGACCCGTGGGGCGCGGCGGGCGAGTTCGCGCTCGATGGCGGCGGCGGGCGTGGCGCAGGAGGTAGCGCAGGTCGTCGAGGTCGAGCGCGGTGATGGGCGTGCCGGCGAACTTGGGCACGGTGCGGGATCAGGAACTCAGCCACGGCTGCCTCCGGTCTGGAGCAATATCCCACCAGATTTTTGAAAGTAATTTTCGCATTGGCCCATTACCAAGCAGGGGCAATCCTGCTGGGGTGCGTCGATAAATGCGAATCACAACCTTTCTTTCAATCCTGTTTTTGGCGGCCGCCGCGGGTTTCGGCCAACCCATGATTAAAGTCGTCGCTGGAGGGAACCCTGGCGTGGCGGGGGAAAACACTCCGGCGCTCGGCACCGTTCTCAGCGCCAGTACGGTGGCTGTGGACCCGGCCGGCAACATCTATGTCTGGGAGAATCTCAACTCCCGTATCCGCAAGATAAATACCGCCGGCATCGTCAGCACGGTGGCATCGACGTCGGGACAATTTAAGATTCCCGTTCCGCGGGGTGGGCTGGCCACGGACAGCGCGGGCAACCTCTACATTGGGGACACCAGCGATTACGTGGTCCGCAAAGTGGATGCCTCGGGCGTGATGACGACCATCGCGGGCATGTTGGGGACGATTGGAATTGGCGCGACTGGCAATGGCCAACCGGCGACGAGCGCTGCCATCTGCAGTCCCAGCACCGTCGCCGCGGACCATGCCGGTAACGTCTACTTCGGCAGTTCGATCTGCGGGACCATTCGCAAAATCGATCCCTCCGGAACGCTATCCACATTCTGGGGCGGAAGCGGGACGCTGGGCGTGCCTGTCACCATGGCGATGGATAGCGGTGGAACCTTTTATATCGCCAATCTCGCCGGCAATCGGATCTTCAAGCTGACATCCGATGGCACGATCACGCCATACGCCGGCACCGGGACCGCGGGAAACACCGGAGACGGCGGAGCGGCCACCAGCGCTCAATTGCAAGGCGCGTCGGGCCTGGCCGTCGATGGAACGGGGAATCTGTACATCGCCTGCGGCACCAGCGTGCGCCGGGTCGATGCGTCCGGCGTGATCAGCACGGTGGCCGGCGGAGGCAAGGTCTTACTGGATACGAATGGCGTTTCCGTTGTCGCCACCAGCGCAGCCATTGGCGCCACGGGCGTCGCGGTAGACACGGCGGGCAATCTATACATCGCCAACAATTGGGTGTACAAGGTGACCGGGCTGCCCAGCGGCCCATCGACAGGAGGCGGCGGATCGCCCGCGCCCGTCATCTCGGCGGTCGAGAACGGCGCCAGTTTTCAGTCGGGCGTGGTGGCGAATTCCTGGGTCGCCATCACGGGCGCGAATCTTGCACCGAAGACGGACGACTGGAGCAACTCGATTGTTGCCGGCGCCTTGCCCCAATCGGTGGATAACGTCAGCGTATCGATCGGCGGCAAGCCGGCGTACGTCTACTACATCTCGCCGAACCAGCTCAACGTGCTGGCGCCCGACGTTCCCGCGGGACCAGTCACGGTAACGGTGACCAGCGCCGGCACCACCAGCGCTTCCTTCACCAGCACCGCCACCACTTACAGTCCGGCGATGTTCTTGTGGCCGGGCAATCAGGCGGTGGCGACGCGAACCGATTATAGCTATGCGGTGAAGCCCGGCACGTTTACGGGCGTGACCACGGTTGCCGCGAAGCCGGGCGACGTCGTCATCCTGTGGGCCACGGGCTTCGGGCCCACCAATCCGGCCGCTCCGCCCGGCGTGGTGGTGTCCGGGAGCCAGGCCTATGCCACCACGGCGATGCCCACGGTGACGATCAACGGTGTTTCGGCCACGGTCTACGGCGCGGCGCTCTCGCCGGGCTCGGCCGGTTTGTATCAGATCGCAATTCAGGTTCCGGCCTCGCTGGCGGACGGCGATTGGCCCATTCAAGCTTCCATCGGCGGGGTTCAGTCTCCCGCCGGAGCAATCCTCTCGGTGCACCAATGACCTTAATCACCAAGACTCTTCTCTGCGGGCTCGCCTCCCTGACGGCGGCGTATAGTCAGGCGGTGATCACTACCGTCGCAGGCGGTTTGGGAAAGGCTGCTTATGGGGGCGACGGCGGGCTCGCCATCAATGCGGCGTTGCGGGCCCCCACGGACATGGCGGCGGACTCGGCTGGAAACCTTTATATCGCGGACTACACGAATAACGTGGTTCGTAAAGTAGACACTCACGGCATCATCACCACGTTTGCCGGGAATGGGACCCTGGGCAATTCCGGCGACGGCGGTCCGGCAGTGAACGCCGAGTTCTTCTATCCGGTAGCGATCGCGGTAGACGGGCCGGGCAACGTGTATATTGCGGACGCGGGCAATGGCTCCATCCGCAAGGTCGACACTAGCGGAACGATCTCCACCTATGCGGCTCCCTTCGGCGACCCGGCCGGCCTCGCTATCGATAGTGCCGGGAATCTCTATGTATCGGGGCGCGACTGCTTCGTGCATAAGGTAACCCCCGGTGGGACGGTGAGCACGATTGCGGGCACCGGCGGCGCGGGCTTTGCCGGCGACGGTGGGCCCGCGACGAAGGCCACGCTCTACTTTCCAAACGGCGTCGCCGTGGACGCGTCGGGGAATGTATACATCGCCGATACCGCCAACAATCGTGTACGCAAAGTGGATACCCATGGCGTGATCACGACCATTGCGGGCTCCGGATCAGCCGGTTTCAGCGGCGATGGAGGCCCGGCGATCAGCGCGAAGCTGGGGTTGAACTATACCAATGCGCACCAGGGAATCGCCGTCGACAGCACGGGAAATGTTTACCTGGCGGACTCGATCAACAACCGTATCCGCATGATCAACACCGCGGGGATCATCAGCACCTACGCCGGCAACGGAACGCCGGGCGTGCTGGGCGTCGGCGATGGCGGTGCACCGAACGGGGCGAGCCTCTCCGGGCCTTGGGGAGTATCGATCGATGCGGCGGGCAATATCTTTATCGCGGACACGGCTCACAGCCTGATTCGCGAAGTCGCCGGCGGCGCGAAGGCCAGCGGGGGCGGCGCCGTGCCGGTCATCTCCGCCAATGGAATCCAAAACGGCGCCAGCTTCCAGCCAGGCATCGCGGCGAACTCGTGGACCACGATTTTGGGCGCCGACCTGGCCCCGAAAACCGACAACTGGAACAGTTCCATAGTCAACGGCCAGTTGCCCACATCGCTCGACGGTGTGAAGGTCACGATGGGCGGCAAACCCGCCTATATCTATTACATTTCCTCCACGCAGCTCAATGTGCTGGCTCCCGATCTGAGTCCCGGACCGGTGACGGTGACCGTCACGACTCCCAGCGGAACCTCGGCCGCGGTCACCGTCAATGCCGCCACGTATGGCCCGGCGTTTTTCCTGTGGCCGGGAAACCAGCCAGTGGCGACGCGGACGGATTACAGTCTTGTGGACAAGGCGGGTACCTTCTCAAAATCCGGCGACCCTTCGGCGAAACCCGGAGACACGATCATCCTGTGGGCCACGGGTTTCGGTCCGACTACGCCATCCACGCCGCCGGGTCAGGTGGTGCCCGGCGATCAGGCATATTCCACGATGACCCTGCCCACGGTGCTGATCGATAACGTCTCGGCACTGGTTTATGGCGCGGCGCTGGCGCCCGGCTCCGCGGGACTCTACCAGATCGCGATTCAGGTTCCGGCTTCACTCGGCGCTGGCGACTGGCCGATCCTGGCAACGGTTGGCGGCGTCACGTCACCGTCGGGCGTACTGTTGACCGTGAGCCATTAAGGGTTTCACTTCTTCGCCAACTCCATGTGGAGGCGCAGTGCGGCCACCCAGACCGGTCCGCGGTCGCGATTGTAGGCCGGGTTGTCGATGTGCTGGAGATCGAGCGTGGTGAAGAGCCACGCCGCCAGCCGCGCCGAGTAGTAGCTCTCCCAGATGGTTTCGGGGCCGTACCGGAGCGCGCCATCGCCGATCAGGAAATCGAGGCCTCCTCGTTCCAGATATTGACGGTGAATGGAGGAGATGCCGGCGAACGTGATCTCGCTTGCGGCCATATCGGCGGCGCGTCCCCATCGCTTCCCGCTCACCGAAAGGCCGGCGGTGGCCAGGCGATCGATGGCGGTGAAGGCGAAGCTCTCGGTCTTGCCGTCGTTCCAGCCGAGGCGTCCGAAGATGCCGAGGTCCCTGGCGACTTCCTGCTCGGCGTTCAGGCCGAATCCGTATTTCAGCGCGCCCACGCGGCGGGTGGCGGTGATGTCCGGTTTCTCGCCGGTCTGCGCTGCCAGATGCAACGCATCGGCGTACGAGCCCATATCGGCGTGATTCTGATAGCTGAGGATCCGGACCGCGCCCTCATGCCCGCGCGGCTGGTAGCGCACCTCGCCTTCGAACATGTCGGCGCGGTCGCGGAACAGGCGGCGGTCGAAGCGCAGGCCGTTGGCCACACGCGGCATTGCGGTGGTTCCGTAGCGCACGGAGAAGCGCTTCAGGTGCAATTCGTGTACCCAGCCCCAGGTATAGCCGCGCGTATCGGCGGGGTAATCCCACGCGCCGTTGTACATGACGGCCCAGCCCATGAACTGCGAGCGCGGATCGTGGCTGTACTTGTTATTGTCGAAGAAGTCGGTCACGGTGAAACGTCCCACCGTTACCGAGTAACGCAGAGCCGGACGCGAGCCGCCGAGCTGATTCTCGTCGCTCTCCACGGCTTCGCGCTCCGCGCCGAGGGCGAAGTCCTGCGTCACGTAGAGGCGTGCCAGGTAAGGCTTGGGAGCGGCGGTGGCGACGCGAGGCATTTCGCCATTGGGAAAGTTGGCCACGCCATCGGTGGCGCTGAAGCCGCGTCCGCCGGCCACTTCGGGATTGAAGTACACCTGCGTGTTCGAAGAGAGCCGCAAGCCGAGGAAGACGGTGCTGGTAAGGCTGACTTCGCCTTCGGCGTGATTGAGCAGGCTGAGCGGACCGGAATACAGCGCGCTGAATGCGGGGTGATACTGGCCGATCGACGTGGCCTGATAGAACAGGTTCCAGCGTTCCGGAGGGTCGGTGTCTTGCGCCCGCAGTGGAAGCGCACAGGCCAAAAAAATCACGGTTCCGAGGCGCACTACTTCCGAATATACCGCGGCCGTATGACAGGAGCGTGAAACCGGCGGCCAACTGAGTTCAGGCCACGGCGCGGCTCGTCAGGCGCAAAAGCTACTCGTAGCGGAGCGCTTCCACCGGGTCCACTTTGGAGGCGCGATGCGTGGGCGCCCAACAGGCCAGCATGGCGACGCAGGCGAAGAGCGCGGCCACTCCCGCCAGCGTGAGCGGGTCGGTGGGCTCCACGCCGAAGAGGAAGGTGCGGAGCACACTCGCCAGCACCATCGCGGCCGCGATGCCTGCCACCACGCCGCCGGCAATGAGGCGAAAGCCTTCGGCGAAGATCAGATTGCGGATGTCGCCGCGTCCCGCTCCCACCGCGGCCCGGATGGCGATTTCGCGCCGCCGCGAGGCCACCGAAAGCGAGAGGATGCCATAGATCCCGACCAGGGTCAGTACGCTGCCGGCCACCGAAAAGCCCACCAGCAACTGCATGGCGAAGGTGCGCGAGGCCAGCGAATCGCCGCGGATCTGTTCCAGCGTCTTGACGTTCTCCACGGACACGGTCGGGTCCACGGCGCGCAGTTCGCGTTGTATGGAGGCCATGATGGCGCGCGGATCGGCGGCGGTGCGCACCACCAGGTGTTTGGAGAAGGCGTGCGCCTCCCAGAGCGACAGGTAGATCTCGGGACCGGCCGCCTGTGTCAGATCGTCGGTGCGGCCGTTGGCCACCATACCCACTATTTCCGTGGCCGGCTTGTCCCGGCCGTTCATCCAGAATTTCCTTCCTACCGGACTGGCCCCTTGGAAGAAGCGGGTGGCAAACGCCTGATTCACCAGAGCGACGTCGATGGCCTTGCCGGAATCGGTCAGCCGGATACCTCGCCCTTCCAGAATCGGCACGCCCAGCAGGTTGAAGTAGTCAGACGTGACGGCGCGCAGGGGCACGGCAACTCGGTCGGTCGCCTTGACGGGGATAGGCTGGCCCTCCACGTCCACGTCGAACAGCCAGTTGTTGCCGGTGAGCGGCACGCCCCAGGCGAAGGCGGCAAACTGTACTCCGGCCAGCGCCGACACGCGGTTCAGTGCCTGACGATGGAAGGCCAGCCAATCGCCCTGTACGGCGGTTACGCTCATGGTCAGGATGCGATCCACCCGATAGCCGGACTGGACCCGGGAGAGATTCATCATGGTGCGAATCAGCAGGGTGGCGCCCACCAGCAGAGCCAGCGTGAGAGCGGTCTGCACCAGTGTGACGGCGTGCAACAAGCGGCGTTCGCCGCGTCCGGCGCTACTTTTTGGGCCGGCGCTCTTGAGCACCTGCATGGGGTCCATTCGGGAAGCGCGCAGCGCGGGGAAAAGTCCGGCGAGTCCCGCCGCCAACGCGGCCGAGCCGAAGCCGCAGGCCAGCACCGGCCAAACCGTGGTCACCGCGTCCAATCGCGGGATGGCGTGTCCGCCGATGAGTTTGAAAAGCTGGACCACCACCAGCGCGAAGCCCGCGCCCAAGGTGCCGCCCGCCACGGCAAGCAGCAGGCTTTCCGTGGATACCTGGCGGAACAGCGCGATCCGTCCGACGCCCAAGGCGCTTCGCACGGCGTATTCCTGTTGACGCTGCAGGCCGCGCACCAGCAGCAGTGCGGCCGTATTGCCGCAGGCGATGAGCAGCACCAGCGCCGCCGCGCCCAGCAGCGGATAAAGAATGCGGCGGCCGTCGCGATTCAGTTCGGTGGAGAGCGAGAGCAACTGCGGAGCGAAGCCTTCGAAATCGTGCTCGGCCTGGCCTTCGCGGTTGGCCAGCAAGGCGAGTTCGGTCTGGCCCTGACGCAGCGCGGCGCCGTTCTTCAGGCGGCCTACGAGGTCCCATTGCGGATCCTTCCGATTCGTCGGGTTGGGATTCACGGGAATCCAGAAATCCACCAGCGCGTTCACGTTGTAGTTCGGCTCTTGGGCCGCGCCGGGCGAAGGCAGAAAGCGAATGCCGGGAGGCATGACGCCGATCACGGTGGGAGGCGTCTGCGAGCGGCTGATGTGGACTGTTTTGCCAATGATGTTCCGGTCGCCGTTGAACTTGCGCTGCCACAGGTCGTAGCCCAGCACGATCACCGGGGCTGGGGTCACGCCGGTTTCGGATTCCACAAACGTGCGGCCCAGGATGGGCTCCAGGCCCGTGACGCGGAAGTAGTCTTTGGTGACGAACATACCCTCGATGGATTCGCTGCCATCGGAACTCACCAGGTAGTTGAACGACCAGCTATAGGCGGCGATTCCGTCGAAGGATTTGGCTTGAGACTGCCAGTCCTGCCATTGTGCCGAGGGCCAACCCCGCGGACTCGGCAGTTTCTGTCCGTCGGCGCGCGCCGACTGAATGAGCACCAGTTGCTGCGGCTGCCGGTAGGGCGGCGGCGTCAGCAGTACGCCTTGAATCAGGCTGAATACAGCCGAGGTCGCACCGATTCCCAGCGCCAGCGTGAGCACGGTGATCACGGTGAATCCGGGCTGCTTCCGCAGAGATCGCAGGCCAAAACGTAGGTCGCTGAACATGCGCGCCAACCCTCCCCTGATTAGGACGCTCCGGGTCAGATGCGGTTAGTTGATAACCTGAAGTAGGATGATCACCGACTTGGTCCAGATCCGTATGTTGGGCGAAAAGAAACGCCCGGAGAATGAGCGTTTTCGCCGTCATTTGAAGTCGTTCGACCATTCCGATCGCATTCTGCGCCGGATTGCCGAGAAGATCGAGGACGAGATCGATTGCACCCAGTGCGCCAACTGCTGTCGCGTGGCCACGGCGTCGGTGACGGAGCGCGACGTGGATAAGTTAGCGCGCGCGCTGCGCATCAAGCCCGCCCGCTTCCTGGCGGATTACACCGAGGAGAGCCCGGACGAAGGCCGCATTCTGAAGCGCACCAAAGGGCAGGGCTGCATCTTCCTGAGCGGCAACGAATGCACGGTCTACGATGCCCGTCCCGATAGCTGCCAGAAGTTTCCCCACGTGGTGCGCGGCACCGGGTCCATCGCCAGCCGCATGTGGCAGTTCATCGATCGGGCCAGCTATTGCCCCATCATTTACAACTCGATGGAAGCGTTTAAGGATGAACTGGAGTTCAAGCGGTAAGCGGCTTGCCTTACGGTTCGCGGCTCGGCTCCCACGGCGCTAATAGATCAGGTACTTCTGGCGCGTCTTCAAGAAGTCCTGCAAGGCGTCTTCGTAGCTGGCCTGGATGGCGCGCGGATTGTCACCGGCCTTCAGGCGCTTGATCGCATCGTCACTGCCGATGAGGCGTTTATCCGCTGCGAGATCGATCTTGCCCGGGTAGAGTTCTCCAATTGCCGCCGCCACCTCCAGCCCCAGACGCGTGGAATCGAACGCCTCGCGATTGGTGATCTCGAAGCG
Source organism: Candidatus Sulfopaludibacter sp. (assembly GCA_035551455.1). Lineage (GTDB taxonomy): Bacteria > Acidobacteriota > Terriglobia > Bryobacterales > Bryobacteraceae > Sulfopaludibacter. The sequence continues at coordinate 52,396 of DASZMZ010000083.1, forward strand.
GACGCCCTCGATGCGGACTCCTTTGAAGTTCGACTCGGTGGGGGTGAAACTGGTCGGATACACGCGGACTCCGGGGATCAGCCGCTTGTTCAGATACGCCGCCAATTGACGGCCATTGATGAAATCGGCGCCCACCTGCTCAAACGGCGCGTCGGTGCCGCGGCCTTCCGAGTAGTTCTTCGACGCCTCCAGAAAGCAGAGTCCCGGATACAACGTAGCGGCGTTCAGACTGCGCATGTTGGGCGAGGGATTGATCCATGGGAGTCCGGTGGAATCGAACCAATCGCCGCGATTCCAATCTTCCATGCCGATCACCGTGAGGTTGGCGCCCCAATGGTTTTCGGCGTTGAACATTTTGGCCAATTCGCCCATTGTCATGCCGTGACGCGTGGGCAATCCGGGGAAGGATCCGACGAACGACTTGTTGGCCGCGTCCAGCATGGGACCTTCCACATGGGTCCCGGTGATGGGATTGGGCCTGTCCAGCACGTAGAAGGGGACCCCGGCTTTGCCCGCCTCTTCGAGTGCGTACGCCATGGTGGTCTCGAACGTGTAGAAGCGCGCGCCCACGTCCTGAATGTCGAACACCAGGCCATCGAGTCCCTTCAGCATCTCCGGCGTGGGCCGCTGCGTCTTGCCGTACAGGCTGTAGACCTTAATGCCGGTGGCCGGGTCGACCGTATCTTCAATGCCGGGCCGGTCGAGCGCGCCGGCGAAGCCGTGCTCGGGGGAAAACAGCGCGGCAATCGTGATCCCCGCCTGCCGCATGAGGTCGATATTGCGACGGCCTTCGCGATCCACCCCCGTCTGATTGGTGATGAGTCCGATGCGTCTGCCTGCGAAGAGTTTGAACTTCTGCGCGGCCAGCACGTCGAGTCCGGTGCGCGTGGCGCCATTGCGTCCGCCGGTTTCGCGGCGTTGTCCCGCGCCGGCCATCACTTCGTTGTACCCGGTGAGGGTCACGCCCTGCGCGTCGATATTCAGCCCGGCGGCGGCAATGGTAGCGACCTTCGAACGTAGCGCCACCAGCGACGGCCTCGCGGTCGGATGAACGCTGTTGGCGAGCAGAATCACGTAGCTCTTGGTCGAAGGATCGATCCAGACGGAGGTGCCAGTGAAGCCCGTGTGGCCATACGACCCGATGGGGAAGAGTTCCCCGCGATTGGTGGAGTAGGGCGAATCCAAGTCCCAGCCGAGGCCGCGCAGAATGGGCTGATCCACCGGCGTCTGCGGTTCGGTGAACTTGCGAACGGTGAGCGGGCTGACGATGCGGACGCCATCCAGTTCGCCGCCGTTGAGCATCATCTGTGCGAAGCGCGAAAGGTCGTCGGCCGTGGAGAAGAGGCCGGCATGTCCGGCGACTCCGCCCATGTAGCGAGCCGTGGGGTCGTGCACGATGCCGCGAAGAGCGGGGCCGTCTTTGGGAACGCGCTCGGTGGGCGCGATGCGCGGCAGCAGCGCGGCCGGCGGCAGAAACATGGTTTCCTTCATGCCCAGCGGCAGGAAAACCTGTTGGCGCGAATAATCGGAGAGCATCTGGCCGGTGAGCCGATGCACCAGTTCGCCCAACAGTTCGAAATTGATATCGCTATAAACGAAGCGCACGCCCGGAGGATTCGCCGGCTTATCGGTATATGCCAGCCGCATGCCGGTTTCGTAACCGCTCCACACGGGCACCAGCGGCACGTCCGGCGGGAGTCCCGAAAAGTGGGTCAGCAGATTGCGGATCGTGATGTCGCTCTTGCCGCCCTGGAATTCGGGCAGGTAGTCGGTGATCTTGTCGTTCAGGCGGAACTTGCCGACTTCGAACAGCTTCATGAGGCTCGTGGTGGTGGCGATCACCTTGGTGAGCGAGGCCACGTCGAAGATCGTGTCCTCGGTCATAGCTTCGAGCCGCGGGTATTCGGCGCGATTGCCGTAGGCTTTTTTGTAGACCACCTTGCCGTCGTGTCCGATGAGCAGCACCGCCCCGGGCAGGCGGCCCTGCTGAATGGCTTCGCGGATCGCCTGGTCTTCCGCGGGTCCCGCCGAAAAAGTCTGCGCGGACAAAACGGCGCCTGTCACCAAGACAGACCATAAGAGCTTCATATCCACCATCATAGCCACGCTCGTGAAAGAATGGTACACGTTGCATTTACATGAAGAAATCGCTGCTTTTCCTTCTCGCGTTGCCGCTTGTCTCCCTCGCGGCGGATCGAGCTTTTGACGTCGTGGTTTACGGCGGTACCGCGGGCGGCGTGATTGCCTCCGTCTCCGCCGCGCGCGAGGGATTGCATACCGCCCTCATCGAACCGGGCAGGCACCTGGGCGGCATGGTCTCCGGCGGTCTGGGGTGGACGGACTATGGCAAGAAGGAAGTGATCGGCGGCTATGCCCTGGAGTTCTACCTGCGCGTGGGACGCCACTACCAACTGGGACGGTACGGGCAGGATATCGGCTGGCTGCACGAGCCTCACGTGGCGGAGGACATTCTGCGGCAGATGGCGCGCGAGGCCGGCGTCGAGGTGTTCGAGCAGTCGCGCCTGAAAGAGAAAGGCGGCGTGCGCAAGGCCGGCACTCAGGTACAGGAAATTTCGATGGAGAACGGCGACACATTCCGCGCGAAGGTCTTCATCGATTCGAGCTACGAAGGCGACCTGATGGCGCAATCGGGGATCACCTACACGTATGGGCGCGAGGGTCGTGCGCAGTATGACGAATCGCTGGCGGGGGTGCGCGACCGGACGCCACTGCATCAGTTTTCGGTGGACCTTTCGCCGTTGGACGCCGCGGGCAAACTGCTGCCGGAGATTTCTTCGCGCCAACTGCCTCCCGCGGGGACGGCCGACAAGGCGGTGCAGGCGTACAACTATCGCATGTGTTTTACGGATGTGCCGGAAAATCGCGTGGCCTTCGCCGCGCCTCCGGGCTACAATCCGCAGCGGTACGCGTTGTTCGCGCGATTGATGCAGGCGCGCATGAAGACGGAAGGCAAGCCGCCCATTCTGAACTCCGTGATGAAGGTGGATCGCATTCCGAACGGCAAGACGGACGTCAACAATAACGGCCCCTTTTCCACCGATTATCTGGGCGGAAGCTGGGACTATCCCGACGCCACGTATGCCCGCCGCGCCGAGATCTGGCAGCAGCACAAGCTGTATCAACAGGGCTTCTTCTACTTCGTTGCCAACGATGCGCAGGTGCCCGAAGCTCTGCGGCAGGAGATGAATCGCTGGGGTCTGTGCAAGGACGAATTCACCGACACGGATCACTGGCCCAATCAGTTGTACATCCGCGAATCGCGCCGCATGGTGGGCGAGTACGTGATGGTGCAGAAGGATCTGCAGACGGAACTGACCAAGCCCGACGCCATCGGCATGGGGTCCTACAACAGCGACTCGCACAACGTGGAGCGAATCGTGGACGCCGGCGGCTTCGTGCGCAATGAAGGCGATATGCAGGTGGCGGTGAAGCCATACCAGATTCCGTTCCGCATCATGCTGCCCAAGCGGTCGGAAGCCACCAATGTGCTGGTGCCGGTGGCATTTTCGGCCAGCCACGTGGCGTACTCGTCGGTGCGCATGGAGCCGCAGTATATGATTCTGGGACAGGCGGCGGGCGTGGCGGCGAAGATGGCGATCGCCGCGTCCAGCAGCGTACAGTCGATTGCCCCAGAGACGCTGGTGGAGCGGTTGAAGGCGCAAGGCGCCATCACCGAGTATCTGCCATCGGGCCAGGCGCGATCCATTCAGATCGCGCAGCAGCACATTCGGTGACGACTTTCGGGTTGGACGGCTCCGGCGTTACCGGTTTGACGGCTCCAGGGGCGTCACTTCGACGGTCTGCGGTTTGCCCACCGGCGTAAATGTTCCACCCGCGAGTTTCCCTAAAGTGACTGTGTAAGTGCCGGGGCGGACGAGCGGTCCGGACCTGCCTCCACGACCTCCGAAACCGCCGCGCCCACCACCGCCGCCGCCGCGTCCCCCGCCGCCCGCACCAGCGGGAGGAGGCGTGGTCTCTTCAGTAGGCGGCTCGGTAGCTGCCGCCGCGTCTCCTCCGCGGCCGGCGCCGCCGGCGCCACCGCCGCCACCCTGCCGTCCGCCGCGTGCGCCGGCTGGCGCCGGAGGAGCGGTCTCGCGCAGATCCCACGGAGTGCGATGCAGACCAGCCTTGCTGGCGGCATCGATCTGGCGCACCATCTTGCCGGTGGAATCGTCCAACCTCAGCACCATCTTGGCGCCGTCCGTCCCCGCGAAATCGTCGCGCAGGTAGTAAGTCAAAAGCGCGCCCGCCGGAGGATTGGGCGAAGCGATGTTATCGCCCTGTGCCCGGTAGTAGCCGGTCTCATCGTAAGCGCGCGCCGGGCGGCCGACGGCGAACAGCGTGGCCTCTTCCGTGAAGACGTTCGGATCGATCTGGCGCAGGGCGGCGAAATCGTCAAGCACAAAAAAGCCGCGGCCGAAACTGGCCGCCACCAGGTCGCTCTCCCGCCGCTGAATCTCCAGATCGCGAATCGTGATCGTGGGCATGCCGCCCTTAATCGGAATCCAATGCCTGCCTCCATCCACCGTGAACGACAGGCCGAATTCGGTGCCGAGGAAAAGCAGATTAGGATTGAGATGGTCCTGTACGATCGTCCAGACGGGATCGCGCTGCGGCAGGTCGCCCGCAATGCTGGTCCACGAGCGCCCCAGGTCAGTGCTCTTCAAAACGTACGGCTTGAAATTGCCCCGCTGGAAATCGTTGACGGTGATGAACACGGTATTCACGTCCACCGGCGAGGGGAAAACATCGGTGACGTAAGTCATGTCGGGGACGCCCGGGAATTTCTCGACTTTGCGCCAGTCGAGTCCGTTATTCTCGGAAATGTCGAGCAGTCCGTCGTCGGTGCCCACGAAGATGAGTCCCTCCTTGAGCGGCGATTCGGCCAGCGCCGTGCCGGTGCCGTACGAATCCGTAAAGGCATTCTTCCACACCGCGTCCGCGCCCCACACCTTGCCCATCACCGGGACCGTGTCGCGATCGATATTCCGCGTGATCTCAGGACTGACGAAGCGCCACGTGGCGCCGCGGTCGTCGCTCCGCATCAGCCGATTACCCATGATGTAGAGTCGCGTGTGCGAGTGCGGGCTGATGATGAAAGGCAAGTCCCAGCGCGAGCGGATCTCGCGCGTCGCGATGGCCGGATGGATGCTGGTGCTCACGCCAGTGCGCAAATCGAGCCGCAGGCAGCCAATATTTTGGGAGCAGGAGTAGACCGTCGCCGGGTCCTCGGGATCGACGCGCGACTGGTAGCCATCGCCGCCGCCCGTGTTCAGCCAATCGCTGGTCCGGATGCCGGCGCGGACGTTGGTGCGGGAGGGAACGCCCATCGAGCCGTTGTCCTGCGTGCCGCCGTAAATGTTGTAAAAGGGAAGTCCGTTATCCGCGGTGCCGCGGTAGAACTGAGTGACCGGAATATTGTTGAAGTGGCGCCATGTGCGGCCGTGATCGTAAGACTCCCAGAGTCCGCCGTCGTTGCCCACCATCAGGTGCAGCTTGTCGGTGGGGTCGAACGTGATCGAGTGGTTATCGGAGTGGATCTGGAAGTTGGCGTTGTTGATGGTCTTGCCGCCATCGGGCGTGAGCCGGATCGCCGTGTCCATAATGTACACGTGATCGAATTCAAACGGATCGGCGTAAATCTCGCCGTAGTATTCCGGATCCTGCAAGCTCCAATCGCCCATGTGTACCCAGTGGGCGCCCCCATCTTCGGAGCGGTAGAACTCGGTCTTCTGGTCCGCGCGGTGCACGGCGACGGTGGCGTACAGCACGTCGGGCTTCTCTGGTGAGACGGCGATGGCGATACGGCCTTTATCGGCGATGGGCAGGCCTTCGTTGATCTTGCTCCAGCGATTGCCGCCGTCCGTGGTCTTGTAGATGCCGGATTCGGGACCACCGGCCACGATGACGCTGGTGTTGCGCCGGCGCTGGTAGGCCGCCGCGTACATGACGTTGGGATTGCGCGGGTCGATATCGAGATCGGTGATGCCGGTGTTCTCGCTGACCTGGAGAATGGGCTTCCAGGTGGCGCCGCCGTCGGTAGTTTTGTAAAGGCCGCGGTCGCCTCCGGGCGAGAAGAGCGGACCCTGCGAGGCCACGTACACGGTATTCGAATTCCGCGGATCAATCAGAATCTTCGCGATGTGTTCGGAGTTAGGCAGGCCCACGTTCTTCCAGGTTTGGCCGGCATCAGTGCTCTTATAAATGCCGTCGCCGTAGCCGATGGCGCGCTGCGCCTGATTCTCGCCGCTGCCCAGCCAGATGGTGTCGGGATTCTTCGGGTCAATGGTGACGCAGCCCAGCGAGTAGGAGCCGGCGCCATCGAAGACGGGCTGGAAGTTCAGCCCGTGATTCACGGTCTTCCACAAGCCGCCCGAAGCCGAGGCGACGTACCAGACGCTCCGGTTGCGCGGATCGATGGCCACGTCGGCAATGCGGCCGCTGGTGAAAGTCCCGGGAATATTGCGCATTTCGAGTGCGCGGAACGTATCCGCGGTCATGCGCGAGGCGTTCTGTTGGGCCAGAGTGAGGCCGAGCGAGAGCAGGGCGACAGGTATCGCTACGAATAAGGTGCGTTTCATGGGTCTAAGCGTCCAAGTATATTCAATTGGGGCGTTGCCAGGGAAGCTGAAGTAACATACCTTATGCACATTTCACGGCGGGGATTCGTCGCAGGAGCCGGAGCGATGCTGGCGGGATGCGCTACGCGGCGCGTCGCGGTAGCGCCCCCGGCCGCGGTGCCGCACCTGGCCAAGGTGAACGTGTCCCCCGACCGCGTCATTCGGACCCTCGCCGGACTGCGGCCGTTTCGTCCGTCGGGCTTCGTCGTGCGCGCCGAAAAAATGGGTGACAAACTCGTCGTGCACAACTACGGACACGGCGGGTCGGGCATCACGCTGTCCTGGGGCACGTCGCTGCTGGCCGTCCAGGAGGCGGCGAATTCGGAGGCGCGCGATTGCGCCGTCATCGGCTGCGGGGTGATGGGACTGAGCACGGCTCGGCTGCTCCAACTGCGCGGCTACAATCCCACGATTTACGCCAAAGACTTGCCGCCATCCACGACGTCGAATGTCGCCGGCGGATTGTGGGAGCCGGTCTCGCTGTTCGATGCCAACCGCGTCACACCGGAATTCCGCCGTCAGTACGTGGAGGCGGCCCGGCTGTCGCATCGCCGGTACCAATCGCTGGCGGGGGATCGATACGGTGTGAAGTGGCTGCCCATGTATACCCTGTCGGAGACGGAAATTCGGCCGCCCGCGCCGGACAATCCGGCCAGCGATATCGAGTCACTGTATCCCGAGATCCGCACGCTGGGACCGGGCGAGCATCCCTTTCCCGTGCCGTTCGTCAGGCGGCGCTACAGCATGCTGATTGAGCCGGCCATCTATCTGCAGGCGCTGATCCGCGATTTTCAGTTGAGCGGCGGCCATATCGTGGTCCGCGAATTTCAAGCGTCGAGCCAGTTGCTGGGACTGCGCGAAAGCCTGATTTTCAATTGCACGGGGTTGGGCGCGCGCGAGCTCTTTGGCGATACCGAACTGATGCCCATTAAGGGACAACTGGCCTTCCTGCTGCCGCAGCCCGAGGTGGACTATATGACTCTCGGACCCACAGGCTACATGTTTCCGCGACACGACGGCATTCTGCTCGGCGGCAGTTTTGAGCGCGGCGTCGAGAACACCGAAGTAGTGCCGGAGACAATCGCCCGGATCCTGCAGGAGAGCAGTCGGGTGTTCGGCGGCATGCGAGGCTGAAGGTCTACTTCTTTTGGTTCCGGAGATAGTTTTCCAGGAGCTTCATTTCGTCGCTTGTGATATCTGGTGCGGCCTTCTTCACCATCACCAGGAACCAGTCGACTTCGTGGGGTTCAGACGGGTGGCCTATGTTGCCGGGCTTGTGCTTGTCGTCTCCCGGATAGATGGAGTTGACGATGGTATCCCCTTGAGCGTCCAGGAAGGCGAGGAAGGGAAGGCCGGCTTGCTTGCCGCCCACCTGGGCCATCACGTCTTCGCCGCCGGGATTGTCCAGCGCGGCTTTCTCCTTCTGTTCCTGCACATCGAGGCGGGCCTGAATGAAATATTTATCGAAGATGGGCTTGATTTCCGGAGTCTCGATAAACTTATCGAGTTTGTGGCACCAACCTCACCACGAGGCGTGGAAGATGAGAAAAATACTCTTGTGCTGCTGGGCGGCCGACGCCCCGGCAGTCTCCATCACCTGCGACGCCGGCGGCGCGGTTTGGGCCGCAACGGCCATCGCCAGGACCAGACCAAGACCGATGCTACGCTTCATACCGCAATTGTACAAAATTAGGGACAGACACATTTTTTCACCAAAATGTCGCAGGTGCATTCCGTAGGCTGTGATTGCTTGGGAGGGAATCAGCCGCTCCGGGTCACCGGGTCGCTGGTTTTGCCGTTCGCCGTCACCTGAAATGGGGCCGAATCGCATTGCGATCGCTGATAGAATCGTGAGATTGCTTATGACTCTCGACGAAACGCGTAGACGCTTCTTGAGCTGTTTTTCCGGGATCGGACTGGGCGGCACGCTGCTGCCGGGGGTCCTGTGGTCCCAGATGCAGCAGGACGGCGCGCAGAAGGTGACGCCCGAAATGCTGAAAGGGGCGCTGGGAGTTTCCGGCCTATCCTTCAGCGAGGACGATCAAACGGCGATGTTGCAATCGTTGAACGGCAGCCTGACGCGCTATGAGGAAATTCGCAATCTGCATATTCCCAATAACGTGGCGCCGCCGTTCTACTTCAGTCCGCTGACTCCGGGAATGAAGGTCAATCGCACGCGCGAGCCGCTGCGTTTCAGCACGCCCGCGGTGAAGCGTCCGGCCAATCTGGAAGACGCGGCCTTCTGGCCCATCACGCAGCTTGCGCAACTGATCAAGACGCGGCAGGCGACGTCCACCGAACTGACGAAGATGTACCTGGCGCGGCTGCACAAGTACAACGAGAAGCTGAACTGCGTGGTGACGTTTTTGGACGAAGTGGCGCTGGCGCAGGCCAAACAGGCCGATTCGGAAATTGCGGCCGGCAAGTACAAAGGTCCGCTACACGGGATTCCGTGGGGCGCCAAGGACATCATCGCGGTCAAGGGCTATAAGACGACGTGGGGCTCGGGCGCCTACAAGGATCAGATGCTGGACGAAGAGGCGAGCCTCGTCGAGATGCTGCGCGATGCGGGCGCGGTGCTCCTGGCGAAGCTGACCACGGGAGAACTGGCGCAGGGCGACCAGTGGTTCGGCGGACAGACGAAAAATCCGTGGAATCTGGAACAGGGGTCGAGTGGATCGTCGGCGGGTCCCGCATCGGCAACGGCCGCGGGACTGGTGGCATTCGGGATTGGCAGCGAGACCAGCGGATCCATTCTGAGTCCTTCGGCGCGCTGCGGAGTTACCGGGTTGCGACCGACGTTCGGCCGCATCAGCCGCTATGGGGTGATGGCGCTCTCGTGGACGCAGGACCGGATGGGTCCGCTGTGCCGGTATGCCGAAGATTGCGCGCTGGTAATGAGTGTGATCGCGCGCCCGGATGGACGCGATCTCAGCGTCACCGAGATTCCGTTCAACTACAATACCCACCTGGATATTCGCAAGCTGCGCGTGGGCTATCTCGAAGGCGGCTTCGAGGAGACGCGCGACCCGCTGGCGAAGAAGGCGGACGAGCAGTCCGTGGAACAGATCCAGTCGCTGGGGTTCAAACTGGTGCCCGTGAAGGTGCCTGAGTGGACCATCGACACTTCCAGTATCGGTGTGGAATCGGGCGTGTTTTTCGACGACCTGATCCGCTCGGGCCGCGACAAGCAGATGACGAATCCGGGGCGCGCCGCGAGTTTCCGGTCGAGCCGCCTGACTCCGGCGGTGGAGTATCTGCAAGGCCAGCGTGCGCGCAGCATGATGATGGCGAAACTGGCGGAGGCCACGGCGGACGTGGACGTCTACCTGGTGCCGGTGAATTCCGGCGGCGGTGGCGGCGGCGCGGCTGGACGGGGACGCGGTGCGGCGGGGGCCGGTGCGACTGCGGCGGCCGGTGCGGCGGCGGGACGGGGTCGCGGCGGCGGGGGTGCCGGGGCCAATCGCAGCGTGGTGGGCCGCCATTTCGGCATGGCGAATCTGGCCTGCTATCCGGCGCTCAACGTGGTGAACGGCTTTGCCGAGAGCGGCAGTCCGCTGAATATCACTTTCTACGCGCGGCCCTACGGCGAGGCCGACCTGCTGGCCTTCGGCAAGGCTTACCAGGATGCCGCGGGCTTCCATTTGAAACATCCCGCGTTGACGGCGTGACGCATGCCTGACGTCATTATTGTGGGCGGAGGTCCGGCCGGTTCCTGCGCCGGGATCCGCTGCGCCCAGCTCGGGCTGAAGGCCGTGATCATTGAGCGCGAAGCCTTTCCGCGCAATCGTCCGGGCGAATCGCTGCATCCGGGATTCGAGAAAGTGCTGGATCAACTCGACATTCTGGAGACGGTGGCGCAGGCCGGATTTTTGCGTTTCGACGGCAACTGGGTGACGCACTCGGGCACCACGAGTTTCGAGCCGTTTCCGACGGAGGGCCGCGGACTTCAGGCGTCGCGTCCCGAGTTCGACGCGCTGCTGCTGGAGTACGCGCGCCGCGCCGGCGTGGAGATTCTGCAGCCCGGCCGCGCTCTGGTGCCGCTCATGAATGGAGCGAAAGTGGTGGGCGCCGAGACCAGTGCCGGCAAGTTGGAAGCGGCCTTCGTCATCGACGCGGCGGGTCGCGGAAACTGGTTGACGCACCACTTGAATCTGGAGATCCAGACCCGCTCGCCGCGCTGGATTGCGCACTATTGCTACCTGGAGGGCGAGTGCCCGATTCGCGACGACAATCCCGGCTTCTTCATCGATGACGAGGGCTGGACGTGGACGGTCCGCGTGCGTCCCGGGCTGTACAACTGGGCACGTCTGAATATTTACGGGACGCCGATCGCGGAGGACTTCGTGGCCGAGGAACTGCGCGGATTGCGCGTGGTATCGCCCGTGCAGTCGGCGGACGTCACGTGGCGCCTCGTTCCGCAATGCGCCGGGGAAGGGTATTTCCTGTGCGGCGATGCGGCGGCGGTTCTCGACCCGACGTCGTCGCATGGGGTCGTGAAGGCGATCACTTCCGGGATTCTGGCGGCGGACCGGGCGGCGCAGGTGCTGAAGGATGGACGCGATGCGGAAGAGGCGGCGTACGAGTTCCGGCAGATTTTCGCGGACTGGTTTGCGTACGATGCCGGGCGGTTGAAAGTGGATTACGCGAGGATGTTCGGCGACCGGATCGCGGCGCGGCTGAACTGCGCGTAAGGCGGCGATCTTACTGTAGCTGCACTAAGCCTTGCGACGGCTGCTGCTGTACGTGGGATTGCAGGTCTTGCGGACCGCGCCAGAAGTCGATGGTGGAGACCTGATGGACACAGGCGACGGTGCAGCGGGGGGCGCAGCCCTTTGAGGTGCGATATTCGCGCATGACGTCTTCGCGCGTATAGCTGAGCAGGGGCTTGCCGGGATAGCCGCGCTGCTGGGAGCAGTAGTGCACCAGACCGTCTTCGCAGATATACAGGTAGCGGGATCCGGCACGGCAGCGCCAGTCGTTTTCCTTGCCGTGGGCGATATTGTCCTGGAAGCCGTTGATGCGCGCGTAGCTGCTTTTTTCCATGCTGCGCATTTCCAGGTAGACTTCGCGCTCTTCGTTTTCGAGAGGCCGCAACTGTCCGTCGCCATCGTGAATGATGCCGACCGTGGAGGTGAAGCCGAGTTCCAGCGCGCGCCGGCCGATCACCAATGCGTCCTTCGGGGTCTTGATGCCGCCGCCGACCACGGAGTTGATGTTGACGTGGAAATCGGCGTGTTCGGACAGGATTTGCAGCTTCTTGTCCAGCACCTTCAGGCTCTTCTTGGACACGTCGTCCGGCATCACGTTGTCCACCGAAATCTGGAGGTGATCCAGCCCTGCCCTGTTGAGGCGCTTCACGCGGTCGGCCGTGAGCAGATAGCCGTTGGTGATCATGCCGGCGATCATGCCGCGGCGGCGGGTGTGCGCGATGAGTTCGTCGAGGTCGGGATGCAGCAGCGGTTCGCCGCCGGAAATGGTGATCACGCGCGTGCCGAGATTGGCCAGATGATCCAGGCGGCGGAGCATCTCTTCGGCGGGCACGGGCTTCGAATGGTCGTCGTACTCATTGCAGTACGTGCAGGCCAGATTGCAGCGCCGCATGGGGATAATGTGGGCCAGGACCGGGTGATCTTTGGACGCCAGCCCGTGCGCAATCATGCGCAGTTCGCGGACTCTCCGATGCACGGCTTTCCAGGCTCGGCGCAACGTTTTGGCTGAATCGGGCATCGTGGAAGTGCTTATATTACAGCACAATCCTGCACGAATTCCGAGACTTGGGAAGTGATTGGGGCTTAACGGGGGTTAAACGGTAGAGATGGCGAATCCAGTGCCGCGCGCACTTTGGCGGCCAGCACATCGGGCCGCAGCGGTTTTTGCAGGAACGTCATTCCCGGGGACAAAGCTCCGGTGCGCACCAGCACGTCGTCGGTGTAGCCGGACATGAAAATGATGCGGGTTTCGGGGCGCTGTTCCAGGATCTTTTCGGCCAGGACTCGGCCGCTGATTCCGGGCATCACCATGTCCGTCAACATCAGCTGGATTTCGCCTCCGCGCTCGCCAAAGGTCTTCAGGGCCTCTTCGGCATTGGCCGCTTCCAGCACCTGGTAGCCGTTCTTGCGCAGCAGGTGGACCAGCAGGCGGCGGACGCTCTCTTCGTCTTCCACCAGCAGGATCGTCTCGTGGCCCGGTTCGGCAGTATGGACCAGGGAAAGGCCGCGTCCCTGATCGCTGGGCCGGCTCAGGGCCGGCAGCCAGATGGCGAACGAGGCGCCGCGGCCGGGCTCGCTATGCACTTCGATGCAGCCGCCGCTTTGGCGCACGATGTCGCGCACGGTGCTCAAGCCGAGTCCGGTGCCTTTGCCCTTCGCCTTGGTGGTGAAGAACGGCTCGAACACCTGGCCAATCTTGCTGGCTTCGATGCCGCTCCCGGTATCGGCGACGGTGAGCACCACGCCCATGCCAGGCTCGACTTCATTTTCACGGGCGCTTTGCGCGTCCAACTGGCAATTCGACGTCGTGATCTGAATGCGGCCGCCATCGGGCATGGCGTCGCGTGCGTTCAGAATCAGGTTGACGATTACCTGCTCCATCTGGCCCGAGTCGGCCGTCACCTTGGCGAGACCGGGGGCGAGGCTGGTTTCGAGCTTGATGTACTCGCCGATCACGGGGCGCAGCATGTGCTCCATCTCGCTCACTACCACGTTCAAGTCCAGGGCCTGCGGTTCCACCTTCTGTCCGCGGGTGAAGCCGAGCAACTGGGACGTGAGGTGGGCGCCGTGGTTGGCGGCTTTGCGGATTTCTTCCAGTTCGGCGCGCACCGGGTCCTGCGAACCCAGGCGGTTCAGAAGGAGGTCGGTATAGCCGTCGATGAGGGTGATCAGATTGGCGAAATCGTGGGCGACACCTCCTACGAGGCGACCCACTACTTCCATGCGGTGCGTCTGACTGACCTCTTTCGGCGCACCGAGTTCGTAGAAATCCTGGTGCATCACCAGCGCTCCCATCACATAAGGTGAGAGGCTGATGCGGTAGCGATTCGATTCGCCGTAGCCTTGCAGAAACCGCTCGTTCTGGTTCAGCGTTTGTTGGGCGCCTTGCATGAGGGCGGCGGAGCGCTCGGAGGAATTGGGGTGGACGGCCGCGCACCACTTCTCAAAAGGCTGTCCCGGACCGCAATCCGCGAAGGTAGCCGTCCATTGGGGATTCGCCAGAATGAAGATTCCCTGGTGGCTCAGAACGGCGGCCGGGAAGGGGAGCGATTCCAGCGGGATATCGGGCAGTTGGATGATTTGCGGTTGATCCCATTGGAGTCGCGAGTTGGACACCGTCGCCACAGATAACCTTTCCAGCTCAATCCTTTGCACATTAGGGGCCAATTCCGCGAAAACCGGACAACTGATACCAGCGTAAGGAAATTCGCAATGTGGGGAAAACTCTGTGATCCACCTTACGCACGCAACTTCGGCGGGTGGGCTAAGCAATTGTTACGTTCCCGACTATCCTTCAGAACCCTGTGGATTGTACTCAGTAAAGAAGCGGCTTGGGTGCCACCCAGCGGTGTTGCACAATTTGACACCTGCCATTGCAAGTGATAAGTGTAGGAGTCTTCACAAGAGGAGATTGAATGGCTGACGAGCAGAAGCCAGGGGCCTCGGAACCGCCTTCACCCGCAGGGGGAGAGGCACCGAAGCCGCCGGCAAAACCAGCCGCCGACGCCGCGAAAGCGTCACCTCCGAAACCAGCCGCGGCGGCCGGGCATGCAGCCCCGCCGAAGCCGCCCGCTACTATGGCAGCCGTGCCGTGGGAAAGCGACCTCGTCCGTGAATTAAGGGAGAGGTTCGGTGACCGGATCAGCGAAACCTCGACCTATCTGGGACAGAACTTCATCGTCACCAAGCCCGAGGCCGCGATTCCGGTATTGGAGTACCTGAAGTTAGAGGCGGACTTCGATTACCTGGTGGACATCACGGCGGTGGACTGGCCCAAGCGTGCCGACCGTTTCGACGTGGTGTATATCGCCTACAGTTTCGCCCGCAACGAGCGGCTGCGCATCAAGACTTTTGTGGCCGACGGCTACAAGCCGGAGACCGCGGTAAACGTTCACCTTACTGCCAACTGGCTGGAGCGCGAAGTGTTCGACATGTACGGCATTGAATTCGCCGGCCATCCGGACATGCGGCGGATTCTGCTGCCCGAAGAGTGGCAGGGATACCCGCTGCGCAAGGATTACGGAATTCTTCAGCAGGACGATCGCTGGGTGCAGGAAAACCTCAGTATCGAGAGCGGCCAATAACGCCACTATGCCGGACGCTACATTTTTAGACTCCACTGAACTGGTACTCAACATGGGCCCGCAGCATCCCTCCACGCACGGAGTGCTGCGCGTCATCCTCAAACTGGATGGCGAGAAGGTTTTGGGGACCGAGTGCATCATCGGGTATCTGCATCGCGGCGTGGAGAAGATCGCGGAAAACCGGACGTACGCGCAGTTCAATCCCTACGTCGACCGGATGGACTATGTGGCGGCGATTTCCAATGGCCTGGGCTACTGCCTGGCAGTGGAAAAGCTGCTCAATGTGGAGGCGCCGCCGCGGGCGCAGGTAGTCCGTGTGATCCTCACGGAATTGAATCGCATCGCCAGCCATTTGTTGTGGCTGGGTACGCACGCGCTGGATATCGGCGCGATCACGCCGGTGTTTTACTGCCTGCGTGAACGCGAAGAGGCGCTCAAGATTTTCGAAAAGTACTGCGGCGCGCGTTTGACGACGCATGCCTTCCGCATTGGCGGACTGCTGTACGAAACGTACGAGGGTTTCGAGCAGGAAGTGGTGGCCTTCTGCGATATGTTCCTGCCGAAGGTGGACGAGTACGAGGAACTGCTCACCAACAATCGCATCTGGGTGGGACGGCTGAAGGATGTCGGCATTCTGAGCGGCGAGGAGTGCAAGGAATTCGGCGTGACTGGTCCGGTGCTGCGCGCGGCCGGCGTGAAGTGGGACTTGCGTAAGGAGCAGCCTTACTCCGGCTACGAGAAGTACGATTTCGATATTCCGATTCGCCAGAACGGCGATACGTATGACCGGTATGTGGTCCGCATGGAAGAGATGCGGCAGTCGGTGCGGATCATGCGGCAGGCGGTGGCGGCGATTCCGGAAGGGCCGATTATGGGCAAGGTCGGCAAGGTGATCAAACCGCCGGTGGGCGAGGCCTATGTTTCGATCGAGGCGCCCAAGGGCGAATTGGGCTATTACATCGTGAGCGACGGCTCGACGCAGCCCTACCGCTGCCGCGTCCGGCCTCCTTCTTTTGTGAATCTACAGGCGCTGGACCGGATGATTCGAGGCGGCCTGGTGGCGGATGTGGTGGCGGTAATCGGGACTTTGGATATTGTGTTGGGTGAGATCGATCGATGAAGAAAGAAGTCAGGAGTCAGAAGTCAGGAGTCAGAATGCGTGAGAGTTGGCGTCATTCTGCATTCTGTCTTCTGACTCCTGTCTCCTGGTGATCTTATGGGCAAGCTTCTAAAGAGCATATTCCTGGTGGATCTGTTTCAGGGACTTTGGGTTACGTTCCGGAATCAGCATCCCAAGTACATCTATACCGAGCAATATCCGGCGGAGCGGCCTAAGATTGCGGAGCGGTATCGGGGAGCGCCTCGCCTCAATATCAATCCGGATAATGGGGAAACGCTTTGTATCTCTTGCAATCTTTGCGCGCTGGCATGTCCTGAGACTCTGATTGTGGTGACCAGCCAGCGCAATGAAGAGACCAAGCGGAAAGATCTCACCACGTTCACGTACGACACTTCCCGCTGCATGTTCTGCGGACTGTGCGAAGACGCCTGTCCGGTGGACGCGCTGGAACTGACCCAGGATTTCGAGATGGCGACATACACCCGCGAGGGCCAAATCTGGGACCGGCAGATGCTCGAAGAAGGACCCAGACCGACGCAATACAAATGCTAGATACCGTCCTGTTCTACATCTTCGCGGTGATGACGCTGCTAGGCGGCATACTCACCATCACCCGTCGCAACGCGGTGCATAGCGCGATTTCCCTGATTGTTTCCCTGCTCGGCGTGGCCGGTCTTTACCTGCTACAGCACGCCGAATTTCTGTTCGCCGTCCAGATTGTGTTGTACGTGGGCGGCATCATGGTGCTGTTCCTGTTTGTAATCATGCTGGTGAATCTGGATCAGGCGGCCACGGAGCGGCAGTTTAACCGTCAGTGGCTGGTGGCGCTGGCGGCGGTGGGCGCGGTGGGCGCGGAACTGGCCTACTTCTTCTATAAGGGGAAGGACGCGTTCCATGTGGGCGACGCCATTGCGGCGCTGCCCGTGATTGGCGGAACGGGCAATACGGAGATGGTGGCCGACTCCCTGTTTTCCGAGTATCTGCTGCCCTTCGAGGTGGCTTCCCTGCTGCTGCTGGTGGCGGTGGTGGGTTCCGTGGTGATGGCGAAAAAGAGGATTTGACCATGCATCCCGTCACGACAGTACATTACCTGGCGTTGAGCGCCGCCCTGTTGCTCATCGGCACCGTGGGCGTGCTGACGCGCCGCAATATCGTGATCATTCTGATGTCGATCGAGCTGATCCTCAACGCCGTAAACATCAATCTGGTCGCTTTTTCGCATTCTTTTGCGCAATCCATGCCGGCCGATCATGTGCGCGGCCAGGTGTTTGCGATTTTCGTCATTACCGATGCGGTGGCCGAAGCCGCCGTTGGGTTGGGCATCCTGATCGCGCTGTTCCGTAATAAGGAAACGGTGCTGGCGGATGAAATTGATTTGCTGAAGTGGTAGGAGAACCGTGAATTTTCTCGACCAAATCTGGCTGATTCCCCTGTTCCCGTTGTTGGGAGCGGCGCTGATGCTGCTGTTGGGTAAGAGACTCGACCCGCAGCCTCAGTCGGAAGTAGCGGTGGCGCCCGGCGTGGAGCCAATTTACGAACATGGCCACGGGCCGTCGCACGATCACGGCCATGCGCCCGCGCACGGTCAGGGTCACGATCAGGGTCATGGCGGTCACGGTCATCATCCGCATTCTCCGCTGAAGTTCCTCATCAATCTGATCTGCCCGGGGATGATCCTGCTCTCGTTCATCTTCTCCGCGGGCGCGGTCTACCAATTGGCGCAGCTTCCCCATCGCATCCATCAGGTGATTCAATTCACGTGGATGGCCGGTCTGCCGTTCCACATGGCGAACGGACAGCTCGCCACGTTTTCGGCGGATTGGGGCTTCCTGCTGGACCCGCTCAGCTCGGTGATGATCCTGGTGATCACGGGTATCGGCTTCCTGATTCACGTGTATTCGACGGGGTACATGGCCCATGACAACGGCTATTACCGCTTCTTCGGCTACCTCAACCTATTCGTCTTCTTCATGCTGATGCTGGTGCTGGCGAACAACTACATCCTGTTGTTCGTTGGCTGGGAAGGCGTGGGGTTGTGCAGTTACCTGCTGATCGGTTTCTACTTCCACAAGAAGTCGGCGGGCGATGCCGGTAAGAAGGCATTCATCGTGAATCGTGTGGGCGACGCGGGCTTCGTGCTCGGCATGCTGCTGATGCTGAGCGTCCTCGGCACGGTGCGATTCACGGATGTCAATGCGGTGCTGCGTAGCGGCCATTACGCTCCGGAGGTCGCCGGATTCGGCGCACTCAGCGCGATGTCGCTGCTGATGTTCTTCGGCGCCACCGGCAAATCGGCGCAAATTCCGCTGTATGTGTGGCTGCCCGACGCGATGGAAGGTCCCACGCCCGTTTCCGCGCTGATCCATGCCGCGACCATGGTCACGGCCGGGGTCTACATGGTGGCCCGGTCGGCGGCGCTGTTCCAACTGACGCCGCACACTTCCACGGTGGTCGCCACGATCGGCGCTTTCACGGCGATTCTGGCTGCCAGCATCGCGCTGGTGCAGAACGATATCAAGCGCGTTCTGGCGTACTCCACGGTGAGTCAGTTGGGCTACATGTTCCTGGCTCTCGGCGTGGGCGCGTACTGGGTGGCGATCTTCCACGTTTTCACGCACGCGTTCTTCAAGGCCCTGCTCTTCCTGGGTTCCGGCTCGGTGATTCACGCCATGAGCGGCGAGCAGGACATGCGCCACATGGGCGGCTTGAAGAATAAGATCCCGATCACCCACTGGACGATGTTCGTGGGCTCGGTGGCCATCGCCGGAATTCCCGGACTGGCCGGCTTCTTCTCGAAGGACGAGATTCTCTGGCAGACTTACAGTTCGCCGCAGGGCTCGCAACTCTTGTGGGGCATCGGTATCGCCACCGCGGCCATGACTGCCTTCTATATGTGGCGGCTGATGAACTTGACGTTCTACGGTCCCAGCCGCGCGAAGGCGGACGTGCAGGCGCACATTCACGAATCGCCCGTGTCGATGACCGGACCGCTGACTGTACTGGCGCTCGGCAGCATCCTGGCCGGATGGCTGGGCGTGCCGAAACTGTGGAGCATGTTCGGCGAGAACTTCCGGTCGTTCGAATCCTGGCTGGCCCCGGTGTTCTCCTCGGCGGCGGCGGAGGCTGCGAAAGAGGGCGCGCACGATGCGTCGACGGAATGGATCCTGATGGGCTTCAGTGTGGCCATCGCCGTCATGGGCATCGTCATCGCACGGTACTTCTACTATCACAAGCCGGGCATTCCAGATACGCTCGAAAAGAAACTTCGCCCGCTGCACGGTCTGCTCTATCAGAAATGGTACGTGGACGAGATTTACGATTTCATCTTCGTCAACGGACTGTGTAAAGGCGGCGGGCTGCTGCTGGGCGCGTTCGACCGCAATGTAGTGGATGGCGGCGTCAACGGCGCCGGATGGTTGACTCGCTTCACGGCGCGCGTCTCGATGTGGTGGGACACCTGGATCATCGATGGCGCGGTCCGCTTCGGATCTTTCTTCGTCAAGATGCTGTCTTACCCGGTCTGCATCCTCCAGACCGGCCGCGTGCAGGCGTACGCGTTCTTCATTCTGGTGGGAGCGATGGCGTTTCTGGGGTATTACGTAGCTCGATAACCATATGGACCAGCACTTACTCAGCATCATCCTCTTTACACCCCTGGCCGGCCTGTTTGTCCTCATGCTCATTCCCTCGAAGAGCAAGGACCTGATCCGCGTGTGGGCCAACCTGGCGAGTTTCGCTGGTTTCCTGGTTTCGCTGCCGCTGCTCTCCCGCTTCCAGACGGGCGCGCCCGGCTTCCAATTTGAAGAACGGTTCGACTGGATCCCCACTCTGGGCGCGCACTATCACATCGGCGTCGATGGGATCAGCCTGCTCATGGTGATGCTCACCACGGTGATGGGCTTCATTGCGGTGCTCTGCTCCTGGAGCGCGATTCAAGATCGCTTGAAGGAATACTATGCCATGTTCCTGCTGCTGCAGACGGGCATGCTGGGCGTCTTCCTCTCGCTGGATTTTTTCCTGTTCTACATCTTCTGGGAACTGGTCCTGGTCCCGATGTACTTCATCATCGGGGTGTGGGGCGGTCCGCGAAAACTCTACGCGGCCATCAAGTTCTTCCTCTATACGCTGGCCGGGTCCGTGCTGATGCTGCTGGGCATCCTGACCCTGTATTTCAAGCATGCCGAACAGTTCGGCAGTTACAGCTTTGAGATCTCTGAACTGATGCGCGTCACGCTGCCGTTGAGCACGCAGGAAATTGTTTTCTGGGC
Organism: Candidatus Sulfopaludibacter sp.; assembly: GCA_035551455.1. GTDB lineage: Bacteria > Acidobacteriota > Terriglobia > Bryobacterales > Bryobacteraceae > Sulfopaludibacter. The sequence goes on from DASZMZ010000083.1 coordinate 72,721, forward strand.
CTTCTTCATCGGCTTCGCCATCAAGGTGCCGATGTTCCCCTTCCACACGTGGCTGCCCGACGCGCACGTGGAAGCTCCTACCGCGGGGTCGGTGATTCTGGCGGCGGTGCTCTTGAAGATGGGGACGTACGGCTTCCTGCGATTCTCGCTGCCGCTGCTGCCCACGGCGTCCAGCGACCGGACCATCGTGCAGATTCTGGCGGTGCTCTCGATCATCGGCATCATCTACGGCGCGCTGGTCTGCCTGATGCAGCAGGATTGGAAAAAGCTGGTGGCGTATTCTTCGGTGAGCCACCTGGGCTTCTGCACGCTCGGCATATTCTCGCTGAATCCGAACGGCATTGCGGGTAGCGTACTCCAGCAGGTCAACCACGGTATATCTACCGGCATGCTCTTCATGGTGATCGGCCTCGTATACGAACGCCGCCACACGCGCCTGATTTCCGAGTATGGCGGTCTGGCGCACGTGATGCCGAAGTTCGCCATCATCTTCGCGATCGCCATGTTGAGTTCCGCGGGACTGCCGCTGCTCAACGGCTTCGTCGGCGAGTTCACGATTTTGCAGGGCGCATTCGAGGCCAATCGGATTTGGGCGGCCTTCGCGGTGAGCGGTGTGATTCTCGGCGCGGCTTACCTGCTCTGGCTGTATCAGAGGACGGTGCTGGGCCAGATCACGAACGGCAAGAACCTCACGCTGCACGATTTGAATTTCCGCGAAGTCGCGATGTTCGTGCCGCTGATCGCGTGGGCCATCTGGATCGGAGTTTATCCCAAACCCTACTTCGAGATTCTGCAGCGTCCCGTGGCTGAGATCGTCGAACGGGTGCATCCCGGCTACTTCAACGGAGGCGTTCTGGCGGCCAATCCTCAAGCTCCTCTCCCCGGAGGTGCGAAATGAATTTCAGCTTCACCAGTACGGATCAATTCACCATTACCCCGGCGGTGCTGCTGGCGTTGTTCGGCTGCGCCATCCTGCTCTTCGACTTCTGGATTTTCCCCGACCCGCGTCAGCGCAAATGGCTGATCATCTTCGTCGGTTTGGCGGAAGGCTTCGTGGGCTTCAGCCTGTTCCGGCAGGCGTCCTATATCGCCGCACAGAACGGACAGGCGCTCAGCGGTTTCGGTCAGGCGGTGAGGATCGACAATTTCAGCATCTTCTTCAACGCGATCTTCCTGATTACCGCGCTCATCGTCGCGCTGGTGTCGTATAAGTATCTGGAGATTGCCGGCGAGCATCACGGCGAATACTACGGGCTGATCCTCTTCGCGCAATGCGGCATGTACTTCCTGGCCACCGGCTCAGACCTGGTCACACTGTTCATCGGCCTCGAACTGATGGCCCTCTCCTTTTATGTGATGGTGGGTTTTCTGCGCGGCGACCGGCGATCCAACGAAGCCTCGCTCAAGTATCTTCTGCTGGGCGCCTTCTCCACGGGCTTCCTGGCGTACGGCTTCTCGGTGCTGTACGGTCTGGCCGGTTCCACCAGTTTGACGGACATTCAGGCTGCGATCGAAGCGCGTCCCGCGTGGGACCCGGTCGTGTTTCTGGCTCTGGCGACTACCTCAGTGGGTCTGCTTTTCAAGATCTCCGCCGCGCCGTTCCACATGTGGGCCCCCGATGCCTATGAGGGCGCTCCCACTCCCGTCACTGCCTACCTTTCGGTCGCATCCAAGGCGGCATCCATCGCCTTCCTGCTGCGCATGTTCACCGGTCCCTTCAAATCGCTGAGCGTCGAGTGGCAGCCCATTCTGGCCTTCGTGGCCATCCTCACGCTGACCCTCGGAAATCTGGCGGCAATCAATCAGACCAATATCAAGCGGCTGCTGGCATACAGTTCGATCTCGCATGCCGGCTACATGCTGCTGGGCCTGGTGGCGAATAATGAGACCGGCATCAACGGCGTCCTGGTCTACGTGATGGTGTACACCTTCATGAATCTGGGAGCGTTCGTGGTGATCACGGCCATGCGGCGGCAGGGCATCATCGGCGAAGAGTTGGACGATCTGGCCGGCCTGATGCACAAGAGCCCCGGTTACGCCATGCTCATGCTGGTGTTCCTGCTTTCGCTCGCGGGCATCCCGCCCACCGCCGGCTTCCTGGGCAAGTACTACATTTTCTATGCGCTGATCGAAAGCGGCCATTACGGTCTGGCTATCGTCGCCACGCTCTATGTGGCGGTGGCCATTTATTACTACTTCAAGATCGTGCGCAGCATGTTCATTCGCGAGGAAATGGAAAAGACCCCCGTCGCGACCACTTTTGGACTGCGCCTGGCCCTCGGCGTCAGCGGACTGATGACCCTGCTCATCGGCATCTACCCCGAGCCCTTCCTCGAGTGGGCCAAGAACTCGTTGGTGCGATAAGGACAATATGAACGCGGTTCTCTCACATCCGTTATTCATGCCACTGCTGGTGACCGTGGTCATCATCGCGGCCTTCCCGCTGGTGGCGGGCTACATCGTGCTGGTGGAGCGCAAAGTTCTGGCCGATTTCCAGGTGCGCCTGGGACCCATGCGCGTGGGGCCGCACGGACTGCTGCAGCCGATCGCCGACGCGCTCAAACTGCTGCTCAAGGAAGACATCATTCCCGCCGATTCGGATAAGGTCCTGTTCTGGTTCGCGCCGTGCATTTCCACCATCACCGGTCTGGTCGCGTTCAGCGTTCTACCGTTTTCGAATTCGATTTTTGTTGCCGACGTCAATGTCGGACTGCTCATTGTCTCCGCCGCCTCCGCGGTCGGTATCCTCGGCATCATTCTCGGCGGCTGGTCGTCCAACAGCCACTATTCGCTGCTGGGCGCGCTCCGCAGCGCGGCGCAGTTGGTGAGCTATGAAGTGGCGCTTTCCTTCGCGCTGTTGAGCGGCGTGATGCTGGCCGGTACGCTCAGCATGCGCGGCATCGTGAATGCGCAACTGGAACACGGCGTCTGGGGCGTGTTCGACAATTACCTGTTCATGATCGTGCCGTTTGCGATCTACATCATCGCCGCGACGGCGGAGACCAATCGGGCGCCGTTCGATCTGCCGGAAGCCGAATCTGAACTGGTCGCCGGTTTCCATACCGAGTACAGCGGCTTCCGCTGGGCGCTCTACTTCCTGGCCGAGTACGCCAATATTTTCGTGGTGTCGAGTGTGGCCGTGACGTTGTTCTGGGGCGGTTGGCTGCGGCCTTTCCCCAGCATTGGCTGGCTGGCCGTGCCGCTCAATTTCGGTGTCCCGGCGATTCTGTTCCTGGGCTCGGGCCTGGCCACCTTCACGCTGGTCAAGAAGCTGAAGGATTCCATGCAGCAGAAGGTGCTGGTCGGCGCCGCGCTGCTCTGTATGGGCCTGGCCGTGCCGTTCCTCATTCCGTCAGTCAACGCCGCCGTCATCGGACTCTTCTGGTTCCTGTTCAAAGTCTTCTGCTTCGTGTATATGATGATCTGGTTCCGCGGCACGTTCCCGCGTTTCCGTTACGATCAGTTGATGAATATCGGCTGGAAGATCGCCATCCCTACCGGCATGGCGGCCGTACTGATCAACGCCATCATCGGCATGCTCCGCAACAGACCGATTCCATGATTCAACTACGCTCCGGCCTGACACCGTCGGGCCTTCTGCCGAAACTGCATCGTCTGTTTGAACTTTCCGCCGCCAAGATCGAATCGATCGAGAAATCCTGGTCGCCTGAAAAGGGCTCGCCCGTCTGTACGGAGAACGGGGTCTACACCAGCCGCGGTTGGACGGAGTGGACGCAGGGTTTTCAGTTTGGCTCGGCCATCCTTCAATTCGACGCGACCGGCGACAGCGCGTTTCTGGAGCGCGGCCGGGAGCGCACCGTCGCGGTGATGGCGCCGCACCTGACCCATACCGGCGTCCACGATCACGGCTTCAACAACATCAGCACGTACGGCAATCTGCTCCGCTTGATGAATGAGGGCCGCATCGCCGACGATCCGTGGGAGCGCCGAGTCTACGAGCTGGCCATCCAGTGTTCGGGCGCGGTGCAGGCCATGCGCTGGTCGCGGACTGCCGATGGCGGCGGCTACATTTACTCGTTCAACGGGCCGCATTCCCTGTTCGTCGATACCATTCGCACGCTGCGCGCCCTGGTGGTGAGCCATCGATTGGGCCATGTTCTGATGGGCGAGAACGATCGCCGGATTTCGCTGCTCGACCGGGCCATGCAGCATGCGCGGTCGACGGCCCGGTATTCGGTTTATTACGGCGAGGGTCGCGACGCTTACGACGTCCGCGGCCGCACCGCGCACGAGAGCATCTTCAATACCAACGATGGGAATTATCGCTGTCCCAACTCGCAGCAGGGCTATTCGCCCTTCAGCACGTGGACGCGCGGTCTCGCCTGGGCCATGTGCGGCTTCGCCGAGTTGCTGGAATTCACCGGCGGCGACGAAACTCTGGAGAAGGCCGCCCGCGCCACCTGCGATTTCTATATTGAAAACACGCCGCCCGACGGCATCCCGTATTGGGACACGGGCGCGCCCGGTCTGGCCCATCTCGACGATTGGGCCGGCTGGTCGGCCGACCCCTACAATCCCTACGAGCCCGTCGACAGTTCGGCGGCGGCGATTGGCGCGCAGGGACTTCTGCGGCTGGGCCATTTTCTGAAAGACGACCGGTATACCGCCGCGGGGCTCGCCGTCAGCGATACGCTCTTCGCGGAGCCCTACCTCAGCACCGGCGCCGCTCATCAGGGGCTGATTCTGCACTCCGTTTATCACAAGCCCAACGGCTGGACGGCGGGGGCCGGAGAATCGTCCATGTGGGGCGACTACCACGCCCGCGAGTTAGCTCTGTATTTGCTCCGGTTGGCAGAGGGCAAGCCGTACCTGAAGTTCTGGTAGCGCGGAATGCCGGCGGAAGCGCAGCATATTCTCATCGATGAATGAGCCTGAAAAGCGGTTTTGATTCTCATACAAGATGAGCCTGAAGGCGGGAGCGAAGATCCGCCCTTGAGCCTTTCTTTGGATTCCTATAAGTATCCTCGGGCCGGTGGGAAAGTGGGAATCCTGCTTTTGGATTTCCACTTTCCCATCCGGCCTCGTCGTCGGCGCCGTGGGAATGTGGAAATCGCGTTTTGCGCGATTCCCAAGGGCTCGTGGGCGCGGAGGGAAACCTGTTCTTGGTTTTCCTCCGTGTCCACAGCCCGGCATTTCCACGGCGCTCCGCTTTGCTTGTCTAGGCGCTGCGCT
>DASZMZ010000084.1:0-12289 GCA_035551455.1 Candidatus Sulfopaludibacter sp.
CGGGAGTGGCCCTCGGCGATGTTCGAAGGCACCGAGACAGCGGCGCGACGTAGTTGGCTTGTCAGCCCGTACACCTCCGACTGGGGAAATTCCGACGACACGCGATACACCATCTCCACAACGTCCATGCCGCGTTGCCAGACCTGCAGATCCCGGAAGTGACTGACTCTTTCCATGCGCTCGACTAAATCCCCAACCCCTAACCCCCAACCCCCGTTCCCAGCTAGCCGGCATGTTCGCTTACGTTCATCAAAATTCCCAGCATCGCCAGGGTGCTGAGCAGCGAGCTGCCGCCGTAGCTGATCATCGGGAGGGGGATTCCTTTGGTGGGTCCCATGCCTATGACTACGCTCATGTTGATGAAGCCTTGGACCACTACTACTACGGTGACGCCAAGGGCCAGGTAGCGGCCGAAATCGTCTTTGATTCGGACAGTGGTGCGGAGTCCTCTCCAGAAGATGATGCCGAAGCCGATCAGAAGACCGACGGTTCCGATGAGTCCCGTTTCTTCGCCGACTACGGCGTAGATGAAATCGGTGTGGGCTTCGGGGAGGTAGAGCAACTTTTGTTTGCCGTTCATGAGACCCACTCCGAGGGGGCCTCCGGCGCCTACGGCGATTTTGGATTGCGCCAATTGATAGGTGGTGTCTTTGGTGGTGAGCGACTTCTCGAGTTGGGTCTTGATGTGTCCGCCCGGATCGATGCGGGCCAGGATCTTGAGGTCCGGGTCGAAGAACTGGACCACGCGCTTCATGCGGTACGGATCGTTCCAGACGGAGATGAGCACTCCGATCATGGCGACGAAGGCGGCGATGGCAACATAGCGCCACTCGAGTCCGGCGACGACAAAGACGACAGAGGCCAGAATGCCGAGCACGACGGCCGTTCCCAAGTCGGCGCGGACCACGACGAAGATCACGAGGCCCACTGCGAGGGCCGCCGGGATGAGGGTGTGGCGCGGGTTGTTGATGGCCCGGGCGCGCCAGGTGACGAAGAAGGCGAGAAAGACGACGAGGGCGAGCTTGGCGAATTCCGAAGGCTGGAGCTGCACCCACTTGAAGCGCAGCCAGCGGTGGGTGGAGGAATCGAAAACGAAGGCCGCCACCAGCAGCATCAAGGCGATCCCGATGGCGCCGAAGGCCACGGCGGGCTGCTGGAACTTACGATAGGACATCTTCTTGAGCCCCATCATCACCAGCAGCGAGACGACCGCAAATTGACTTTGGCGAATTACGAAATGCCAGCTCGACAGGTACCGCGGGTCCAGCTTGCCGCTGATGGACGAGGCGCTGTAGATGAACAGCGCGCCGAAGAACACCATCACCAAGACGGTCACGAAGAGGATCCAATCGGTTTTTAAGCGTAATGCCATGTCAATCTTTCACCTGCAACTGATTCACGATCTGCTTGAAAACTTCGCCGCGATGTTCGTAGCTGCGGAACTGGTCGAAGCTGGCACAAGCCGGCGCCAGCAGGACCGTATCGCCGGGTTGGCCGTGCTTGTAAGCGTGGCCTATGGCGGCTTCGAGAGTGTGCACGTCGAGCAGGGGCACGGACCCCTGCAACTGATCGGAGATTTTGCCGGCGGCGGCTCCGATGAGGAGGACGGCATGCGCTTTGGCGGCGAGAGGCCCGCGGAGGGCGGCGTAATCCAGACCCTTATCCTTACCGCCGAGGATAAGCCAGACGCCGCCGGAAAAGGCGTCGAGAGCTTTGAGCGTGGCGTCCACGCTGGTAGCTTTCGAATCGTTATAGAAGTCGATCCCGCTAACGTTGCGGACAAATTCCAGGCGATGCTCCACGGCGCGGAATGTACGCACGGCAGCGGCAATCGCAGGCGCCTGCACTCCGGCACGCGACGCGGCGATGGCGGCGGCCAGGACGTTCTCCACGTTATGCCGGCCGCGAATGGGAATCTCGGCGGCTTCCATGAGAAGCTTGCCGTCGAGCACCAGTTTGCCGTTACAGAGGCTGGCGCCGGGCGTGACCTTCTGGCGGCTGCTGAACCAGAGGACGGTGGCCGCGGTCCGGCCGGCATAGCCGGCGCAGGTGGGGTCGTCCGCGTTGAGGACGGCGAAGTCGCCGGGCTTCTGAGTTTCGAACAGGCGGCCCTTGGCGGCGGCGTAATTCTCGAAGGTATGGTGGCGGTCCAGGTGATTCTGCGTGACGTTGAGGGCCAGGCCGATGTGCGCGCGGAATTCGACGATGCTTTCCAGTTGGAAGCTGGACAGTTCCAGCACGTTCCACCCATCGTCGCGGGAGTTGTCCAACATCGCCGTGACGGGAGTGCCGATGTTGCCGCCCACCTGCACGGGCACGCCGGCCTCGCGGAGAATGTGGCCGATCAGGCTGGTGGTGGTGGTCTTGCCGTTGGAGCCGGTGATGCCGATGGTGCGGCCCTTGAGGAGCGGCGCGGCGAGTTCCACCTCGCCGGTGACGCGCACACCGCGGGCGCGTGCGGCGGTAAGGAGCGGCAGGTCCCAGGGGACGTCGGGCGAGAGGGCGATGAGGTCGCAATCCTCGAATACCTGCGCGGACTGCGGCGCGAAGGGAATGTGCAGGCGTTCCAGCAGATCCGCGGCGCCCGGCAGGTCGGCCAGCGGTTTGAGGTCGGTGGCGCGCACGAGGGCGCCCTGGCGCGACAGAAACTCCGCCATCGCCATGCCGGACTTTTTCATCCCGACGACCAACGCGCGTGTACCGTTCAGTGGCATCCTTATCTCAGTTTCAGAGTGGTGAGCGCGAAGAGAGCCAGCACCAGGCCGGCGATCCAGAAGCGCGCGATGATTTTCGATTCGGTCCAGCCGAGTGCTTCGAAATGGTGATGCAGGGGCGCCATCTTGAAGATGCGCTTCCCTCCGCGAAGCTTGAAGCTGCCCACCTGCAGGATCACCGAGACGGCTTCCAGAATGAAGACGCCGCCGATGAAGAGCAGCAGGACTTCCTGCTTGATCAACACCGCGACCACGGCCATAGCGCCGCCCAAGCCCAAAGACCCCACATCGCCCATGAAGATTTCGGCGGGATGGGCGTTGTACCAGAGGAATCCCAGGCTGGCCCCCGTCATGGAGCCGCAGAAGACGGTGAGTTCGCCGGTTCGCGGATTGCGCGCCAGTTGCAGATACTCGGCGAGTTGCGCGTGTCCGCCGGCATAAGTGAGGATGGTCAGCGCTCCGGCGGCGATCACCATCAGGCCGATGGCGAGGCCGTCCAATCCATCGGTAAGGTTGACCGCGTTGGACGCGAACACCACGACCAGTGCGACGAAGATGCAGAACGGCAGCACACCGAGCACGTAGGTCCAGGGATGCGCCATGAGCGGGCTGATCAGAAGCGACGGCTTGAACTGCTTCATGAAGGGGATGTTCATGGCCGTGTTGAATTCGTTGAAGCTGCGCATTACCAGCAGCACAGCGGTAAAGGCGAAGCCCATGGCGAACTGGTAGACCAGCTTACGGCGTCCGGAAAGGCCGAGATTGCGGCGCTTGGTGACCTTGGCGAAATCGTCCAGAAAGCCGATATAGCCATAGCCCAGCAGCGCGCCGATGGCAATCCACACGTAGGGGAAACGCAGATCGGCCCACAGCAGCGTGGGAATCACGATGGAGATGATGATGAGGATGCCGCCCATGGTGGGCGTGCCGGCCTTCTTCTGGTGGCTCTTGGGACCTTCTTCGCGGATGTACTGGCCGATTTGAAATTCGCGCAGCTTATTGATGAGCCAGGGGCCCAGGGCAATGCAGAGGAAGAGCGCGGTGAGGCTGGCGAATGCCGTACGAAAGGTAATGTACTGGAAGACGCGGAAGGGGCTGACGACCTTGTGCAGCCGTTCATACAGCAGGTAGTAGAGCATTACTCCTGAAACCTCCCGAGTGCGCGTTCCACCTGCACCCCGCGCGAACCTTTGAAGAGGATGGCGTCGCCGGGTTGGGCCACGCGGCGGACGTAATCGCCGGCCTCCGTGGCGTCGTTGAAGAAAAGCGCCGCGCTCTCCGGAAGTCCGGCGCCGACCGCGGCGTTGACCATTTCGCGTGCGTTTCCGCGCACGCCGATCAATAAATCGATTCCCTGTTCGGCGGCATACCGGCCGACGCGGCGGTGCAACTCTTCGGCCGCATGGCCGAGTTCCAGCATCTCGCCGAGGACAGCGATGCGCCGCGCGGCGGGAGTCTCGCGCAGCACGTCGAGCATGGACTGCATGGCTTCGGGATTGGCGTTATAGCAGTCGTCCCAAACGGTGATGCCGTTGTGAGTGGAGCGCTGACCGCGCATTTTCCCGGTGGTGAAACTGTGGACCGCGTCGGGGAGCCGTTCGGGCGCGATCTCGAATTCGCGCGCCACGGCGATGGCCGCCAGCAGATTCATGACGGCGTGACGTCCCGGTTGAGTGGTTTCGAACTCGACGCCCAAAGTACGGAAGCGGCTTCCGGCAGCGCCTTCGGACAGGACCTCGGCGCGCACATCCACACCCTCGGAGTAGCCGAACGTCACGGAGCGTCCGCCATGGACGCGGCCGAATTCGCGCACGCGCACGTCGTCGCCATTCAGCACCGCGACGCCATCCGCCGGCAAGGCCTCAATCAACTCTCGCTTGGCCGCGGCCACGCCCTCGATGGAATCGAAGAATTCCACGTGCGCGTAGCCTACATTGGTCACCACGCCAAAGTTCGGCCGGGCGATGGCTGCCAGTTCGCGGATTTCGCCTGCATGATTCATACCCATTTCCAAAACGCCGGCGCGGCATCCGTCGGGCAGCCGCAGAATCGAGAGCGGCACGCCCACATGATTATTGAAATTTCCAATCGTCTTGCCGACCGGAAGATCCACGGCCAACAGATGCGCAATGGCATCCTTGGTGGTAGTCTTCCCCGCACTACCTGTTACGCCGATTACGGTTCCACTCCAAGTCTCACGCGCCCAGTTCCCTAAACTTTGCAAGGCTCGCAGCGTGTCCGGGACCAGCAGTTCACCCGGCGCTGCGACGGCGCGATCTACCACCACGCCCGAGGCTCCCTGAGCGACGGCTTTCGCGACATAGTCGTGGCCATCGTGGTTCGGCCCGTGTAGCGCGAAATAGACATCTCCCGGATTCTGTGTCCGGGTATCCACGCTCCACCCTGAAACGCTTACCGGCCGAACATCGCCCCTGGCGCGCATGGCGCGCGCAACTTCTTGCAGATCAAAGGTCATGGCTCACGACGTCTTGTGATACCCATAACCTCTTAGCAGTTCTCTCGCCACCATCCGATCGTCGAATGGAATGGTCTTGTCCTTCAAAACCTGATACGGCTCGTGGCCCTTGCCGGCCAGAATCACGATGTCGCCTTCGCGCGCTTCCTTGATGGCGCGACCAATGGCGGCGGCCCGGTCCGGCTCCACCACGTGCGGCACGTCCTTGCGGCGGATGCCTACCAGGGCATCGTTCATGATGGCCAGGGGATCTTCGCTGCGAGGATTGTCGCTGGTGAGCACTACGAAATCGCTGGCCTCGGCGGCTGCCTGCCCCATGAGCGGCCGCTTGGTGCGGTCGCGATCGCCGCCGCAGCCGAATAGCGTGATGACGCGTTTCGGATTGAGCCCGCGCGCCACTGCAATCACGTTGCGTAGCGCGTCGTCGGTGTGGGCGTAATCCACCACCACGACGAAGGGCTGGCCTTCATCGACACGCTCGAAGCGTCCCGGGACGGCCTTCAGATTGGAAATACCGCGGGCGACGATCTCGGGATCGATCCCGTACGAAAGGCCCACGCCGCAGGCGGCCAGAATATTGTAGACGTTGATTTTCCCGATGAGCGGCGATTCGACAGCGAAGCGCTGCTTGCCGGCCTGAACTTCCATGCGCAGACCCTGAAAGTTGGAAGTGATGTGTCGGGCCCGCAGGTTGGAGTCCGGTCCGAATCCGTACCAGAAGGTTTCCGTGCCGGCGGCCACTTGAAGCTGCCTGCCGTACTCGTCATCGCGATTCAGGACGGCGAAAGGCGGAGGCGGCGCGGCCACTCCGCTGAAGAGCAACTGCTTGGCGGCGAAGTACGCCTCCATGGTGCCGTGAAAATCCAGATGGTCGCGCGTGAGATTGGTGAAGACGGCGGTATGAAAGTGCAGTCCGTAGACCCGGCCCAGCGCGAGAGCGTGGGAGGAAACTTCCATGGTGGCGTGGCTGCCGCCCAGTTTCTCCAGGTCGGAAAACAGGCGGACCAGTTCCAGCGATTCCGGCGTGGTATTGACAGCGGGGAGCACCTGCCCGGCCAGATGGTATTCGATAGTGCCGATGAGCGCGGTGACGTGTCCCGCCGCGCGCAGCACCGAATCCACCAGAAAGCCCGTGGTGGTCTTGCCGTTGGTGCCGGTGATGCCGGTGAGGCCGATGCGTTCGTCGGGCCTGCCGTAGAAATTGCGGGATGCCAGGGCGAGAGCGTGGCGGCCGTGCTCCACCTGAATCCAGGGCGCGGAGAATCCGGCCGGGGCTTCGGTCTCACTGGCTACGGCGAGGGCGCCGCGCGCTACCGCGTCCAGCGCAAACTGGCGGCCATCCACGCGGCTGCCGGAGAATGCGAAGAATAGAAAGCCTTCCCCCACGCGTCTCGAATCGTAGTCCAGTCCTTTGACAGGCAGGTTGGCGAGCTCGGGCGCAAGGGTCTGCTTGAGTGCCACGCCCGAAAGTGTCTCGCCAAGTGTCATCGCGAAAACTGGACGCGAATGCGTTCCCCCTCGTGCAAAGCGGTACCGGCGGCGGGCACCTGGATGCGGGCCACGCCGCTGCCGGCGGGAAGAATAATCAGACCCATCGAGGCTGCCTGGGCCATGACGTCGCGCATAGTCTTGCCCTTGAAATTCGGGACAGTGGGACCGGTGGCGACGGGCGGCGCGGCATCGTCCGCATCTTCGGAGTCGAGCAGGATGTTGGGTTCGCTGCCGAGGTCGGCAATGGCCACGTCCTCGTCGGCGTCGGCCGGCTTGACGGATGCGGCGGCGATGGCCGGCTCGTCAGGCAGGTCTTTGGGAATTTCCAGAAGACGCAGCGCTTCGGTAGTGACGGCATGGAATACCGGAGCCGCGGCCCGGCCGCCATATCCGTTGGTGCCGTGCGTGCCGTTCAGGGTGACTACGACCACCATCGACGGATTGGTGATGGGCACCAGACCGACGAACGAGCCGTTGTAGTTATGGGTATAGTGCTTGGTGGCGAAATCGAAGATCTGCGCCGACCCGGTTTTGCCGGCCACGGAGTATCCGGCCAGGCGGGCTTCGGGGAAGCCGGTGCCGCCGGGCAAAACCACGCCTTCCATAATCTGCCGCATGGTTATGGCCGTCTCGGCTTGCAGGATGCGCACGGGCTGTTCCATTGGCTGGGTCTTGTCGGCGCGCTTGAGGATGAGGCGGGGCCGCACCAGCAGTCCGCCATTGGCCACCACCGAGATGGCACGCGCCAGTTGCAGAGTGGTGACACTGACTTCCTGCCCCATCGACACCGAAGCCAGCGAGGTGGAGCCCCATTGCTTCAACCCGCGCAACCGGCCGCGCGATTCGCCGGGCAGCGGAACGCCGGTCCGGTCGCCGAAGCCGAACTTCTTCACGTACTGATACATGTTGGCCTGACCCACCGTCATGCCCACACGGATGGCGCCCACGTTGCTGGAATGCTTGAGGACGTCGGCCATGGAAATGGTGCCATACCCGCCATGAGCTTCGTGAATGGTGCGGCCGAACAGGGTGATGCTGCCGCGGCCGCAATCGATCATGCTCTCGGGCCGGAGGTGGGTGGTTTCGAGCGCCGCTGAAAGGGTGATGACCTTGAAGACGGAGCCGGGCTCGAAGGGTACAGCCGTGGCGTGATTCTGCCGGTGTACGACGTCCTCATAGGAGATGGGCGGCAGATTCGGGTCGAAAGTGGGGTAGCTGGCCATGGCCAGGATGTCGCCGGTGTTCGGGTTCATCACCACGATGCTGCCGCTGATGGCATTGTGCGCCGCGACTCCGGCAGCCAGTTCGCGCTCGGCCACAAACTGCAGGCGCTCGTCGATGGTCAAGGTGATGGCGGTGCCGGGGCGAGCTTCGGTGGCATTCTGCGAATCGATGCCGCGCCGCTTTACGTCGGTGAGCAGGCGCTCCTGTCCGGGGACTCCGCGCAGTTCATTTTCCAGAGATTTTTCGATGCCGCCGTTGCCGTGCTCGGAGAAATCGACTCCACCGAGAATGTGAGCGGCGAGCGCGCCGTTGGGATAGTGGCGCTGGCTGTCGGTCTGAATCTTGATCCAATCGATGGCGAGGTTGCGCAGGTGCTGGCCTTCGTCGAAGGTGATTTTCTTTTTGATGACGAGATAGCCGCGGCTCTTTTCCACGGAACTCTTCAACCTGCCGTATAACTCTTCGCGGTCCATGTGCAGGAACTGACTGAGCAGGTCCGCCGCGACTCCGATGTCGGGGATCTTCAACGGATTGACGTAGACGGCTTCGGTGGGGATGCTCATGGCCAACGGCTGGCCATTGCGATCGAAGATGGTGCCGCGCGGCGCCGGGATCTCGCGCACGACTTCCTGGTGCAGGCGCGCCTGCTTGACGTACTCCTGATGATGGAGCACTTGCAGGGAAATCAATTTGTAGAAGATGGCGCCCCCCCATGCGAGGACGAGGACGGCGAGCCATGTAAGACGGCGCTCAACCATACACGTAGTGGCTCAGATTCCTGGAAGACCAACAAGATGGGCGAGGGGCGCGAAAGGTGCGCCCGCTCACTTCACGATCAGTTCGGCGCGGTCGGGCTTGTTGCGATCTTCCAGGTGAACAACCTGTCCCGACTGCGGCGTTACCAGATTCTGCTGCTGGGCCAACTGCTCCAGTCGCTTGGGGCTGAGGAGTTCGGCCTCCTCCAGTTCCAGGGTACGGCGTTCATCCTGCAGACGCCGGTCCTCGGCGCGCAGAGACTCGAGCTTATAGCCGGCCAGCGTGTTCGTCACACTAGGAGCGGCGACTCCGGTGAGCAGCGCGAGGATGACACAGGCGGCGCCGATAGCGCCCCAACAATCGTTCCGCGCGCGCGGATCGGCCTCTCGCACCAGGCGGGAGTTGTCGATTTTCTTGCAGTAAAAGAACACGTCTTCCTGCGGAAGAGCGCGCAATTGAAATGGGTCCCTCTCCGCTCGCGCTGCAGTGGGGCGGGCGGAGGCCTCCGTATTGTTGTTCCGTAGCGCTTCTGTCCTTTTGAAGAATGCCGGCAGCGTCGCCATGGTTTTTATTCCCTCTCTCAATTCATCTGCAGGCCGCGCAGCTTAGCGCTCCGTGAGGCCGCATTTTGTGCTGTTTCTTCGTCACTGGGTTGTAACGGGTGCTTGGTCAGTATGGTCGCGCGCCCCTCTCGACCCAGTTCCTTGAACTTCTCTTTCACTTTTCGGTCATCGGTACTCATGAAGCTGATGACCACCATCCGTCCACCGCTGTTGAGCAGATCGGGTCCGATTTGGAGTAACCGGTCCAATTGCTCCGATTCCTGATTCACCGCCACTCGCAGAGCCATGAAGGTTCTGGTTGCGGGGTGAGTACGTCCCGTCCGGTGCACGGCCCGCTCCACTACATCGGCCAGATGTAATGTGCTCCGTATGGGCCGTGCGCGGACGATTGCTCTGACTATTCTCCGCGCTCTCCTTTCTTCGCCTAACTGAAAAATCAGATCGGCAAGCGCCTTCTCGGCGGTATAGTTCACCAGATCGGCCGCTGTCATGCCCGTGGAGTTTTGGTCCATACGCATATCCAGAGGTCCATCTGACAAAAACGAAAAGCCTCTTTCCGGCGACGTGAGTTGATAGCGCGATACACCGAGATCGGCTAACACTCCATCCAGCCGGTCGAATCCCTCTTCGGCTACCGTGGTCTTCAGCTCGCTGAAGGCGCCCTGACGGTACCGGATTCGAGCCGCCCATTCGGCGGTATTGGCCCGAGACATTTCGAGGGACTGAGCATCTCTGTCGTTGGCGATCACTACTCCGGTAGTGAGCCTCTGCGCGATCAGAGCCGTGTGTCCCCCAAGACCTGTGGTGGCGTCCACGTAAATTCCGTCGGGCCGAACCGCCAACAAGTCGAGCGATTCTTGCGCCATTACGGAATAGTGCATACGCCGTCAATTCAGCCCCGCAGCCTCCAGCTTGGAGATCCCCTCTCGGGTGATCTGCGACGCCTGACTTCTCCGCTCGGCGTATTCCGCCTCGCTTAAAACCTCAATGCGCTTCTTGTAGAAGAACATGTGAACCGGTTGATTCTCGATTCCCAGTTCCCTGCGCAATTCCGGGGAAAACAACACCCGGCCCGAACCATCCATTTCGCATTCCGCACCCAAATCGCTGGCGTTGAACGCCACACTTTGGGCCAGAGCCGGATCCTCCCGATAGGTCTCGAAGAATTCTTCGTTTTGACGCCAGACCTCAATCGGGTATATTCGAGCTATGCGACGGTCAATGCTGGTGACGAACAGCTTCTTTTCCCGCAGAGAATTCAAGAACAGCTGGAACGTAGCAGGCAGTTTTACCCGGCCTTTATCGTCCAGGCGCCCGGGATACGTTCCCCGAGGCGGCTCTACGGTCAAAAGTTGAAGTTCAGCGCCCACTTTAGGTAAACTTTTGGCCAGATTCGGCCACAACCAATAGTGCCACGTGGGATTACGGGTTTGCAAGAGCTTTTTTGCAGAATCTGATGACCTGTATGGAGTTATGCCGCTACCACACAATCTACACTAATTGCGACACATACCACATATAGATGTGATGGCGAAGAGGAGGCGAAGGAGGATCGGGGCCGGTGAGGGAAGTACCGGCCCCTAGTGAAGCAGGAAACTACTGAATCGGAATGGCGGCACCGTTGCTATAGTACGTTTGACCACCGGAAGTAACGCCTACCGAGAAGACCTGATTTCCGGAAGGAGCACTTGTCGGAATCTGGAAGGACACCAGGGAGACGCCCACCAGATCGGGAGACAACTGCGCGGAGATCAAGGCCACCCCGGCATTCGCCACACCGATGACAACAGTATTATTCGCAGTGGAGATCGCCGTTGGCAGAGGAACGGCATTGGTTCCCACTGAAGGCGTGGTCCCACCGACACCAGTCACATAGGCCGTGATCACTTCGCCCTTGCGAGCAGCGTTCGACGGAGTGACGAAGGTTCCATCGGGGCGCAGGAAAACGCCCAGAGGATAAGTTCCGCCGCTGGCCAGGGTGACCGTGGTCCCGGTTTGGAAAACGCCCGGGCTGACCGGCTGCAGGTTGACCGTTGCCGTGGCGGATCCGGCGCCGACGCCGACCGTCACCTGGTTGCTGCCGGCGGCCGCAGTGCACGGCACCTGGAAGGTGATCTGTTGCTGACCGTTGATGGTCGCCACGTTGAGAATCGGAGCGGACGCGCTGCCGAAGGTGACGGTATCGCCGGCCAAACTGGCGGACAATGCGCCGAGACCGAACGGGTTGCTGGTGGTGATGCCCTGAATTCCGGGAGCCACGCCAGTCGCCAGGACGGTCGCCAGACTGCACGGCGACAGAGAATTGACCTTCTGATCGGCCGCGTTGACGAAGCTATTCGCCGTGAAGACCGGTCCGGGAGGGCTCACCGTAAGGTTGAAAGTCTGCGAGAATCCCGCGGCGGTTGCCGTCACTGTGAGGGTGCCGGCCGTGCTGGGAGCAGTAACGGTGACCAGTGCCTGACCGTTCGTGCCGGTCGTAGTAGAAGTGGTGGACAGGATCGCGCCGCCGGTGGAAGAGAAGGTCACCGGAATGTTGGCGACGCCCACACCGTTGGCGTTATTCACCTGGATGATCAGCGGACTTGCGAACGCCCCGCCAACGATCGCGGATTGGCCATCGCCGCTTACTTTCACCAAGCCGCCGAGAGTGATAAGCGGAATGGCGTTGATGGTGAACTTATTGCTGATCGCTGAATTGGAAGCCAATGTGGCAGTGACCGTCACGAGGCCGCCGGCAACGCTGGTCAGCGTTACGGTATTCGTGACCTGGCCATTGATGTCGCTGGTGGTGCTGGTATTTGCCAGAGTGGCTGAACCGGCGGGACTAACACTCCACAGTACGGACACGCCGGACAAAGTGCCGCCGCCCTGCGCATTCACCTGGGCTACGAGGTTTGCCGTTACGGCCTGGCCCGCGTTGGCCGACTGGCCGCTGCCGCTCACCACGGAGATGGAAGAAACCACGGCGGGCTGGACCTGGATCGCGATGTTCGGCGGTGCATTCAGGTAGTAAGTGAGGAGGTTGCTCAAGGTCTCGCCAGGATTGGCCGGATCAGGGACGGCAC
>DASZMZ010000085.1:0-4969 GCA_035551455.1 Candidatus Sulfopaludibacter sp.
ATCGTTAAATCGAGAAAAGTTTATCGATAAGGTTTTCTCTATATGGGCAATCCAAGTCCACTTTCGAGGGCGCGGAACATCCCGGAGGCCAGCCTCCGGCGGCTGCCGGTATACCATCACCTGCTCCAGGAAATGATGCTCACCGGGGTCACCAACGTCTCGTGCACGGCCATCGCCACTGCCCTCAATCTGGACTCCACCCAGGTTCGAAAAGACATTGAGGCGACGGGCATTGTCGGGAAGCCGAAGGTCGGCTATCCGCTTGCTGCACTGCTCCGCTGGATCGAGAATTTCCTGGGCTGGAACAATACCAACGAGGCTTTCCTGGCGGGCGCCGGCAGTTTGGGCAAGGCGCTGCTGGGGTATGAGAAGTTCCGCTCCCTGGGTTTCCAATTAGTGGCCGCCTTCGATACCGACCCTTACAAAATTGGCCATTCCATCAGCGGCAGGGAAGTGCTTCCCGTGGACAGCCTGACGCGCATGGCGCGCCAGATGCACATTCACCTGGGCGTGATCGCCACTCCCTCGGCTGCCGCGCAATCGGTGGCCAACCTGATGGTGGAGGGCGGTATCCGCGCCATCTGGAACTTCGCGCCGGCCCATTTAAAGGTTCCTGAATTCGTGATCCTTCAGAACGAGGATTTATACCACTCGCTGGCTTCACTCTCCTTCCGATTGGAACGGATGATGTTGGCCGAGCGGGAGACGGTGAGTTGAAGAATTTATGCCAAAGAAGATTGATGTAACCGAGCTGATCCTGCGTGATGCGCACCAAAGTCTCATGGCCACGCGGATGGCGATGGAAGACATGATTCCGGCCTGTTCGGATCTGGATCAAGCGGGCTACTGGTCTGTGGAATGCTGGGGCGGCGCCACCTTCGACTCCTGCATACGCTTCCTGAACGAAGACCCCTGGGAACGGCTCCGGACGTTTCGTAAGTTGATGCCGAACACGAAACTGCAGATGCTGCTGCGCGGTCAGAATCTGCTGGGCTACCGCCACTACGAAGATACGGTGGTCGACCGCTTCGTGGACAAAGCCGCCGAAGACGGCATGGACGTCTTTCGCGTTTTTGACGCGCTGAACGACATTCGCAACCTGCGCCGATCGGTGGCCGCGGTCCGCCGCACCGGCAAGCACGCACAGGGCACGATTTGCTATACGGTCAGTCCTCTGCACACCACTACGCTGTTCGTGGAGATGGCCGAGAGGCTGCTGGAATTGGGCTGCGATTCCATTTGCATCAAAGACATGGCGGCGCTGCTCAAGCCGCAGCCGGCCTATGAGATCGTCAAGGGAATTAAGGAAGCTTGCGGCGAGGATGTGCGAGTCCACGTCCACGTGCATGCCACCACCGGGGTCACGCTGGTCAGCCTGATGAAGGCTATCGAAGCCGGTGCCGATTGCGTGGACACGGCCATCAGTTCGCTCAGTCTGGGTCCCGGCCACAACCCCACGGAAAGCCTGGTGGAGATGCTCGAAGGGACCAACTTCACTACCGAACTGGACGCGCAGCGGCTGCTTCGTCTCAAACGGTATTTCAATACCATCCGGCCGCGCTACAAAGAATTCCTCTCCAACATCACGGGCGTGGAAACCGAGATCTTCACCAGCCAGATTCCCGGCGGCATGATCTCCAACATGGAGAGTCAGTTGAAGCAGCAGGGCGCGGGCGACAAACTGCAGGAAGTGCTGGAAGAAGTTCCGCGCGTCCGCAAGGATGCCGGATACCCTCCGCTGGTGACGCCTTCCAGTCAGATTGTGGGGTCGCAAGCGGTCTTCAACGTGATGATGGGCCGGTACAAAGTGCTCACCGGCGAGTTCGCCGACCTGATGCTGGGCTACTACGGAGAGACCATTGGGCGGCGCGACCGGAAGCTGATCGTCCAGGCGGCTAAGCAGGCGAAGAAGGATCCGATCGACACGCGGCCGGCCGATCTGTTGAAACCGGAATGGCAGCAGCTACGCTCCGCGGCCATCGAAATCAAGGGCTGCAACGGCTCCGACGAAGACGTGCTGACGCACGCGATGTTCCCGCAGGTTGCGACGAAATTCTTCGCCACGCGCGAACAGGGTCCCAAGAATCTGGGCAAGCCGCCCGATGCAAAACCGGCAGCCGCTCCGGCACCGGCAGCCGCGCCGCCCGCGGAGAACGGCAAAGGCCCGGTGCGAACCACGATTACTTACGACGTGAAACTGAACGGCAGCACTCATAAAGTAACCGTCTCGCCGGCCTAAGAGCTGGACGAAGACGAACCATATAGGGCGACGAATTATATAGGGCTGAATATTATGGCAACCATTACGAATTCCATGCAGCAAAAGGTCGATGAGCTGAGGAAGCGGACCCAGGAAGTGATGCTGGGCGGGGGCGCGGATAAACTCGAGAAGCAGCGCAAGAGCGGCAAGCTCACGGCGCGCGAACGAATCGATGCGCTGGTGGATCCGGAAAGTCTCGACGAGACCGGATTGTTCGCCGAGCACCGGTCGGTTCTGTTCGGCATGCAGGGCAAGAGCCTGGCAGCCGATGGCGTGGTCACCGGCGCCGCCTCCATTAACGGGCGGTTGGTGCACCTGGCCAGTCAGGATTTCACGGTGTCGGGAGGCTCGGCCGGCGAAGTCCATTCCATCAAGGTCGCTGAGATCATGATGCAGTCGTTGAAGACCGGGACCCCTTTTGTCTTCATCAACGATTCGGGCGGCGCGCGCGTGCAGGAGGGCATCGATTCGCTCTCCGGCTACGGCAAGGTTTTCTACACCAATGTGATGCTGTCCGGTGCCGTGCCGCAGGTGTCGCTCATTCTGGGACCCTGCGCCGGTGGGGCTGCCTACAGTCCCGCGCTGACCGATTTCATCATTCAGGCGCGCGGCGCGCAAATGTTCATCACCGGACCGCAGGTGATCAAAGGGGTCACCGGCGAGACCGTGACGGCGGAAGAGCTGGGCGGCGCCGAAGCCCACATGGCGAATTCCGGAGTGATCCACTTCATCGCCGAGAATGATTTGCATGCCGTCCAGCTTTGCCAAAAGCTGCTGAGTTTCCTGCCCAGCAACAATCTGGAAGATCCGCCGCAGGTGGAGGGCGATCACAATGTGGATCCCAACCCGGCGCTGGACGAGGTGGTCCCGGTAGACGCGAAGAAGAGTTACGACGTGCGGGAAGTCATCACCAAGGTGGTGGACTTCGCCGACTTTTTGGAAGTGCAGGCCGGGTACGCCACCAATATCGTGGTGGGCTTCGCCCGCATCAACGGGAGGACCATCGGCATCGTCGCCAACCAGCCCTGCTCGCAGGCCGGCGTGCTGGATATCAACTGCTCCAACAAAGCGGCGCGCTTCATTCGTTTCTGCAACGCTTTCAACATCCCGCTGCTCACCTTCGTGGACGTGCCCGGCTTCCTGCCCGGCGTGCAGCAGGAGTACGGCGGCATCATCCGGCACGGCGCGAAGATGCTGTTCGCGTATTCGGCGGCGACGGTCCCGAAAATCACCGTAATTCTGCGCAAGTGCTACGGCGGAGCGTATCTGGCCATGTGCGGCAAGGATCTGGGAGCCGACCGGGTCTTCGCATGGCCCACGGCGGAAGTAGCGGTCATGGGCGCCGAGGGCGCGGCCGAGATCGTGTTCCGCAAAGAGATTCAGGAAGCCGAGGATAAGCCGGCTAAGCGCAAGGAACTGATCGCCAAGTATCGCGAGGCCTTCTCGAATCCGTATGTCGCCGCCGGACGCCGTCTGGTGGACGCGGTGATTGAGCCTTCCGTCACGCGCCGCCATGTGGCGCAGGCGCTGGAATATCTGCACACCAAGCGCGAACTTCGTCCGCCCAAAAAACACGGGCTGATGCCGCTCTAAGAGGAGAATCGTCATGGTAGAAACCATTCCCCAAGAATTGGAATTGACGCTCGAAGAGCTTCGTAAACAGGTGGCGTCGCTCTCGGCGCGCCTGGCCAGCCTGGAACATCCGGCCTCCGCTGCTCCGGTAGCGGCGTCCGCTCCGGTTGCGGCGCCGGCCTCGGCCGCGGCGCAGGAAAACATCGCGGAAGAAGAAGTTCTGGCCATCTCCGCGGCGCTGGCAGCGTATCTCGGCGTTCGCGTCCACATCCGGCAGATCCGGTTGATCAGCTCTCGTGCATGGGCCTCGGAAGGCCGTGTTTCGATTCAAGCCTCTCACCGTCTGCACAATTAGGAAACTATCGTGAAGCTCAATATTACGATCGATAAAAAGACATACGAAGTGGATGTGGAAGCGTCGGAGCCCGACGCTCCCACTATGCCGGTCCGCAGCTACGCGATGGAGTCTTCGCCCGTGCGCGTACCGGCAACTCCGGCGCCCGCAAAGCTGGTGGACCCGACTCCTGTCAATGAGGGCAAGGTCTGCCGAAGCCCGGTTTCCGGCATCGTAGTGCGCGCGGCGGCGCAGGTGGGCCAAACGCTGCAGGTGGGGGATGTGCTGCTCATCCTCGAAGCCATGAAGATGGAGACCAGCGTCACCTCGCCCGTAGCCGGCAAGGTGGCGGCCATCAAAGTCAATCCCGGCGATAGCGTGCAGGGCGGCCAGGTACTGGTGGAGTTTGAATAATGAATACCGAACTGAATCAAATCCCCGGCTTTCTGTTTTTTGACCATGTGGCTGTTTCGGTGAAGAGCGGCGAACTGGAAACGCAAGTCGCGGCATACCGGACGCTCGGCTTTCACGAGGTGCATCGCGAAGACGTGCTGGGTCGCGATCAGGTGAGGGAAGTGCTGCTGCAGGTGGGCGAAGGTCCCAACCTGGTCCAGTTGCTGGAGCCGCTCGGGCCGGAATCGCCCGTTTCGAAGCAGATCGAAAAGAACGGCGGACGCGGCGGCTTGGCGCACGTGGCGCTGCGAGTGGCCGATATCGGCAAAGCTTACGATTACATGAAGGAGAACGGCTTCAAGCTGATCGACGCCGCGCCGCGCAAGGGCTCGCGCGGGACCACCGTATTT
>DASZMZ010000086.1:0-18042 GCA_035551455.1 Candidatus Sulfopaludibacter sp.
CGGCTACGGCAAGAACGAAGAAATGGCCCGTTTCACTCCCGACTACTGGATCGACGATCTCCGGGATCTGATCAGTTAGAAATCTTTCGATCCGCGTTTATCGGCGTTCATCCGCGGCCACAATTTTATTCCCCTCCACTACCGGCGGGCGACCGAATTTCACTTCCATCATGGCGTTCTTATCGAACTGAACTTCCCCGCCCTTAGCCACCACGTTGTTGTAGACCGACCAGGCGAGGCCGTAATACCCGAACGCCATTCCCACGTAGCGGGAACTTTGCGACACCGCCGAGCCGAGCAGCCCAAACCCCATGCCCCCGCCCAGTGTCCGGCCGGAAACGTTGGCCTCGCCCGTACTGCCGTCAGCGTGGTGATGGCCCGCATCGTTATCGGCTGCCCGACTGGCCAGCATCAAAGAAATCACCGGCGCCACGAAGCGAGTCTTTGATTCTTTGGCCTGAACGCCGCCTTCGGAATCCACGTTTATGGGAGCGGGACCGCTGCCCTCGGCGCCGGAAAGTGTGGCCTGCGTTTTACTTTCCACCGCGGGACGCAATCCGGCCACTGCGGTGGGCAACTCCACTTTCTGAAAGCTGAAGCGCAGCTTCCCGCCTCTGTGGAAACTGCGTGCATGCGTCGCCACCGTCACCGTACCGATGAGGCGCGTGCCCTCCGGCATTACCAATTTGCGGTCGGCCGAATACATCGGCGCTACTACCGTGGCTTCCACCGTCTCTCCCTGCTTGGAAGTATGCGAATCCAAGGCGGTGAGCAGCCGCACCCGAGCCACGCTATCGGGAGCGGGTTGGGCGCCAAGCTGCGCCAGGTCCGAGACCTTCACGGATTCTTCGCCGAACTCGAGGCTTTCACTCAGGGGCGCATCGAAGCGAGCCCCATGACGCATATACTGCGGGTGGTAAGGGAGTTTGGCCCACAGGAAGTCGATGGTCCGCTCCTTCTTGTCTGGTCCGCGGACCAGGTCCGCGATCCCGCGCGTGCGGGAGTTGACCGCGCCCTGCAGTTGGTTTTTCGCCGTCTGCTTCGCCGTGCCCAGCAGCCCGTTGTTCTGCGCTTGCGGCTGGCTGCTTTTGGCCTTCTTCTTTTTCGACGAGGGTTCTCTGTAGATGGAGTTCATGGCGACGGTCTCCATCGTATGGATCGGCACGATTTTGCCGTCGGGCAGCTTCAAACTGTCGAACTGCACGAGCGCGCCGTGGAGCGGGGTGAAATCGCCGTTCACAATCGCCTGGAAGCGCCGCCACTTGCCGGCCGGCTGGAGTCGGCTGACTTTACCTGTGACCACCGAGCCGGCGGGAACCACTTCGCGATCGAACGCGAAAAGCGATTCCATCACTTTGGCCTCCACCGGCGCGTCGATTCTCTTGGGGACGCGCCGTGTCAGATATAAACGGAGCGGCGCGCCGGCTGGGATACTGAGGGGAATTTTCGCCGGCTGATCTTCCGCGGCGAACAGAGAAAATGCCGTGACAACAATAAAAAGGGGCCCGTGTTGCATATAATCCTTCGCTGGCATCATATCACCGTAAGAAGCGGTACAAACCCCTCTGATATGATGGGATCGTAAGCCCAAACCAGGAGGTTTCCCATGGCCGACGAACTCAATCGTCGCGATTTCTTGAAGGCCGCTGCGATCGCCGCAGGTCCGGCCGTTGTCTCTGGCCGCGCCGCCAACGAAAAGATCAACATTGGATGGATAGGCGTCGGCACCCGCGGATATGCGTCCCTGGATTGGATGCATACAGCCGCCCCCAATGATGTCGAGATCACGGCGATCGCCGACACCTACGAAGGATACATTACGCGCGCCAAAGACCGCATGAAGACGGTCTGGGGCACCACTCCCAAGGCTTACAAGGATTACAACGACCTGTTGGCCGACAAGTCCATCGATGCCGTCTTCATCATGACGCCGGAGCACCTGCATCACAATATGGTGCTGGCCGCGATTAAGGCGGGCAAGCACATTTACACGGAAAAGCCGCTGGCCCACACCATCGAAGAGGGCTGGGACCTCGTCCATGCCGCCGAAAAGACGGACAAAATTATTCAGGTAGGCACGCAGAATCGCAGCTCGACCATCTACAAGAAGGCCAAGGAGATGATCAAGCAGGGCATGATCGGCGACGTTCATTATGCCCGCGCCTTCTGGTATCGCAATTCTTTGAACGACAATCCGGCTTGGCGCTACGTTATTCCGCCCGACGCCACGCCGCAGAATACGGATTGGAATCGCTTCCTCGGTCCCGCGCCGAAACGCGCCTGGAGCCCCGAACGCTACTTCCAATGGCGTCTGTATTGGGACTACTCGGGCGGCATTTCCACCGACCTGCTGGTGCACCAGACCGACATCATCAATTTCATGCTGGACCGGACCACGCCCAAATCGTGCGTCGCGTCCGGCGGTATCTACCGGTGGCACGACGATCGCGATACACCCGACACCTTCAGCGCCATCTACGAGTATCCCGACAATTTCCACATCAATTACAGTTGCTACTTCGGCAACGATCATTACGGCTACGGCGAACAGATTTGCGGCAATGAGGGCACCATCGAAGTGATGAACCGCAAGGATCTGTACTTTACGCCCGAGCTGTTCGGCGGTAAGGCGCCCGCCAATATTGCCGCGCGCAAACCGGTCCACCTGAACGGCAAGGAAGATTTCAACGAAGGCGATGGCGCCATCAATCACTTCAAAAACTTCCTCCAGTCCATCAAGGGGAACGAAAAGCCCATCGCGCCGCCCTCGGCGGGCCAGCAAGCAGCCATCAGCGGTCACATGGCCACGCTGAGCTTCAAGAACCAGAAGAAAGTAATCTGGGACGACACGACCAATAAGTACCACTTCGCATAACGGCAGCTCATGGCCGCCGTCGCCCCTCAGGCAGCGCCGCCCGGCGCTGCCGCCTCACCTCGTTGGATTATCAGCCCCGCCGTCGATCTGTCTCTGATCATCGGCAGCGCCGCGGCGGGCTACGTCTATCTGGCCTTGAACGCCGGACTTCACGTGCCCATTACTTACCTCTGGTGGTTCTGGAGTGTGGGCTTCGATGGCACCCACATCTTTGCTACCGCCTCCCGGACGTACTTTGATCGCGAGGCCCGCGCCCGCCACGGCCGCCTTTTTTACGGTAGCCTGCTCTTCTTCTTCGCCCTCGGTCCCGCCATGGTCCTGGCCAGCCTCAAAGCCTGGCTCTACCTGTTGGTGGGCGTGTGGGCCTACTATCACGTGATCCGGCAGCATTACGGCTTCATGGTGTTGTACAAGGTGAAGAATCGCGACCTCGCGCCCCTGGACAACCGGCTGGACCGCATCTTCCTGGGCGTAACCATGGTGCTGCCGCCCTTCCACCGCTTCTTCATCCACCATCCCGAGGAACTCGGCATCCCCTTCAGCTTTCCACGCCTCGAGACGCCTCTCTGGATCCTGCTCGGCGCGACCGTGGTGGTTTACCTGGCGCGGCAGTTCCAGCGCGACCGCTGGGACATCCCGAAGTATCTGCTCTTCGCGGCCGTGATTCCCCTCCACTGGCTGACCTTCGCCTACATGAGCTGGCAGGCGGCCGTCCCCACCGTCACCATCGTCCACAATCTCCAGTACCACGCCCTCGTCTGGTTCCACAATCGCAATCGCTACGGCGCCGGCCGCAGCCTCCTCAACTATGCCCTGGTGGGCCTCGCATTCAGCGCCCTCTATCGAATCCCCGGCTTCGAATTGGGCAAAGTATCAGACCTGGCCTTCGGCCTCTTTTGCGGCTTCGGCCTAACCCATTACTACCTAGACAGCCGTATCTGGCGAGTCCGCCACGACCCCGGCCTCCGCCAAGCCCTCCAACTAACCTGACCCCCTCTTCCTCCGTGTCTTCCTCCGTGTCCTCCGTACTCTCTGGTGAAAATCCATTTCCCGTTTCAAGTCCCCCTCTCGGTTCTTGCCCGTCCTCCGTGCTTGCTCCGTGTCCTCAGTGCCTCCGTGGTGAAGACCATTTCCCACTTCGCCTCCGCGTCTTCCTCGGCGCCTCGGTGTCTCGGCGGTGAAAATCCATTTCCAAAATATTCAATATTTGTTACTTACAAAACAAACCACTTACGTACCCGCAATTTCAGACTCCCCCCACCCCCTCTGTCACTATGAAATTGACCCGAGGAAATTATGCCCACTCAAAAACAACTCGAAGCCAACCGTCGCAACGCCCAACTATCCACCGGACCGAAGTCCGAAGAAGGAAAAGCTATCTCCTCCATGAACGCCCTCAAATCAGGACTCGATGCCGAATCTCAATTCGTCCTCGGGGAATCGCGCGAAGCTTTCGCCAAACTCCAATCCGAATACGACACCCACTACACCGCCACCAGCCCCGAGCAGCGCTTCTACCTAGACTCGGCCATCCGCCACGAATGGCTCCTCCGCCGCTTCCATCGCGTCGAAGCCGAACTCTGGATCCACGAAGCCAAACAAGCCGAACCCGGCACCGGAATCCAACTCGGCGAAGCCTTCGACAAAACCAGCCCCACCTTCATGCGCCTCCACCGCCGCGTCGCCGCCTCTGAAAGAACCTACAAAGAGTCCATGGCCGCCTATCGACGCCTCAAAAAGGAGGACGACGAAAAGCCCCTCGAAAAACCCGCCCCGCAACCCCAACAAACGAAACCAGAAACTCAACAATTGGCTTCGTTCCGCACATCCCCCGACCCGCCCCCCAAGCCCAACCCAGCCTCCAAGAAAGCCGCCGGCTGGACCGGCAACGAGCCCCCCGCCTGGCGCCTCTAATCATATGAGCGAGCGAAGCGAGCCACAAAACCCCAACCCCCAACCCCGGCCCCCGAGCCCCTCCTCACTGTTACACTGAGGGTTTCCAGCGACTTACCGTGACAGCCGTTGAATTTCAAGGTGTTTCCAAGAGCTACGCGATCTACGACGCCCCGGGCGACCGCCTGAAGGAGTTACTATCCTTCCATCGACTCAAGCGCCACCGCGACTTCTGGGCGCTCCACGATCTCTCCTTCGATGTAAAACGCGGCGAAACCTTCTGCATCGTGGGCGAAAACGGGTCCGGCAAAAGCACCATGCTGCAGATGATCGCCGGAATTCTGCCGGCCACCACCGGCACCCTGAACGTAAACGGCCGTGTTTCCGCGCTGCTCGAACTCGGCGCCGGCTTCAACATGGAATTCAGCGGACGCGACAACGTCTACCTGAACGGCTCGATCCTCGGCCTCACCACTCGTCAGATCGACGAGCGCTATAAAGACATCGAGAACTTCGCGGAGATCGGCGACTTCATCAATCAGCCCGTCAAGACTTACTCCAGCGGCATGGTCGTCCGGCTGGCTTTCGCCGTCGCCATCAATGTCGATCCTGAGATTCTCCTGGTGGACGAGGCCTTAGCCGTCGGCGACATCTACTTTCGCCAGCGCTGCATGCGCAAGGTTCACGAACTGCGCGCCCGCGGTGTCACCATTCTCTTCGTCTCCCACGCCGTCAGCGACGTCAAGGCCATTGGCGACCGCGCGCTTTGGCTGGATCACGGCCGCGTCCGCGACATCGGCGAACCCGATAAGGTGATCGCCAAATATCTGGCCGCCATGACAGACAAGGACTCCACCTATCTCCGCGCCCGCGCCTCGGGAGACGTGCCGGCGAGTCGTCTGGGACCGGTGCGCGCCCCCGAAGTGGTCGAGACCATCCCCAATATCGACCATCGCTTCGGCGACGGGCGGGCCGAAATTCTCGGCATCGCGATCTTGGACGAGCAGGGTGGCCCGCTCCACCTGCTGGAGCCGAATTCCCGAATCGTGGTGCGCATCAGCGTGCGCGCGAAGGACCATCTGCCGCTGCCCATGGTCGGTTTCATGCTGCGCAATCAACTGGGCATGGATTTTTCCGGCACCAATACCGCCCGCGAGGGCCACGAACTGCCGCCCATGCACGCCGGCGACATCGTAACGGTAGACTTCCATGTGGACCTGCCGGAACTGTATCCGGCATCTTTTTCGTTTTCCCCGGCGATCGCCGACGGGCCGCTCTCCGGGTACGCCATGTGCGATTGGATCGATAACGCCGTAGCGCTCCAGATGACCCGTCAGGCCACGGAGGTCTACGGCTATATGCACCTGCCGTGCCGCGTGGAAGTGAATGCGCGGCTCGGCGGCGCGCCCCAATTGGAGAAGCACCTTGGCTGAGTTTACGGGTGAACGGCTCATTCCCGGTCAGGTCGACGTCGATCTCCTGAACGAACACATGGCGCGTTACATGTTCGCCGCGCGATTGGCGCGAGGCAAGCGCGTGCTGGATGCCGGTTGCGGAGCCGGCTATGGCTCGGCCGAATTGGCGCGGAGCGCCGCCAGCGTCGTCGGCGTGGACGTAGCGCCAGAGGCGGTCGCCTTCGCCAGCGAGCATTACCAGTCCGAAAATCTCACTTTCCATCAGGCGTCCTGCCTGGCCATGCCCTTTCCGGACGCTGCCTTCGAACTCGTCGTGGGCTTCGAGGTGATCGAGCATCTTGAGGACTGGCGCGGCTTCCTCGCCGAAGTGGCGCGCGTGCTCGCGCCCACCGGCCAGTTCATCGTCTCCACGCCGAACAAGCTGTATTACACCGAATCGCGCGGCGAGGAAGGCGCCAATCCCTTCCACGTGCACGAATTCGAATTCGAGGAATTCCGCAGCGAATTGCAAGCCGTGTTTCCGCACGTTTCGCTCTTCCTCGAAAATCACGTGGAGGGCGTCACCTTCCAACCGCACGATGCCGGCAACACCGTCGAAGTGCGGGTGGATGCGGGCGAACCGGCCCCGGACGAGTCGCACTTCTTCGTCGCAGTCTGCGCGCGCCGTCCGCAGATGGGCAACCCGACATTCGTCTACGTCCCACGCGCTGGCAACGTACTGCGCGAACGGGAACGCCACATCGCTCTCCTCGAAAAGGAGCTCGCTACCAAAGACGAGTGGCTGGAGAAAGTACAGCAGGATATCGCCGCGTTCGATCGCGAACACCAGAAACTGCTGGCGCTCTTTCGCGGGCAGAAGGACGCCCTGGACCGCAGCAACGAATGGGCGGAGCAGTTGAATACACAACTCACGGAGCGAGCCGCTCGCGTCGAAGAGTTGCAGAAGGAAGTGGCGGCAGAGCAGGAATCGGCGCGCCGCGTCGCGGAGGAATACGCAGCCAAGGTCGCCGCCCTGGAAGAGGATATCCGCGCCAAGACCAAGTGGGCCAAGGACGTCGAAGCGGCCCTCACCGCCGACGTGGAGAAGCAGACGGCCGACCTGGTAAAGGCCGTGGCCGCGCTCCACGCCACGGAAAAAGAATTGCACGAGCGAACCGAGTGGGCTCTCCGTTTGCAGGAAGAGGCGCAGCAACTCGCCGCCCATGTGGCGCTGTTCCGCGAGTCGCGCTGGGTAAAGCTGGGTCGCAAAGTGGGTCTCGGCCCGGTTTTGCCTACCAGTTGACATGAGCTTCCTCAAGCGATTCCTGCGCGCTCTTCCACTACTGCTGCTGTCGCCGTTTCTCATCGCGTGCAGCGTCTTCGCGCTGGCCTTGGCCGACCTGCTGCCTCGCCGCAAACGTCCCGCCGCCAAGCCGCGCGCCGCACGACCGCAATCGGCCTCCGTCGTCATCCCCAATTGGAACGGCAAAGACCTGCTGGAGAAGTATCTGCCCTCCATCGTCACCGCCCTCGCCGGCAATCCCGCCAACGAGATCGTCGTGGTGGACAACGGCTCTGAAGACGGCAGCGCCGAGTTCGTGCGCGCCCGCTTCCCGCAGGTCAACCTGGTTGCCCTGCCCCAAAACCTGGGCTTCGGCGGAGGCTCCAACGCCGGCTTTCGCGCCGCCAAAAACGACATCGTCGTGCTCCTGAATAGCGATAT
Organism: Candidatus Sulfopaludibacter sp.; assembly: GCA_035551455.1. Taxonomy (GTDB): domain Bacteria; phylum Acidobacteriota; class Terriglobia; order Bryobacterales; family Bryobacteraceae; genus Sulfopaludibacter. The sequence goes on from DASZMZ010000086.1 coordinate 7,886, forward strand.
GCGCGTCGCCGCCGATTTCCTGGCGCCCCTCCTCGCCGGCTTTGATGACGACGCCGTGTTCGCCGTCTCCTGCCAGATCTTCTTCAGCGACCCCGCCAAGAAGCGCGAGGAAACCGGACTCACTCAAGGTTGGTGGCAGGACGGCGGACTGCGCGTTCGCCACCGGCTCGACGACGAGGTCCGCGACCTCTTCCCGTGCTTCTACGGTGGCGGCGGCTCCTGCGCCTTCGATCGCCAGAAGTTCCTCGAACTCGGCGGCTTCGACGAGCTCCTCGCGCCCTTCTATCTCGAAGATACCGACCTGGGCTACATGGCCTGGAAGCGCGGCTGGAAGGTGCTCTACCAGCCCCGCAGCATCGTCTATCACGAGCATCGCGGCACCATCGGCAAGCGTTTTCGCGAGGAGCAGATCCAGGCCGTCCTCAAGAAAAACTACCTGCTGTTCTGCTGGAAGAACATCCACGAGTGGCGCAAACTTGCGGCTCATTTCGTTTTCGCCTGGGCCGGCATGCTGCTGGCAGTCCTGTTCGGCGACCTTCCCCTGAGACCGAATCTGACCGCCCTCTGGCGCGCCTTCACGCAGTTGCCGCAGGCATTCCGATCGCGCCGGCTCGCCCTTTCGCTCGCCGAAGTGAGCGACACCGAGGCATTCCGGCGACCCATGGGCGGCTATTTCCGCGATCGCTTCGTCCCCATGGATGCCGCGCCCCCGCAACTGCGCGTCCTCTTCGTCTCCCCCTACCCCATCTGCCCCCCGGTCCACGGAGGCGGCGTCTTCATGTACCAGACCCTCCGGCAGATGACGCGCCTTGCCGAGGTCCACGTGCTCGAGCTTCTGGATTGGGACTGGCAGCAGAAGGACAACGAAGAATTGCGCCAGTTCTGCGCCAGCGCCGAGTGGCTGGTGCGGCCCAGCGGCAATGTCCGCGACATGGGCTCGCTGCTCCCCCACGCCGTCCACGAATTCGCCAATCAGGATCTGGACTGGCTCATTCACCGCCAGCTTTACCAGAAGCGCATCGACGTCCTGCAACTCGAGTACACGCCCCTGGCGCAGTATCACGGCGACTACCGCCGCATCGTCTGCGCCCTCTTCGAGCATGACGTCTACTTCCAGTCGATCGGCCGCGGCCTCGGTCACATGATCGGCCTCACCGAGGAAATCAAGGCGCGCGTCGAGTATCTGCGCGCCCTTCGCTACGAGTTGCGCGCGCTGCCGCGGTTCGACCAGGTGCAGGTCTGCACGCCCGCCAATCGTGACTACCTTTTGAGTTTCCGCCCCGAACTGGCGCCCAAACTGCACGCCGGACTGCGCGCTGGAATCGATACCGCCCAATACGACTTCCGTACCGAGGGCCGTGAGCCGTTCACCATGCTGTTCGTCGGCAGTTTTCGCCACGAGCCCAATCGCGTGGCCATGGAGTGGTTTGTCCGCCAGGTTCTCCCGCTCGTTCTCCAGCGCCATCCCAACGCCAGGCTGGTAGTCGCGGGCAGCGATCCGCCTCCCGCCCACACCTATGCCGATTTTTCGGCGAATCTGGAAATGCTCGGCTACGTGGAGGACGTGCGCCGGCCGCTGTCGCAGTACTCCGTCTTCGTCTGCCCGATCCTCAGCGGATCCGGAGTGCGTGTCAAATTATTGGAGGCTTTCGCCGCGGGAATTCCGGTAGTCTCCACCGTAGTCGGCGCCGAAGGCCTGGCCCAAATCGATGGCCAATTCTGCGCCTTGTCGGACGATCCGGCCGGCTTTGCCGACCGTGTCTCGCGCCTGATGGAAGACCGGGACGCTGCCGCCGCCATGGCGCAACGGGCACGCGCCGAGGTGGAAGCCCACTGGGATATGGCGGTGATTACGCGCAAACTGGTGGCGGGGTACGCCGAGCTGGTCAAATGGAAGCGAACTACTTCTTCGCCAGGTCCTTCTTGAGGCGGCTTACAATGACGGTTGCCGTATGATCCAGATCCTTCCCCGTGGAAGACTTGGAGGGTTCGTAGACGGACCAGAGAATTTCGCGGCTCTTGGCATCCACCAGAAAGATGGTGCCTTTGCTGCGGCCGAAAGAGGACGTGGTGGCGGGGTTGGCAAGCTTATTCATGGGCGGCGCAAACATCGAATTGGAGTTGGCCGAGTCGTCGGGCTTGGCATCTTTCGCGTCTTTGGCGTCTTTCGCGTCTTTGGCGTCAGTCTTGGCCGTCTCGGGCTGGGGTGGCGGGAAAATTGCATCCAATTGCGATTCGAAACCCTCGCCCAGGTGGTCGGTGAGGAAGACATCGGCCTTCTTGGGGTCGGTAACCACTTGTAGCAAATGGTCGTTCGTCAGCCGGTTGGCCAGATACTGGTCCATTCCGCGGGCCATGGAAAGCACATACACCGTCTTCGCGGTGGAAAGGTCTCCGGCGCACGCTAGCGCGCCGGAACAAAGGAGAAGGCAAAGCAGACGCATTGGTTTCATGTTATCCGCGTTTATATGATAGTGACGCGCGCCTGCCGCAAAAAGTCTGGACATGTATAAAGGACAATCCATCACCGTGATCATTCCCTGCCTCAATGAGGAGCAGGGCATCGAAAAAGTCCTCCGCGCCACCCCGGACTTTGTCGACGAAGTGATCGTGGTGGACAACAATTCCACTGACCGCACCAGCGAGGTCGCCGCCTCCCTGGGCGCCAAGGTGATCCGCGAGGAAGTGCGCGGTTACGGGCGCGCCTACAAGCGCGGATTCTCCGCCGCCACAAGCGACCTCATTGTCACTCTGGATGGCGACCAGAGCTACCCCGTGGATGCGCTCTCCTACCTGCTGGAAGCCTTCCTCCACCTGGGTGTCGACTTCCTGAATATGTCGCGCTTCCCTTCGCGAGATCCGCGCGCCATGAGTTTCAAGAACAAATTCGGCAACTGGATCCTCTCGTTCTGGATGTCGATTTTGTTTTTTCGCTGGGTGCGCGATTCGCAGTCCGGCATGTGGGTCTTCCGCCGGTCGATCCTCAAGGAGATGATCCTGCGCTCCGATGGCATGGCCTTCAGCGAGGAGATCAAGACCGAAGCCGTACGCAATCCGGCCATCCGTTTCGGCGAGATTCCCATTCAGTACTCCTCGCGGCTCGGCGAGACCAAGCTGAATGCCTGGCGCGACGGCTTTCAGAACCTGGCCTTTTTGACCAGGAAGCGCTTCTTCAGATGACGATCCGGCTGAGCGCGGTCGTTCCCGTCTGGAATGGGCGCGCGCTCCTGGAGCGTCTCCTGGCCACCCTCGCCGTACAGACTTGCCCAGTGGACGAACTCATTGTGGTCGACAACGGCAGCGAAGATGGCGCGCCGGAACTGGCGCGGCAGGCCGGAGCCCGTGTGATTGAGATGGGTCGCAATGCCGGCTTCGCCGTCGCCGTCAATCGCGGTATCCGCGAGAGCCGCGGCGAGTGGATTGCCGTGCTGAACAGCGACGTGGAACTGGCGCCGGATTACTTCGAGCAGCTTCTCAAGACGCGCGCCTGGTTCGCCACCGGCAGAATCCTGAGTGCCGCCTCGCCGGACACAATCGACGCGACCTTCGACGCCACTTGCCGCGGAGGCACCACCTGGCGCGTCGGCAGCGGCTGTCCCGATGGAACTGTATTTCGAACGGCGCGACAGATCTGGTCCGCGCCCTGGACCGCAGTCGTGTTCCGCGCCGCGATATTCGAGAGAGTCGGGCTGCTCGAAGAGAGTTTCGAATCGTACCTGGAAGACGTGGATTTCGGCTTGCGCTGCGCCCAAGCCGGCTGTTCCGGCGAGTATCTACCGGACGCCGTGGCGCGCCACCACGGCAGCGCGGCCAGAGGACGCTGGCACCCGGAGACCGTGCGACTCATCGCGCGAAATCAGGTGCTGCTGCTGGCTCGTCACTTCCCCGAAAAACTCATCACCGGATGGATGGGCCGAATTGTGGTCGCGCAAATCCTCTGGGGCTTCGTGGCATGGAAGCACGGCGCCGGATCTGCTTGGCTGCGGGGCAAGCGGCAAGGCCTGTGCGCCTATCGCGCCGCGCGAACGGCGGAGCCTTGCGATATAGAACTACTGGAACTAACGTTGACCACTTACGAATCAGTGATTCGTGAGATACAGAACGCTACCCGCTGGACTTCATATTGGAAGCTGTACTTCCTTTTGACTCGCGGTGGGGCAAAGTGACACATGGCAAGAGTCGGAATCATAATTGTCACTTATAATTCCGCGGCCGAAATCGGACAGTGTCTCGATGCCGCTCTGGCCAGCGGCGCGGATGTGGTGGTGGTGGATAATGCCTCACACGATGCCACAATTGCCGAAGTGGCGCACCGCGGTGTGCGCCTGATCGCAAATACGACAAACCGGGGATTCGCCGCCGCAGTCAATCAGGGCTTCAGTGTACTGGATAATTCATATCTGCTGCTCCTGAATCCGGATGCTGTATTGCAAACCACGCTTGACCCGTTATGCGAGGCCTGCGATTTGCCCCGGGCAGCCTGCGCGGGCGGCCTACTGACTGGCGCGGACGGACAGCCGCAGATCGGCTTTATGGTCCGCCGTTTTCCCACTCCGGCAGCGCTCATTTTGGAAGCTCTCTTGCTTAACCGGATCTGGCCGGGTAATCCGGTGAACCGCCGGTATCGTGCGCTGGACCTGGATCCAGACACGCGCTGTACAGTAGATCAGCCGGCTGGAGCGTTCCTCATGGTCCGCCGTGAGGTGTGGAAAAAGTTGGGCGGATTTGACGAAGGGTTTCACCCGTTATGGTTCGAAGATGTCGATTTTTGCCGTCGAGTATCTGATGCAGGGTATCTGTTGTACTTCGTACCGGCGGCTGTTGCGAAACATACGGGCGGTCACTCTATCCCTCAGATCTCAGTGGAGATGCGTCGTGTTTATTGGTATCGTAGTCTACTGAGGTATGCGGCCAAACACTTCAGTCCGATATCACTTCGGACAGTCAGTTTGGCTGTGGTAGCGGGTTCCACGCTTCGCGCGATTTTGGAATCGGGCGGACAACGGAGTCTGAAACCATGGGCAGCAGTGGGGAGCGTTGTGCGGCTCGCAGGCCGATGTTTCTTGTTCGGTTGGCGGCACGGGGCTGTGTAGTTCTGTCCCAGGAAGTCAGGGTTCACGGATGTACAGACGTATCGGTCACTCAGGTTCTAGTTCATGGCGCACAACGAATTCGTCTCCATCACGATAGTCACATACAACAGCGGCCGTTTCATTAAACGCTGTCTCGAATCGGTACTGGCACAGAAGTTTCCCAATAAGGAAATCATCGTGGTGGACAACGCGTCCACGGACGGCACCATCGATATTCTCGAGCAGTTCGAGGATCGCTGCCAGGTCTACTACAACGATGAGAATGCCGGCTTCGCCGCCGCACAGAATCAAGCCATTAAGCTCTCCAGCGGCGATTGGGTGCTGACCCTGAATCCCGATGTTCTGCTCTTGCCCAACTTCATTCAAGCGCTGGTGGACGCCGGGCAGCTTGACTCGAAAATCGGCGTGGTCTGCGGGAAACTCCTGACCATGACCAGTCACTTCGAGATACCTGACAAACCCGTGGTGGATTCGACCGGCATCTATTTCAACCCCATGCTCCGCCATCTGGACCGCGGCAGCCAGGAAGTGGACAACGGTCACTATCTCCAGTATGAGTACGTCTTCGGAGCCACCGCCGCGGCGGCGCTGTATCGACGGTCGATGATCGAAGATATCTCGCTGGACGGGGAGTTTTTCGATACCGATTTCTTCGTTTACCGCGAAGATGCGGACGTGGCGTGGCGCTCGCAATTGATGGGTTGGAAGTGTCTCTACGCACCGTATGCGCGCGGCTACCACGTGCGCAAAGTGCTGCCGGGGAATCGCCGGGCCCTCCCCCCGGAGATCAATATGCACTCAGTGAAGAATCGCTTCCTGATGCGCATTAAGAATATCTCGCCGAATCTCTACTGGCGTAACTGGCTCTCCATTACGACCCGGGATATTGTGGTGGTGATGTGCTGCCTGTTGTGGGAGCACAGCTCTCTGCGAGCCTACTGGTTTCTCGCCAAGAACCTCAAGCGGACACTCGCCAAGCGCCGGCTCATCCAGAGCAGTCAGCGCGTGGACGATCAGTACATGGCAAGCTGGTTCCAGTATGCGCCGGTCAGCAAGCAGGCGCCCAAGAAGATTGCCCGCATGATCTCGCGCTCCGAAACCGCGAGAACCTAGAACAGCGTGCGCATCGCCCTCCTTGGCACACGGGGCATTCCCGCCAACTACGGCGGCTTCGAGACGTTTGCCGAAGAACTCTCCACCAGACTCGTGGAACGCGGCCATCAGGTGACCGTCTACTGCCGCGAGCGGTATCCCGAGACCACCTGGCGCGGAGTCACCCTGCAGTATCTGCCCACCATCCGTCACAAGTATTTCGACACTCTGGCTCACACCGGGCTTTCCACTCTCCACCTGCTGACTCACCGCGTGGACGCAGTACTCTACTGCAACGGCGCGAATGCCATTTTCACCCTTCTGCCACGCCTGTTCGGCATGCCCGTAGCGATCAACGTGGATGGGATCGAGCGCAAACGCAAGAAGTGGAATCGCCTGGCCAAGGCCTGGTATTACTTCTCCGAGTGGCTGGCCACTTTCTGCCCCACTCTGGTAATCACGGACGCCCTGACCATTCAGGAATACTACCAGCGGCAGTGGCGCAAACAGAGTGTCTTCGTTCCGTACGGCGCCGAAATCGGCAGAGTCTCCGGCTACGCCGTCCTGGAGAAACTGGGACTGAAACCTCGGGCCTATTTCCTCTATGTGAGCCGCATGGAGCCGGAGAATCATCCCCTGGAGGTCCGTCAGGCATTCGAGAAGACTGCCACCTCCAGGAACCTGGCGCTCATCGGCGACGCACCCTACGCCCATGACTACATCCGGCGCGTCCGCGACACCAAGGATCCCCGTGTGCTCATGCCGGGCGCCATCTACGGAGAGGGCTACCGCGAACTGCAGTCACACTGCTTCGCGTACATACACGGTACTGAAGTAGGCGGCACTCACCCGGCACTCATTGAGGCGATGGGGCGCGGAGCCCTGGTGCTCTATCGCGATACTCCCGAGAATGCCGAGGTGGCTGGCGACGCGGGCATCCCCTTCGACTGGCCCGAGCTGCCGGGCAAGCTCGAGGCTGTGCTGGCGATGACGGAGGAGGACCGCAACGCCCTCCGAAAGCGCGCCATGGATCGCGCCCGGGAACGCTTTTCCTGGGACGCGGTGACCACGGCGTACGAACAGTTGCTGAAGTCCATGGCCGACCCGTACTAGCCATCACCGCCCGGCAAAAGCGGAGTCCCGCAGCAGATTTGATTTTTGTATACTGGCTCCTACGCTGGGTTGCCGTGGAGGCGTGTACATGGGTTTTTCAAGATTTCGTTTGGCTCTGCTGGCATGTTCCGGGATCGTTGGAATTGCCCAAACACAACCGAAAGTTAACTTGACGCCGCGCGCCCGTCCTTTGAGCGCATCCAGGCTGCCGCTGTCGAATTTCCGTGTGGACTCCCGCATGGTGCAGATTCCGGTGACCGTCACGGACCCCATGGATCGCAGCGTGATGAACCTCAACGCCGGGAACTTCCGAGTGTTCGAAGGCGACGTGGAGCAGACGATCTCCGCTTTCTCGCTCTCCGATGCGCCCGTGTCCGCCGGCATCGTCTTTGACACCAGCGGAAGCATGAAGAGGCGGATTCAGGAGTCGCGCGCCTCCGTGCAGCAATTCCTCGAAACGGCGGTCCCCGAGGATGAATTCTTCTTGGTGCAGTTCGCCGACGCGGCCAACTTACTCTCGCCTTTCACCCGCCAACCCGCGGACATTCTTCGCAACCTCGAATCGATGGACGCGCGCGGCTGGACTGCGCTCTACGACGCGGTCTTTCTCAGTGTTCAGCAATTGCGCCGCGCCACGAATCCTCGACGGGTGCTGCTGATTGTCTCCGATGGCGAAGACAACAACAGCCGCTACTCCGAATCCGAAGTGCTCTCGCTGGTGCGCGAAGCCGATGTGCGCGTCTACGCGATCGGTCTGTTTACCAAGGCGCGATGCCTGGAGAAGATGGCGGAGCAGACAGGCGGCCGGATGATCACGGTGCACAATCTGGCCGATTTGCCGGCTGCCATGGAGAAACTCAGCGATGAAATCCGCAATCAATACATGCTGGGTTACTTTTCCACCAATGGGGTAAACGACGGCCGCTACCGCAAAGTGCGCGTGGAGATGCGCATGCCCGCGGGCACGCCAACGCTACGCCTGTCCTGGCGCCATGGCTACCTCATACCGTCAGACTAGGGTAGCGTAGGCTACTCTGGAGTTACGGGACGTCATAAAAGGTTCGCGAGTTATCTTGTCGCAATTCTGCTTCTGCTGAGCGTAGTGGCCGCCACGGTGGAGCTGGTGCGCCGCCCCAGAACCCAACTCAACCGCGTAGCCATGGGCAGCAAGGATGAGGTCTACTTCCTGCACGCGGCCACCAGGGAAGATGCCGAGGCGCTGGGCACGGCACTCCAGAAGGTCGGCTTTCTGAACAACCGGGGAACGACGGTCCTCCTATCGAAGGGCACGGCAGGCACACTGGTATCTTTCGTACTCAGCACCGGCGGCTGGGACCACCCGGCAACCATCTACAGCTTCGAAGAAATCGGCAGACGCATTGCCGGCTCCGTAGGCGGCTTTCCGATCAAAGTGCGGCTGATCGATTCGCACCGGATTCTGCATCGGGAACTGACTGTGGGCAAGGCGGCGATCGGCGCGAAGGACGTGGTCTACTACTACGGCAATTCCACGGAAGCGGATGCCCGAGCGTTAGGCGCTGCCCTTCATTCCGCGGGTTTCCTGCAGGACTTGGGGGCCGCCGTGGTGATCTCGCGCGATAGCGGCGCCGCCATTTCCTTCGTCGTGGGCGACGGCGTTTGGGACCGCCCGGACGCAGTCGCGGGATTCGAACGCCTGACCCGGGCAGTGGCGTCTTCGGTGGGCGGCCTGCCCCTGGAATTGCGCCTGTTGAATGGCGCAATGGAACCGAAGAAGACCGTCAGAGTCGAGTAAAGTTGCGCATTTCGATACGGGATTTCTGCAGGCGCCCACACGGGGGATGCCGGGTAAGGCTATCATTCGATCATGGAACGCCGAACTATTATTGCATTCGTACTGTTTCTCTCTTTCATAACACTGCTCCCCGCAACGGCACAAACACTGAACGGCAATGCCACGCTGCAGGGCGCGTACGCAGTTCGCTATCTGGGTGTGCAAGGCTATCCTTGCGATTGTCCGGTCAGCTTCTCCGGGACGCTGACGTTTGACGGAAAAGGCAGCTTCTCCGTGGCCGGGCAAGGAACCGTCAACAACTCGGGCGATCATGCCTTGACGCCACAGGCCACCGGCACCTATTCCGTCTGGTCGAATGGCGTGGTCTCCATGACCAACCCGTTCTCCGCGGCAAACAGCAATACATTCCTGTACGGCGGAGTGGGACAGGGCGCGATCGTCGCCAGCAGCACCGATACGCAGTACCTCGACCTCTTCGTGGCGATTCCGGTGGCCTCGGCCGCCACGAACTCGACGCTGAACGGAACCTATGAGATGGCCAGCCTGGAATTCGCCAGCGGGTCATTCGCCAATACGCGCAACACATTCTCCACGATCACTGCCGACGGGGCCGGGGGCTTGGGCAGCGTCACGCTGAAAGGCTCTTCCACCAACTTGAACGGCACCGCCACCACCCAGACCAGCGCGGGCGCCACATACACGCTTACCGCGAATGGCAGCGGCACCCTCAATTTCCCAGCGCCCTCCGGTGTTACGACCACCAATCAACTGCTCTCGGGAAACAAGACGCTCTACATTTCGAGCGATGGCAACCTCTTCATCGCCGGGTCGCCCAGCGGCTACGACTTTGAGATTGGGATCAAGCGTCCCGCCGGTAATTCCGCGAGTACCGTTTCCGGCCTGTTCTATACGGCGGAGTTGGAGAACTGCGCCAACTGCGGCGTCTACACCGGCGTGTATGGCTACGGCGGCGCATTCAACGAAATCGGCGACACGGCGGGGGACGAGTTGGACCATCTGCGGGTCAACATCGACGGGTATTTCAGCTCGGGCTATTCCTCCTTCGATGAAACCTACAATCAGAA
>DASZMZ010000087.1:0-8557 GCA_035551455.1 Candidatus Sulfopaludibacter sp.
AGCACCAGCTTGCGCTCCTGCAACGCCTCGGGCTGAGGCTCCCGGCAGTACCGGAATTCGCGCCGATGTAGTGGAAACTTCATCCCATCGACGCTGAAAGAAAAGCACTTCCCGCTTAAACTGCGGAAGTTGGGCTAGAACCGGTACATGACGCCGACGCTCGCCCGGGCGTTGAGCGTGCGGTGCGGCGAGTACCCCAGCTGCGGCGAGTTGTTGATCAGCGAGAAGGATGCGGCGATGTCGTCGCCGGAAGCGCGCAGCGCCCAGTGCGCCCCCATGCCGTGCTCCACGCCTCCACCCAGGCCGCCGGCAAAAGACGTGCTGGGGATCATGTTCTCGCCGCCGGTGTGTTCCACGCCCAGCAGGCCGTGCGCGAAGACACTCCAATTCTCAAAAACCTGGCCGTGAATCTCGGGCCCCAGGAATCCCATGGAAACCGTGGGGTGGCCGGGATTGCCGGTGCCCAGCGTGGGCTGGTAGAAGCCTCCATCGGCCACTACCGCGAAGAAGCGCCCAAAGTTGCGGGTGACCTCGGCATTTCCGCCCAGGAGCCCGTAACGAGACTGGTTGACCTGGTTGAGGCTGGTGTAGCTGAAGCCGGCATATACGCCGTACTTCGGGCCCTCGGGGGCGTTTGCGGGAGCTGCTTCAGGGCGCACCTGCGCGGCAGCCGCCAGGGGCAGAAGGGCGGCCGGAACCGCCAGAATCGTAATCAACCACTTCCTCATCAATGTGCAACTCTCCTCAATGCCCAGCGGGTTTCGCTGGCGTGGGGCAGGCGCCCAGCTGTGTGAACCGGTACGTTCATAGACTATCCTTTACCCCCCGGTTCCATGAAGCTCGGACCCTCAGCGCGCCACAGCCTGGACGGGCTGTGCGAGCGAAACGACGGGGCCGGACTGATCGGTGACGGTGACGGCAAGGCCGCCGCGGAGATACGGCGCAATCACCTCGCGCCGCTCCCAGTCGAGCTTCCAGCCTTCCTCAATGGCGATGACTGTGTATTGGCCTGCCGGTACGTTGCGGAGATTGAAGCTGCCGTCGGAGTCGGACTGGTCGCGGCGGGCCAGTTCGGGATACGAACCCGGCTCGCGCGGCACCAGAAGTATCATGACGCCGGGAGCGGCTTTGCCGTCCTTGCGCGCAAAGCCCTTCACATCGGTCTGCGCGCGGCTGAGGGTGACCACGAGTGAAGGCAGGCGGTCGCGGACAACGAGTTTATCGCCCGCCGAGACGACGCCGCCCGCGGAGGTGGCGATGACCGCGAGGGGCTCTCTCTGGCTGCCTGCGCGTAGACTCCAGGTGCCGGGCGGAACCGCGGTAAAGTCGAATTCCCCTCCGCGGGCCAAGGCCTCCTGAGGCGCCTGGCCGCCTCCCGCCTCCGTCAGTTCCAGCTGAATGTTTTCCGGGACGGGGCCGCCGCCGGCCATGGCCAGTTTGCCGGATATGTCCAGCGTCGGCGTGCCGGAGTTGGGGTCCAGATCGAGACTCGCAGCGGCATTGACGGTGGCGCGGCGCGGGGGATCTCCATATTCCAGGTCGTAGGTCCCAGGCGCGACGCCGGTGAACTCCACGTACTGCTGGCCGGGGTCGCCGGCCTGCATGCGCTCAGTATCGATGACATTGCCGAAGACCTTTTGTTCAGCGGAAAGGTACGTGCCCGGTGCACCCAGGGTGCCGGGAATGCGCAGACGTATCGCGGGAACGGCACGCAGGCTGATATCGGCCTCCTCGCGGCCGCCGGCCGTCAGCGTTACCGGCGTGGCCGAGCCTTCGTCGATGGTCGAGTCGTAATAGGTGAGGGAATAAGCGACGTCGAGCGGCGACTGCTGGCCCCCGGGGCCGGGACGGTTGTCGTGTTGCGCGTACCAGGGATCGGCCTTCACCGCGATGAAGTACTGGCCGGACTGCAGGTTGGTGAACTCGTAAGCGCCGGTGTCGTCAGTCTCGGCGTTGCCTGCCTGCTCCATGTGCGCACCGGACGCCGAGAACGCCGGGCGGCGGAAGAGCAGAACATTCGCGCCTTCGACAGGATCGCCGCCGTCATCGCTGATAACTCCCCGCAGGACTGCCCCCGGGGCGAGGTGAAACACCAGATGCGAGGTGTCCTGGTCTGCGCCGGTCACGATGGCACTGTTGTAAGTGTCGTGCTCATCGTAGAAGGACGTGTGGTAACCGCGTTTGGCGGCGCTCAGCGGATACTTGCCCGCCGCAATGTGATCCAGGGCGAAGCGCCCTTCGGCGTCGGAGACCGTGGAGGCGACCATCTGGTTGTAATCGTCCCAGAGAACGCTGACGGTGGCGCGGCTGACGGGCTCGCCGGTAACCTCGTCAATCACCCGGCCGGAGATACGATAGCCGTCGGTCTGCGGCGATGCCGGGTTTTGCGCGCCAGACACGCCCAGCGCAAGCAGCGCCACGGCAAATGCCGCGAGGGCCGCCGGGGCGTTGAGGCGAAGCGGAGGTCGCACCCTCATGGGGCAGGCGCCTCCAGCGTAAGGTTTTGCGTGGCGTCCGGCGCCAGGGTGACCGCCTGCCCCGCCAGGGACGCCAGCGCCTCGGAGTTGTGATATTCCAGATCGACAGGCGCGGAGAATGTGTAGACGTGATAACTGCCGGGCGTGAGGCTGTTGAACGTGAACGTGCCCCCCGTGGAGGCGCGCAGCGTGATGGAGCGCGCCTCGGTAGTGAAGTCGAAGTCGGGGACGACATAGACCGTATAGGCGGGTTCTTCGCCAACCGTCATCCCGGCTTGGTTTGGCGGCAGGCTCACCTGGAGCGAGGCGCAGTCGTCGCGGAGAGTAAGCGTCAGCGGTGCGGTAACGCCCCCCGGGCCAACGGTCAGCGGCTCGCGGCCAAGGTTGGCGCCGCCGGCGGTGAATGAGGACTCGCAAAGTCCCCGCTGTGCGACCACCGTACGCACCCAGTAGCGCCCCGGAGAAGGTGGAAGAGTATTAAGGTTGCCGGGGCCCTGGCCCTGGGCGAAGACGCTCTGCATCCCGTCCGTGAGCGGGCCGGCCTGGCTGATCTCGACAAAAACTTCGCCGCGCCCTGTTGCCGCGGAAGAGGTCTGCGAACCGGCGCGGCTCACATCGACTTGAAGCGGCGTGGGTGTTTGCGGTCCAACCGGAATGCGGAGCTTCCCCAGCGCACGGCCGGCAACGGTAAAGTCGAGCTGCCCGGTGGACGCAGTATGCAGGTTTTGCCGGGTGCCCTCCCACAGTCCGGCCGGTCCTCCGTGGGAGCTCATGCTGTCCCGGCCGCCCTGGAAGGCGTTGAACGCGGTAACGTGCAGAGCATAACTGCCGTCGGGCAGCAGGGCGTCGACAGCGTTCTCCTTCTTGTTGTAGACGGCGGGGTAGGGCAGATGGTGCCCATCCTGGGTCGCGATCTCGGCTTGCACTCCGGATAGATTTCCTGAGGCGCCTGACTCGCCGGGAAGCTGCAGGGCAGCGCTGACGCGGTGGAAGGCTTCAAGGGGAAGGGTGAGGTTGGCCTGCGCCTGCTCCCCGCCGGAGATGTGAATATGCGCGGCGCCAGAGAAGTCGCGGGCGTCGGGGTAGTAGATCTGCGGATACCAGTTCGCCGCGATGGTGTGGCCGGAGTCGGGAAGTGAGAGCGGCAGGACTGTGTCCGAGTCGGGCGCGGGTTCGGCCGCCACGGCGTAATCGCCGTCCTGGAGGTGCGCGAAGTGATAGACCCCGTCCGCGTTGACGCGCGTACCGCCAACCGGATGCCAGACGGCGCGGCCATTCCCGATTTCTCGGCGCAGCAGGGACACCGAATTGTTGGCGGGGTCTCCGGTGGAAAGGTCTACCCGGCCGCGGATGGAGTTTGTGGGACGCAACGAAAAGTCGAGCTCGGGCGTGTTGGCCGTGACAAAGACGTTGTGACTGAAGCCGCGCAGATCGCGCAGCGAGACTCCTGGAGGAGCGCCGGCCGCGTCTTCGAAACCGGGCCTGGTGATTTGAATTACGTTGGGCCCCAGCGGGACGCCGGACAATTCAAACCGGCCATCGCCGTCCGTTAACGCGCCAACCCCGCCCTGCCCGTCTACCAGCACCAGTGCGCGGGGCAGAGGCTCGCCGGTGAGCGCGTTCTTCACCATGCCATGCACGGTGGCGGGCGGTCCCAGCGCATTTGACTCAGGCGAGAGAGGCCGTTCGTCCTGCTGCGGCCGAGCGGGGATCGCTCCACTCAACGCCGCCATCAGCAACACCGCCAGCGCAGCCGCGTTCGCGACGTGCGGCTTCAACCGTTCCCTCGATGCGCCGCGATGAAAGCAGGCTTGCGCTCCAGATTTTGTCCCGATGACCACCTTCCATTGTGACGGGTCCGGGCCCGGAAGGGAATCTGCGGCCGCGAGGAAATATCCCCGGCTTACCATCCGGGAATCGCTCCAAGCCCCATGGCGTATCGTGGACTACGTGAAAATCATCACGGCTTTTTTCCTTGCTACTGCTCTTGTTGCCCCGGCCCAGCAATATACACGCGGCATCGGCGTCTATCCCGGCGATCCGGCGCAGTACGACGGCCCTTCGCTGCGGGTGGATTCCACGGCCTATCGGAATCTCGCCCTCCATCGTCCCGCATACCAGTCCAGCGCGTACGACTACAACCTGACCGCGCAGCTGGTGACGGACGGGATCAAGGAAACCGCGCCGCCCATGTGGGTGGTGACGTCAACGAGCGATCGCGGCGTGCTGCCGAAGACCGAGCGCGAGGCGTTTCTGGATGAAGGCGTGGTGTCGTCGGTGGACATCACGGGCGATGCGCCATGGGTACAGTTCGATATCCAGGGCGCCGCGCCGCCGCAGATCGACCATATGGATGTGTGGTTGCGCAAGGTCTACGCGCCGGCGCCGCAAGGTGGATGGACGATCGTCGTCTCCGGGTCGGACGATGCCGCGTCGTGGCGCGAGGTGGGCCGATTCACGGGCGTCGATTTCCCAGGAAGGCATGATCAGGAGCCCAGTTTTCTGCTGCCCGTCACCTTTGCCGCGCCGGTGCAGTTCCGGTCGTACCGCGTGACATTCTCCGCGGCGAACGTGAAGAAGTGGGGAGTCGCCGATCTCGAGCTCTCCAATCATGGGCGGGATGTGCATGTGACGGGTCCGCAGGTCTTCTCGAGCGCATGGATGAGTGCAGGATCGGGCGAGGAGTGGGTGTCAGTCGATCTCGGCGCGGAGTGTACATTCGATCGCGTGGCGCTGGCCTGGATTGCTCGCGCCGCGGCCGGCGAGATCCAAACCTCAGACGATGGCGCAAACTGGCGCAACTTGCAATCGTTGCCGGGCAGCTCCGGATCGAACGATGACATACGGCTCGCAAAGCCGGCGCGGGCGCGCTGGGTCCGCGTGCTGATGACGAAGCCGGCGGAGGCCGGCGGCCATTACACTCTGAGCGAACTCGAGGTCTACGGACACGGCGGACCGGTCGCTGTTCCGCAGACGGCGCGTGCCCCGGAACCCGATGGGTCATTGCCACTGGCGCGCGGCGCATGGCGTTTGCAGCGCGCTTCGCAGGTGTCAGCGGCCGGCGAGCAGCTTTCGCAGTCGGGCTTTGCGGACAACGACTGGATGGTCGCCACAGTTCCCGGCACCGTGCTCACCAGCTATCTGAACGATGGCTCCATCGCCGATCCGAACTTCGGCGAGAACCAGTACGCGATTTCAGATTCCTTCTTCACCTCCGACTTCTGGTATCGCGATGAGTTCACGGCCCCGGCGCTCGCGGCGGGACGCCATGCGTGGCTCAACTTCGACGGCGTGAACTGGAAGGCCGAGGTATACCTCAATGGCCGGCGCGTAGGCTTCATCGATGGCGCTTTCCTGCGCGGCCGCTTCGATGTGACCGGTCTCATTCATCCCGGCGCGAAGAATGCGCTTGCCGTCCGCGTGCTCCGCAATGCGCATCCCGGCGGCACGAAGGACAAAGAAGGCCCAAACCTGAACGGCGGCGCGCTGGGCCGCGACAATCCCACCTATCACGCATCCATCGGCTGGGACTGGATGTCTACGATCCGCGGGCGCGATACGGGCGTCTGGTCCAACGTCACCCTGACGCAATCGGGCGCGGTGACCATCGAGAATCCGCAGGTCACAAGCACGTTGGGCACAGGTGCGGGACCTCTGCCGGATACATCGACCGCCGATGTGACCATCGCCGCCACCGTCCACAACCAGGAATCCCATGCGGTGAGCGGCACTCTGCGCGCCAAGTTCGGCGATATTGCCGTGGAGACGCCGGTCACGCTCGATGGGTCGTCGGAAAAGACCGTGACATTCTCGCCGGCCACGCAGGCTGCGCTGCACGTGGCGCATCCCAAACTCTGGTGGCCGAACGGCTATGGCGATCCGAACCTCTATCCGGTGACGCTGACGTTTGTCGCCGACGGAAAGCCAAGCGACACGAAGTCGTTCCAGGCCGGCATCCGGCAGTTCACGTATTCAGAAGACGGCGGCGTGCTGAAGATGTGGATCAACGGGCGGCGCTTCATTGCCAAAGGCGGCAACTGGGGATTTCCGGAATCCATGCTGCGCTATCGTGCGCGCGAATATGACATCGCCATGCGCTATCACCGCGACCAGCACTTCAACATGGTGCGCGACTGGGTGGGGCAGACCGGCGACGAGGCGTTCTACGACGCAGCGGATCGCAATGGCATCGTGATCTGGCAGGACTTCTGGCTGGCCAATCCCTGGGATGGACCGAATCCGGATGATAACGACTTCTTCCTGAAGGTTGCGCGCGATTATCTGTTGCGCATTCGCAATCACGCGTCGCTGGGGCTGTTCTGCGGACGCAACGAGGGCTATCCGCCCAAGCCCATCGACGACGGTCTGCGCGCGATGATCGCGGAACTGGAGCCGAACTCGCATTACATTTCAAGCTCGGCGGACGGCCCGGTGAGCGGACATGGGCCATATCGCGTGGAGCCGCTGCGCTACTACTTCGAACACGCGCCCACAAAAATGCACAGCGAGATCGGCGCGCCGAACGTGCCGGAGATGGAGATCATGCGCCGCACGATCGATGAGAAGACTATGTGGCCCGTGGGGCCGCCATGGCGGCTGCATGACTTCCATCCGGAGAACCCGTTTGAGACGGCCGTGGACAAGAACTTCGGCGGCGCGGCTAACGCAGCAGAATTTGACCAACTCGCGCAGTTCGTCGACTACAACGCCTACCGCGGGATGTTCGAGGCGCAGAGCCGGTATCGCCTGGGCGTGCTCATCTGGATGAGCCATCCGGCGTGGCCCTCAATTCTGTGGCAGACGTATGACTACTTCTTCGACACCGACGCAGCGTACTTCGCCGCCAAACACGCGTGCGAGCCGCTGCACATCCAGTGGAATGCGGCTCTCGACGCTGTCGAGGTGGTGAATTACAGCGCTGGCGACCAGGCCGGCCTGACGGCGCGCGCCGAAGTTATCGACATCGATGGCAAAGTGAAGTGGCATCAGTCAGCCGCGCTCTTGAGCAAAGACGACAGCGTGGAACGGCCGATTACCATGCAGTATCCGGCGGGGCTGGCGCGCACCCACTTCATCCGGCTGACGCTGCTGCGCGGCAAGACGGTGCTGAGCGCGAACTTCTATTTGCATGGAACGACTGAGGAGGATTACGGCGGGATTCGTTCGCTCGCGCAGGCCAAGGTTAAGGTAAAGGCGCACGTTGCACGGGATGGAGCCCAGTGGCGGGCCACCGTTGAGCTGCACAACACTTCGACGGCGCCGGCCTTGATGGTGCGTGCCAAGGTGGTGCGCCAGAAGTCCGGCGACCCGATTCTGCCCGCGTTTTACGATGACAACTACATTGCCCTGATGCCCGGCGAACGGAAGACTCTGCACGTCACGGTGGACGATGCGGATACGCGCGGAGAAGAGCCGCGGGTGATCGTCGAGGGCTTCAATTTGGCGGGCGGCCGGTGACGCCTTCCTTCTCAGGCTGGGCCAGCTGAGCAAAACCCACGGCTGCATTCGCGTCGATCTCGCCCCAGCCGAACGCATTGTTCGGATACCCCAGGGCACAGCTGGCCTTCTTTGTATCGGCTACGACGTCCTTGTTTGCCGTAAGCAGCAGCAGGTTGATGAGACCGCCGGGATGGCCAATCCATTTCGGCTCCGCCGACATCACCAGCGCAGCCACGCCGCTCACCGCCGGTGTCGCCATCGACGTCCCGCTGATGGTTCTATATCCGTTCGACAGCCATGCCGAGGTGACATCCGAACCGCCCGCCACCACGTCGGGCTTGAACACGGAAGGGTACAGGGACGAAGGGCCTCCCGAAGAATAGTAGGCCGTTGTGCTGGACTCATGATCGAGCGCGCCTACTGCCAGAACGTCAGGGAAACCGCCTGGGTAGGAAATTGTTTTGCAGCCGCCATTATTTCCGGCCGCGGCCACGGAGAGGATTCCAGCCGCCACCATCGCCGTGTTCGCTTCACCCATTGCGGTTGTCGCGCCCCCTCCCAGAGACTGGCTCACGATCTGGGGCCGCCGCGACGTCTCGGGATTGTTGCCGTTCAGGTCCCGGGGCTCCAGGAACCATTGA
>DASZMZ010000088.1:0-41490 GCA_035551455.1 Candidatus Sulfopaludibacter sp.
ACCCGATCCGGCCAACCCCAGCGCCCCCAAAAAACTTCTCAACCGAATTCAAGCGTGGAGTGGAAATCCTGTGGAGGATTTTCCAAGCTCGGCAAGGTTTCCTCTTGACGGATAGACTCAGAAGTCTTACGGGCGCGGCTCGGATTGGCGCGCAGCTCTGGTTAGGCGAAGAGGGTGGCGCTCTCGATGGCGTCGGCGCGCAACGTCATCTCATGAGCGTATATGCGGCGCTCTGGTTAGGCGAAGAGGGTGGCGCGGCCGAGGGTGTTTGAGGGATCGAGGCGGCGCTTTACGGCGAGCATCAGGTCCAGTTGCTCGGCGGTGTATTGGAGTTTGAGGAGGTGGGCTTTGCGTTTGCCGAGGCCATGCTCGGCAGAGACGGTGCCGCCGAGGGCGACGGCCTGGCGGGCGAATTCGAGCAGGAGGTCGGAGGCGTGTTTGGGATTTTCCGGCGATGAAAAGAGATTGACGTGGACGTGGGCATCGCCGATGTGGCCGAAGATGACATAGCGGCCGGGGAACTCCTCTTCGAGGCGGCTGCGGTAGTAGGACAGCATCTCGCGATTGCGGTCGAAGGGGACGGCGTAATCCGTATTCATTTTGAGCGCTCCGCTGCGGCGCACGGTATCGTTGACGAGTTCAGGCAGGGTGTGGCGGAATTGGCGGAAACGCTCGCGGTCGGCGGCCGAGGTGGCGAACCAGGAGCCCTCGGTGAGAGCGCCGGATTCTTCGATGCGCTCCAGCCAGCGGTCCATTTCGGGGTCGTCGTCGGAGGTCAATTCCTGCTCGACGAGGATGGCGGTGACGGCATCCTTGGGAATATCGGTGTAGCGGGCGCGCAGGAGGGCGAGCGAATTGACGTCCATGTACTCGAGCATGGTGGGGCTGGCTTCGGCGCGGCCGCGCTCGACGAAGGCCAGCGCTTGGTCGTCGCTGGTGAAGAAGACGACGCCGGATAGCAGGGCCTTGGGCGCGGGGGCCAACTTGAGCCGGGCTGCGGTGACGACACCGAGCGTGCCTTCGGAGCCGGCGAACAGGTCGACCCAATCCATACCGGGGCGCAGGGGGTAGCCGGCGGTGTTCTTGGTGGTTTGGGGCAGAGGGATATAGCCGGGGTCAAAATCGATGGCGTCACCGCGGGCGACGTCCATCACTTGGCCGTCGGACAGGACGACGCGCAGGCAATCGACCCAGCGGCGGGTGGATCCGTATTTGAAGCTGCGCGAGCCGCTGGCGTTGGTGGCGATGGTGCCGCCGATGGCAGCGGCGGTTTCCGTGGGATCGGGCGGATAGAATTGGCCGCTGCGCTGCGCCGCGGCATGGACGTCGCGCAGGAGGGCGCCGGGGCCGACCATGGCGTAGCCCTGGTAGACATCCAGGCGATTCAATTTTTCGAGTGAGAGCACCCAGCCTTCGAGCGGGACGCGCGCGCCGGTGATGCCGGTGCCGGCGCCGGCAATGGTGACCGGGATATGGGCGGCGGAGGCTTCTCGCAGGCAGGCGATGACGCCGGTCTCATCGACCGGAACGATCACACGATCGGCGTGGCCTCGGAAACCGGAAGCGTCTTCCAGGTAGTTCGGACTTACACCTCCAGAATCACCGGCATAATCAGAGGCCGGCGGGCGGTCTCCTTCACGATGTACCGCTTCAAGTCCGCGCGGATCTTTTCCTTCATCACGCCCCAATCGGTCTTCTCCTCCTGGTTGGAACCTTCCAAGGTTTTGGCCACTACCTGGCGGGCATTGGCCAGAAATGCCGAGCCGTCTTCGGCCGACAGAGCGAAGCCGCGGCTGACGATTTCGGGCAGACTTTCCACGCGGCCGGAATGGCGGTTGATGGCGATGATCGGCAGCACGATGCCGTCTTCGGAAAGGTGGCGGCGGTCGCGAATCACCACTTCCTGGACTACGTCATCGATGGAGCCGGAATCGATGCAGACACGGCCCACCTGGACGCGGCCGTTCTTCCGGGCGCCGTGGTGGTCGATTTCGAGAACGTCGCCGGTCTCCATAACGAAGCTGTCTTCGAGTCCGGCGAAACGGAGATGTTCGGCCAGGCGGGCATGCTTGGTGAGCTGGCGGAACTCGCCGTGGATGGGCATGAAGTAGCGCGGCCGCACCAGATTGAGGACCAGCTTCATCTCTTCGACGCTGCCGTGACCGGAAACGTGCAGCGGGGGATTCATGCTGCCATACATGACGTCGGCGCCGCGGCGGGCCATGTGGTCGATCATGCGGAAGATGGCCTTTTCATTTCCCGGGATGATGCGGGAGCTGAGGACCACGGTGTCGCCCTTATCGACGGAGATGTGTTTGTGGTTATCCACGGCGACGCGCGAGAGGGCGGACATAGGTTCGCCCTGCGTGCCGGAGATCAGGATGGCCACCTTTTTAGGAGGCAGATCCATGGCGTCCTGGGGGCGCAGGAGAATTCCATCAGGGATGGAGAGCAGGCCGAGCGAGTGGGCGATCTCAGTGACCGACACCATACTTCTGCCGATGACGGCGACTCGGCGGTTGTACTGCTGCGCCAGGTCGAGGACCAGTTGGATGCGGTGGATCGAGGAGCTGAAGCAGCTTACGACGACGCGGTTTTCCGACCGGCTGAAGATGTCTTCCATGCGCGGCTGGACGGCGCGCTCGGATTCGGTATAGCCGGGCCGATCGGCATTGGTGGAATCGGAAAGCAGGAGCAGGACGCCGCGCTTCCCGTAATCGGCCAGGGTGTGGAGGTCGAAGAGTTCGTTATCGGTAGGGGTGGGGTCGACCTTGAAATCGCCGGTGTGGATGATGACGCCGAGGGGGGTGGTGATGGCCAGGGCGACGGCGCTGACGATGGAGTGCGTCACGTGGATGAACTCGACCTTGAAGGGGCCGACTTCCACGATCTGCTTGGGCTTGATTTTGAAGAACCGGGGCTCCTGCTCGAGTTGATACTCCTCGAGGCGGCGGTCCACCAGGGCGAGGGTGAAGTCGGTCCCGTAGACCGGGACATCAATCTCGGTAAGGAAGTAGGGCACGGCGCCGATGTGGTCTTCGTGGCCGTGGGTGAGGAAAAGGGCGCGGACCTGTTCCTGATTTTCTTTCAGGAAGGTGAGGTCTGGCATCACCAGGTCGACACCGAGGAGTTCGGCTTCTGGGAACATCATGCCCGAATCGACGACAATGATGTCGGTGCCATAGCGGATGGCGGTCATATTCATGCCGAATTCGCCAAGGCCGCCGAGGGGTATTACCTGTAACTTCTGATCAGTCATTCAGTTTCACTTTCAACGATAACCTGCCGCTTGAAGTTCAAATAGCTCGGCGTAGCGGCCGCCGAGAGATACCAGTTCGTGGTGCGTGCCTTCTTCCCGGATGGCGCCATCGGCCAACACCAGGATCCTGTCTGCCATACGCACCGTGGAAAACCTGTGGGAAATCAGGACGGCCATGCGGTCGCGAGTAAGATCGGCGAACCGCTGGAACACCTCGTACTCCGCGCGCGCGTCGAGCGTGGCGGTGGGTTCGTCCAGAATCAATAACTGAGCGTCGCGCATGTAGGCCCGGGCGAGGGCAATTTTCTGCCACTCTCCGCCGGAAAGGTCCACGCCGCCCTCGAATCGTCTACCCACCATCTGATCGTAGCCGTTCGGTAGGCGATCGATGAGGAGATTGGCGAGGCTTTTTTCCGCGGCGTTTTCTACGCGGGGACGATCCTGCAGACTTTCAATCTTACCAAATCCAATGTTGTCACGGATTACCATGTCGTAGCGCATGTAGTCTTGGAAGATGACGCCGACTTCGCGGCGGAGGGCTTCGACGTCATATTCGCGGAGGTCGATACCGTCGAGGAGGATGGTGCCGGACGTGGGGTCGTAGAGGCGGGAGAGGAGTTTGACGAGGGTGGTCTTCCCTGCTCCGTTCTCACCGATGAGCGCAATTTTTTCTTTCGGATACAGACGGAAGTTAATGTCTTGGACGACCAGGCGAGTGGAGCCGGGATAGGCGAAATCGACATGGCGGAATTCGAAGCCTTCGCGGATGGGTCGGGGAGCCGGGAGGGCGGTGGGGAGGGACTCGATGGTGGGCTCCATGGCGAAGAAATCGAAGAGGTCTGTGAGGAACATGGCCTGTTCGGAGATGTCGTTGAAACTGGAGAGGATCTTCTCGATATATGTGCGGGAGCGCTGGAAGGCGCCGGTGAGCATGGTGAAGGTGCCAATCGAGATTCCGCCGGCGAGAGCCTTGCCGAGAACCACGGCATAGGCGCCGTAATAGCCTCCGGTGGAGACCAGGTTCAGGCCGCTGCCGACGGCGGCTCGTCGAATACCAAGCTTCTTATTTTCGTTATCGATAGCGTCTGAGATCTCATGGTATTGCTCAGACAGGTGGCGGCCCAGTCCGAAGATCTTGATTTCCTTGGCGCTTTGGGCTCCGGCGCCGAGGAAGCGGAGGTAATCCAACTGGCGGCGTTGGGGGGTCCAGCGGTAGAGGGCCGAGTAGGCGAGGGTGGTGAAGTGGGTCTCGCCGAGGAAGGCGGGGATGACCGCGGCGACGAGGAGCAGCATCATCCAGGGGGCGAAGACGAAGAGGATTCCGGAGAGCGAGATGAGGCTGAGCAGGTCCTGACAGACGTTGAGGAGAGAGGCGAGGAGGGTGAGGCGGCCGGTGGTCTGGCGGCGGGCGCGCTCCAGTTTGTCGTAGAAAACGGGGTCTTCGAAGGAGGACAAATCGAGCGCGGTGGCATGCTGCATGAGGCGAACGCTGACGCGGTTGGTGAAGCGATCGCCGAGGAGACTATCGAAGAGGGTGTTGGCGCGGCCGAGGACATCACTGGCGATGGCGAGGGACAATTCCAACGCTACGAGCTTCCAGACCTGTTGCAGATTGCCGCTTTTCCGCATAATCCGGGCCACCACGGCATCCAGAATGAGCTTGGATACCCAGAGCATGGCCACCGGCAGGAGGGCTCGGAAGAGGCGGAGAATGGTGGTAATCAGCACCAGTGGCGGGCTGGTCTCCCAAACCATGGCAAGGAGCGGGCGGACATTGCGCATCGCGGCGAAGCGGGCGCGCCAGGTCATTTCCTGGGGAGCTTGCTTCGAGGGGCGCGGCGGCATGGGACCAGTATAAGCCCTTGGCAGGGCGGCATTGTGCCTCTGGCGTGCTGGGCTCAAAACAGAAATGCTCACCCCGAAGGGTGAGCATTCGATCCCCTGTTCTAGCAGGGTGATGTTCGATGGGAGAATCAGCTTCGACGGAATCGCAACCGTCAAAACTTTGTAGTTGGATATTATTTCCCCTGGGCTCTCAAGTCAAGCGAAAATCGGGCGCGAAATTTTTGGTTGTAAGATGCTCGTACGGGGCGACTTGCGGGAACGGGGGTTTTTCCACAATACGACCGAACGGTCCGAAAAAGGCTATTCCCAGCCTGAGGATTTCTCTCTAAGTATAAGAAATCGCGGCGTTTGAAAAAACTAGTGAACGCTTACTCCAGGTGCAGGCTGATGAGAGTACCGCCATCCGGGTCCTCTTTTCCGTACCTCTGATAGGCTCGGATGCCTCCCACAACGACCCCGCAGGCGAGTGCGAAACAGAGGAGTATCCCAATGAGAACGAAGGCATTTATTACCAGGTTGCCGATGTTGTCTTTGAGGGTGGGAACGCGTTCCTGGAGGGTCACATCGGCCCTAAAAAGAACCTGTGAGAGCACTTTAGATGCCAAATCCGGGTCGGCCGGCGTGAGGGTCACGGAGACCAGCGGACCCGATCTTTTGACCATTATACCCGGAAGTTTCTCGAATTCCGCAGCACGCTGGCGGGCGATTGCCCACGTGGGATAGTTGAAAACCACCACGGAAACGTCGCCTTTGGAGCTGTGGAAAACGGCGGATTCGGCCTCCGCTCCCTGTGGAAATCCGGCGAGGGCGGTGGGGATTTGGGGACTGAATTTCTGCAGAGCGGCAGGTCCGATGATGTAACGCTCGCTATTCGGGACCAGATTCTTGGATGGCAGGTAGAGGGTGGGGAGGGCGGTGTGATCGACCTTTTGGAGGGTGCTGGTTACCTGGGCGAGTTCGGCGGCGGCGGGCTTGTACCCGTCGAATTGGAGGAGGTAATTCCCGTAGACCAGAAGGAGGCTCGTGGGGGTGGCGGCGGCGAGGGCGGCTGCCTTCGAGGGTTTGGAATCCGCCGGACGGAGCCAATCGAAGGCGGCGAGCGAGGTGGTGGTGTCTTGGAGATGGTAGATGGTGGCCTGGAATTTGGCGGCGCCTTTTTCGTAGGCGGCAGTCTCGGAGTCCTTCAGTCCCAGTTCGGTCCAGACGGGCTGATCCTGGAGGGCGGGCTGGGAGACGGAGGCGCGACGCCATTCGCCGAGGGTATCGGGGAGGGTGGCGGCGTAGGCCATTCCGGCAGCGAGCAGGCAGACGAGAAACTTCATCACCTTACATTAGACGCCAAATCGGGCCGGCGTGTGTCAACGAAGTTATTCGTAGTATGATCTTCGTATGTTGAGCGGGATGGTTTTGTGGTTTTTGCTGCAGAATGCGGCGGGAGTGCCGGCGTTCGAGGCGGCATCGGTGAAACCGGCGGGACCGGGTCGCGGCCTGGGGCCTTTGCGCGGGGGGCCGGGGACGAATTCGCCGGGACAGTTGAGCGGAACGGCTACGCTGCGGACGCTGCTGATACGGGCTTACGATTTGAAGGCTTATCAGATCGCGGGTCCGGCATGGCTGGAGACGGAAAGGTACGACTTGGTGGCGAAGATTCCGGCGGGGTCGAGTCGCGAACAGGTGGCTTTGATGCTGCAGGCGCTGCTGGCGGAGCGGTTCCACGTGGCGACGCACCGGGAGAAGAAAGAGCTGCCGATTTACGCGTTGGTGGTGGGAAAGGGCGGAAGCAGGTTGAAGGAATCGCCGACGGAGGGTCCGAGTGGCGGGGCGAATCCGCGGCTGGTGCGCGGGGCGGACGGGTTTCCGGAGATTGCGGCGGGGTCGAGTGTGGACCGGAGTTACGAGGTGGTGGTGGGCGGGTCGGACGGTATCGTTTATAAGCTGTGGGCGCGGCGGGAGACGATGCAGCAGTTCGCGGACCGGTTGAGCAGCCACTTGAATCGGGCGGTGCTGGACAGGACGGGAATGACCGGGAGTTACGACTTTTCGTTGTCGTGGACGATTGAGGCGGGCGGCGTTCCGCGGACGGATCCGCCTCCGGATGAAATCGACATGCATCCGGGTCCGGTGGGCGCTCCGGGTGAGTCGATCTTTTCGGCGGTGCAGGCGCAACTGGGGTTGAAGCTGGAGACGGGGAAGGGTCCGCTGGAGATTCTGACGGTGGATCGGGCGGACAAGGTTCCAGTGGGAAATTAGGCGCAGGACTCGCGAAAGCGCCGGCCCTACTCGGGCGAAGAATCGGCGCTGCTTCGATTGAGAAGTTGGTGGAGAGCGAAGGGAACCTCGTCGGGGTGGGCGGCGCACCAGGCGATGATGCGCTCCAGTTTGACGCCTTCGTCGGCCATACCGCTGATTTCCATCAGCTCGGATTCAATGATTTCAGGATCGCGCATGACTAGGTGCCGTGGCACTTCTTGTATTTCTTGCCGCTGCCGCAGGGGCATGGGTCGTTGCGGCCGACCTTTTGGCCGACGCTGACTTGTTGGGTGGAGGTGGAGCCGTCGCCGCCGGCGAATTGGAGGGCTTCGAGTTCCTTTTCCTTCTTGCGCTGAATGTTGCGCGTGAAGTCCTCCATCTGGTTTTTGGCGGCCAGACGCTGCTGTTCGTTGGGATCGGGCCGCGCTTCTTCGACTTCCTCCGGCTCTTCCTCTTCATCGGTGGGGAACGGCAGCGCGGGACGCTCGCCCACGTTCACCTGTAGAAAGAAGAGGTAGCGGACGGATTCGTCTTCGATGCGGTCCATCATCGCGGTGAAGAGCTCCCACGATTCCTTCTTGTATTCGACCAGCGGATCCTTCTGGCCGTAGGCGCGATTGCCAATGCCCTGCTTGAGTTCGTCCATCGACAGCAGGTGGTCTTTCCACTGGTTGTCGATGACCTGGAGCATGACGATGCGCTCGGTCTGCCGCATGACGTCGGCGCCCACCAAGTCTTCCTTCTCCTGGTACTTCTGCTGGAGCCGCAGGAAGATGGCGTCGCTCATTTCGGCGATGGTCATGCTGCCGAGTTCCTGCAGGTCGATGCGCGTACCGAAGCTGGTAAGGACGTCGTTGCGGAGCGAGGCGAGGTCCCACGTGTCGGGGTGCTTGTCTTCGGGGCAGCGCATCTGAATGAACTGGTCCACGATGCCGCGGACCATTTCCATGACGCGCTCTTTCTGGTCAATGCCCTCAAGCAGCTGGCGGCGCATGCCGTAGACGGCCTGGCGCTGCTTGTTCATCACGTCGTCGTACTCGAGGAGGTGTTTGCGGGTCTCGAAGTTCTGGACTTCGACGGCCTCCTGCGCCTTGGCGATGCGCTTGGTGATGAGCTTGCTTTCGATGGGCACATCCTCTTCCATGCCTAAGCGGAGCATGAGATTCTGCATGCGCTCGCCGCCGAAAATGCGCAGCAGGTCGTCTTGCAGGGAGAGAAAGAAACGCGAACTGCCGGGGTCGCCCTGACGACCGGCGCGGCCGCGCAACTGATTATCGATGCGGCGGGATTCGTGGCGCTCGGTGGCGACGATGTGGAGGCCGCCCAAGGCCACTACTTCGTCGTGCTCCTTGTCGGTCTCGGCTTTGAAGCGGTTGAAGATTTCGTCCCATTTGTCGCGGCGGACGCGATAGAACTGGTCGTTGTGGGTGAAGTAGTAGAAGTGCTCGTCGGCGACGAAACGGGCTTCCTCCTCGCGGAGAAGCTCGGCGACTTTGTCTTTGAGCGTGGCGTCCTTGGTCATGAACTCGGCGTTGCCGCCGAGCAGAATGTCGGTACCGCGGCCGGCCATGTTGGTGGAGACCACGACCGCGCCTTTGCGTCCGGCCTGGGCCACGATGGAGGCTTCCCGTTCGTGATTCTTGGCGTTGAGAATCTCGTGGCGCACGCCCATCTTCTTCAAGATGGCGGAGAGGCGTTCCGATTTTTCGACGGAGATGGTGCCGACCAGGACAGGCTGGCCGGTCTCATTGAACTTCTTGATCTCGGCGGCGGCGTTGCGGAACTTTTCGACTTCGGTGCGGTAGACCAGATCCTGAAATTCCTTGCGAATCATGGTGCGATTCGTGGGAATGACGGTGACGTCGATGTTGTAGGTTTTCTGGAATTCAGCCGCTTCGGTTTCCGCCGTACCGGTCATGCCGGAGAGCTTCTTATACATGCGGAAATAATTCTGGAAGGTGATGGTGGCGAGCGTCTGATTCTCGCGCTGGATTTTGACGCCTTCCTTGGCTTCGACGGCCTGGTGCAAGCCATCGCTCCATCGGCGGCCGGGCATGAGGCGGCCGGTGAACTCGTCCACGATGATGACTTCGGGACCCTCATCGCCGTCCTTGATCACATATTCGCGATCGCGCTGGTAGAGGACATGGGCGCGGAGGGCCTGCTGCACATGGTGGTTGTACTCGATGTTGTTCGGATCGTAAAGGTTACCGATGTTGAGCAGCTTTTCGACCTTGAGGACGCCCTCTTCGGTGAGCGCGGCGGATTTGTGTTTTTCGTCGATGGTGTAGTCGCCGGTGGTGTACTTTTCACCGGGCTCCTTGCCTTCGATGACTTCTCCGCGGACCAGTTTGGGGATGATGCGATTGATCTTGTAATACTTGTCGGTGGACTCTTCGCTGGGGCCGGAAATGATGAGCGGGGTGCGGGCTTCGTCGATCAGGATCGAATCGACTTCGTCGACGACGGCGTAGTGATGCGGCCGCTGGACGCAGTCTTCGATGCGGAACTTCATGTTGTCGCGGAGATAGTCGAAGCCGAATTCGTTGTTGGTGCCGTAGGTGATGTCGGCGCCGTAAGCGTCCTTCCGTTCCTGATCGTCGAGATCGTGAACGATCACGCCGACGGTGAGGCCGAGGAACTTATAGAGGCGTCCCATCCACTCCGAGTCGCGTTTGGCCAGGTAGTCGTTGACTGTAACGACGTGTACACCCTTGCCTTCGAGGGCGTTGAGGTAGACGGGGAGGGTGGCGACGAGTGTTTTACCTTCACCGGTTTTCATTTCGGCGATTTTGCCGGAGTGGAGGACCATGCCGCCGATCAACTGAACGTCGAAATGGCGCATGTTCAGGATGCGGCGTCCGGCCTCGCGGACGACGGCGAAGGCCTCAACGAGCAGGTCGTCGGGGGTCGCGCCTTTGGCGATCCGCTCTTTAAATTCAATGGTCTTGGCGGCGAGGTCGATATCGCTCAGCTCGCGCATTTGCGGCTCGAGTTC
This sequence comes from Candidatus Sulfopaludibacter sp., assembly GCA_035551455.1. Lineage (GTDB taxonomy): Bacteria > Acidobacteriota > Terriglobia > Bryobacterales > Bryobacteraceae > Sulfopaludibacter. The sequence continues at coordinate 10,353 of DASZMZ010000088.1, forward strand.
ATTGATGGCAGCGATTTTAGGCTGCAGCTCTTTGATCTCGCGCTCAGTTTTGGTGCCGAAGACTTTTGCCAGAATGGCGTCAACAATCATGAATAGGTCTCGTTACGGTGGGACTTGCCCAATCTCTATTTTACCGTGTTCTACAAGTCAGGACGGGGCGGGTTGCCGGAACTTTAGCTGCGGGGGAAAAGAAGCGGCTGCCCGACTATCTGCGGAGGGGCTGCATGGCGGGCCAGAGGCCGCAGGTTTCGCCGATGGGGCGGACTTTTCCGACGCGGAGGGCGGAGACTTCCTTGATGACGCGGGTAGCCAGAATTTCGAGCGAATCGAGGACGGCGGGATCGTCCCGCAGGTCGTCGGCGGAAAGTGCCGATAAGCGCAGCGCCAGCTCGGCAGCTTGCTTCGCAAGTTGATCCACCTGAGTGTTTCTCATGCGGCAAAGGGTGTTCGAACTCAATGGTATCCCCCATCCCATCGGGCTACATCTTCTCTTTGGTTAATCAATTGGCGGAGGGTCTTTCGGCATGGGCGAGCACCAGAACTTCGACGGGCCCTTTGCCGGCTTCGAGTTTTAGGCCGAGCTGCTCTTGCAAGGCCGTGAAGAGGGAGGGCGCGGCGGTGTCGGCGGGACTGACCTCGTCTGGAGCCCAGTCGAGTGAAAAATCAAACTGACCTTGGACGCCAGTCTTGTCTTCCACCGGACGGCCAGCCTGTCCCGTTAAGAAGACCTTGGCGAAAAAGGCCATGGATGCGCTGACGCAGGTAACGTGATGACCGTTGCTGAAAAGATCGGGACTGGTTCCTTTCGGCGGCTGCAAATGGAGGGGGCCGCCTTTGGCCACTACCAGCGAAAAGACGGGCAATTGGCGAGTCTCTTTGCGAATATCCAATTTGAAGCGGTCGGCCAGCAGCGCTCGCGTGCGCAGCCGGATGGCGGCCATGGAATTATCTGCGCCGGCGGCCGTCCGATCGGGTTTGGCCACCACATCGTAACGCTCGGTATCGACCCAGCCGGAGGCGTCGACAATCTGATCCTGCGGAATCTCCCAGGCGAAGGCGATCAGGCTCTTGAGGGTAATGTTGGTGGCGTCGAGCGCGCCTCCGGTGAAGCGCCGGAAGCCGCTATTGGCGGCGCCGCTGGTGTTCCGTTTGATGGACGAGACATCGAAGGTTTGCGCCGAGGCGATGCACGCGCCGAGCGTCAGGGCCGCGGTCAGTTTCCACAAGCTTCCGAATTTACTCATCTGAACGGTTAGACGCCGTGCGGCGCTGCCGGTCTTGATAACATCGAGTGGTGATGACACGCCGCGGATTCGTGATGGCAGGCATGGCAGGCGCGTGTCTGGGAGCGGAGAATCAAAAAGGCGCGGCATTTCCGGCGGCGTGGAAGAAGTATTCCGACCCGACCACCGACCTCGACGTCTTCCGCCTGACCGATCCCGAATACGCCTCCGTGCTGACCGCGCCGTACAATCGGGCGATTGCGCGGAACAGTGCGTGGATGATTTTTTCCGGGGATCGCGGTGCGGGTCTGCAGGCGTACCGGATCGATTTGAAAAACGGCGAAGGGCGGCAGTTGACGCAGACCGAGGGGCTCGACCCGGCTTCGCTGACGCTGACGCCGGACAACCGGTCGTTCTGTTATTTCGCGGGACGCTCGCTCTACATTTCGAGTGTGGCGGCGATGCGGGAGCGTGAGTTATATAAGGTGCCCGAAGGTTGGGAGCGGTGCGCGGGGATGAGTGTGGGACCGGATGGCACGCACGCGACCTTTGCGGAGCGGCGCGGCGAAGAGTCGCGGGTGCGCATGGTGTCGCTGGTGCAGGGTCCGGCACGCACGGTGGTGCAAGCGGCCTTCGTTTTGAGCGACCCGGTGCATCGGCCGCTGCGGGCGCAGATTCTGTACCGGCAAGCCGATCAGGCGTTGTGGTTGGTGAATTCCGACGGGACGCAGAACCATCAGCTCAAGACGGCGGCGGGACGGATCGGGACGGCCAACTGGTCGCCGGACGGGAAGACGGTGCTGTACCTGAATTTCCCCGAGGACACGAAACAGCTGCGGGCGATCCGCGAGATTACGCCGGACACGGGTACAGAAAAGCTGCTGGCGAAGACCAGTCAATTCGCGGCTTTCGGATGCAATCGCGATAGTTCGGTATTTGTGGGCGCGAGTAGCAATAAAGGGTCGCCCACAATCCTGCTGCTGCTGCGCGTCACACGGCGCGAGCTGACTTTGTGCGAGCACAAGGCGACGCATCCGGAAGAGACGTGCCCCATTTTTTCGCCGGACAGCCAGCGGATCTACTTTCAGAGCGATCGCGAAGGCAAGTCGGCGATCTACTCGGTGCATGTCGAGAAACTGGTGGAGAAGACGGACGTCGAAGGGTAAGGTTGCGGTCACCTCGCAGGCAGTGTATCCCTGGATGGCATGCAGTTCTGCCCCAACTCACCGTTCAGCAGACCACAGGCCTCCTCTCGCAACCTGGGGCTTCCTAAATCCGCGAGACTTCGCACTTGGGCCGCGCAGTCGGTCTTCGGAAGAAGTTCGCACGCGATATTGATCACGCTCGCGAGATAGCCTGCGTATTCATCGAGATCAGCGGCATTTGCAGATGGTGTCAGTAATAAGGTGCCAAGTTCGCGCCTCGCCTCGGCGATCGTTTCGACATCCTTCCATTTCGTGGTCAGCCCTAAATACGGATAGGTTCCGCTATCAAACGGTGGGCGAAGGAATTCTCCATCTTCCCGAAAGAACCATGCCCGCGTTTGAAAACTTCGATCAACTGCCCGTGGATTGTCAGGCCAAATCCAGAGGTTGCAGCCGGGGGACACCTGAGCCCAGACGTACCGTTTTGCAGAAGATGGACGCTCGCCTTTAATCAGGGCGACAACATCGAATTCAGCAGCACACCAATACAATCTGTGTACAAGCGGCGACATCGGCGCGGGAAAGCGATCAGCAGTCTGTTCTCCGTACGCATTCACGTGTCTCATCTGGCCCACAGCGACAAGGGTCGACGATTCCCACGCGCCGTAAGGAAACCGATAAGGCGCTGCGCCGCGCCATTCTGGGAATTTTTGGTGACTGCAGGAAGTAATCGGGATCAGCGATACCGCGGCGCATATCAGCACCGATAGAAAGCTGCGAACCGTCACGCCTCAATATTACGTCCCGCGCGGCTATAGGTCGCCTGGAATTTACTGCAACGCGAGGATCACAACTCCGGTCAAAAGGCAGATTCCAGATCCGCCAATTCCTATCGTTCCGCCCTTGTACTCGTCCCTCTCAAAGGCAACAAGAGCGGAAAGCAGGTTTATTACTACTCCGATATAGAGTGCGAGCCCGGTGAGCGCAAAGGTACCCGCCTTGGCCCAACCACCAGTATTTAGGAAAGGAGCAACGATCATGACGCATTCCACAGTGATGGTGGTAAGAACTGAAAGCGCAGTAAACACCGGCACTTTTTCTTGACTCAAAACACGGTGAAGGATTGCCGGGATCGATCCATCATTCCGAGGAGATGATCCGGCATACGAACGCTTCGCTTGTCCCACTGCCAAATCATAGCCTCTATCGCGTTCGCGGTTAATTCTCAGTAGGGACCTTGTCCAAATGGTCAATCACCACAAGATCACCGAGACCTTTGCCCGAGACCAGCTTCAGACCGAGTTGATCTTGCACGGCGCGCATCAGAGTAGGTCCGGGCCGTCCGAGGTCGGGTAAATCTTTGGCCTCGTCCGGATGGCCTGCTCTTTCCAGGAGCCAGGAAACGTCGATCCACCACTTGAGATCGATGTCGTACTTCCCGGTGAGGCGCGTGGCATCGATTACGGGTCGGCCCAAGTGGAAAGACAGTGTCTTGACCATGTCCTCCACTGAGAGGTTGGACGCTACCCAGTGATAGTGACCGCCGGCGCCGGCCAGACCACCGCGTCCGGCTGGAAAAACGGGGTAGCCGTCCTTGCCGAGGGTGAATTCAGGAGGCGCCCAGGGATCTTCCGTCTCCGCGGGGGCGTTGGCTGCCGACGGCTTCATCTTCGCGCCGCCATCTCCGAGGGTGAGCTGGTAGGTCGGCATCTCCTTCTTCTCGTGGCGCAGCTTGAGATGGAAACGATCCGTGAGCAGATTCTGGATCATCAGGTGAAACTGCTCTTTGGTGGCGCCGTCCGGCACCTTCGCATTGAAATCGAACCGGCCCCGGCAGCACGGGTCGTTGGGGCGGAATTGATACGCTTCGAAGCCGTATGCCTGGGTGATCAAAAAGCCAAGTGGCACATTGGAGCACCGCCACGTTCCGGGGTCGGATGTGCCCGGTCCACCGCTGCACGTAATCGCGGATGCAGACGGTGAAGCGGGCTTCACTGAGGCTACCTCGAACGAGGGCACATGCGGTGTCTGCCCGTGAACCACGGTCAGACAGGCCAGCAGCAGGATCGAAGAACGCATATCCCCGAGTCCTTTCTGCTTCAAAATAGCAGAGACTCGGGGATGCGAGGGAACGGCCGATTAGCGGGAGGCTTGTTCTTTCGGGGTCGAGAGGTAGCCTTTGATCTGATCCTTAGCGACGGAGTTCACCACGATCTCGTAGGGTTGGCGGGCTTTGCTGGTGTAGAACTGGATGGGCTCGTTGACGCCCTTATCCTTCTTTTCGGTCAGCTTGTCGTCGGCCATGACGTTGATGGTGTACTTGTTTTTCTTGGGATCCAGTTTCTTGATCTGGATGGTGATGTCGCCGACGCGCTGGGGCTTCTTCTCGGCGTCCTTGCCCAGGGAGAATTCGAAGTAGTTGCGTTCGCCCAGGCGCTTGAGCGCGGCGAGTTCGCCGGCGTTGGTGGCGATCAGGCCGCTCTGCACACCGAGGTCGCCCTTGGTGGACTTCAGGTCGGCGATGGTCTTATCCAACTGCGACTGGGTGGCCGTTGCCTGGCTGCGGAGCGTGCCCACATCGGTGGAGACTTCGCCGATCTTGGAATTGGCCTGCGTGGCCGATTGTTTCACTTCGCTGATTTCGCTGGAGACCTGCTGCTGGACTTTGGCCTGTTCCGTTTCCAATTGCTTGGTCAACTGTTCGGCGCGCGCGGTGGCCTCGGCCTTGGCTTGGCTGGACATGGTGCGCGATTCGTTGCGGAGCTGGGTGCGGGCGGCTTCGAGCTCTTCCTTCAGAGTTTCCAGGTGGCGCTGCTGGGAGGCGCTATTCACGCTGGAAGCGTCGCGCAGGTTGCTCAGTTCGGTGAGGAGCTTGTCGTGGGTCTGCGCCAGGTCCGTCTTCATGTGGTCCAACTGCACGAAGAGGTAGATGTTGGCGCCCACGAGGGCAATGATCGCGCCGGCCACCAGGGCGGTCATCAGGCCGGAACGCTGCGGCTGCGGCTCTTGATAGGTAGGTGTTGGACTCACTTGAAACGGTACTCCTTATCTTCCTTAACAGTATAGATGGCCCTGAAGGACCATTGGGTTACATCTAAAGCTGGTTACATCTAAAGCAGCTCGAACGACTGACCGGGAGCGGGCACCACGGCTTCGAGGCCGTATTCGGAATGGAGCAGACCGGCCAACGTGGCCGATTGGGCCGGCTCGCCGTGTACCAGAAAGACCTTCTTCAGCCCGGGCGCCAGGGGCTTGATCCACTCCATGAGCTCCTTCTGATCGGCATGGGCGCTCAATTCGTCGAGACTCGCGATCTCGGCGCGAACGCGCATGGGCTCGCCGAAGATCTTCACTTCGGGCAGCTTTTCCACCAGCTTGCGCCCTAGCGTGTCCTGGGCCTGAAAACCGGTGATCAGGACGGTGTTTCGCGGATCTTCAATATTGTTCCGCAGGTGGTGCAGAATGCGTCCGGCTTCAGACATGCCGGATGCTGAGATCACGACGAAGGGTCCGTGCAGGTCGTTCAGTTTTTTCGAATCGGCCGCCTCGCGGATGTATTGGAGGCGTTTGAAGCCAAAGGGATCCTCGCGGTTCGTCAGATACTGCAGCGTCTCTGCGTCGAAGCACTCGGGGTGGTCGCGATGCACCTGCGTGACGTTGAGCGCGAGCGGGCTGTCCACGAAAATCGGGATGTTCGGAATGTGCTTCTGATTGGTCAGTTCGTGGAGCAGGAGCACCAGTTGCTGGACCCGTCCGACGGCGAAGGCAGGGACGATGATGCGTCCGCCGCGGCCGGCGGTCCGGTTGACCACGTCGGAAAGCTTGTTGACCACGTGGCCCACATTCTTATGGAGGCGGCCGCCATAGGTGCTTTCCAGAATCAGGTAGTCGGCATGCGGCAGCCTTTCGGGGTCGCGAATGATGGGGAGTCCGGGACGGCCGACGTCGCCGGAAAAGGCCAGGCGGACGGGGGCGCCGAGAGTGGTGTCCTCCAGGATGACGCTGGACGATCCCAAAATGTGGCCGGCGTCGTAGGCCGTGTAGCTGAGTCCGGGGGCCAGTTGGTAGGGCTCGTGATAGCCCACCTGGCGGAAGAGCGGGATGGTTCGTTCGGCGTCGGCCATGGTGTAGAGCGGGATCACGTGGCCGTTTTCCAGACCGGCGGCTTTGCGGTGATCGTGCCGACGATTCAGGAATTCGGCGTCGTGCTCCTGAATGTGCGCGGTGTCGCGGAGCATCCAATTGCACAGGTCGACGGTGGCTGGGGTCGAGTAGATCGGGCCGGCGAAACCGTCCTTGACCAGGGTGGGGAGGTTGCCGCTGTGGTCGATGTGCGCGTGGGAAAGCACCACGGCGTCGATGGACGACCCGGAGACCGGAAGAGTTCGGTTCTTGGCGTCGGACTCTTTGCGGCGGCCCTGATTCATGCCGCAATCCAGCAGAAGCCGCGTCGCGGCGGCCTCAACCAGGTGCATGGAACCGGTCACCTGACCGGCCGCACCCCAGAATGTGAGCTTCAAGTTTCCTCCGGAACGGTCAATGATAACAGAATGTTACGGTCGCACTTGACAAGTTTGCTACTACGCCGTACGATACTACGCGGGACGTAATAGCAGATGACTGACCCGACCTTACTGGTACTGGCGAGCCTGGCCGAAGGCGATAAGCACGGCTACGCCATGATGGAAGACATTCAGCGCTTCGCCGGCGTGCGGCTGGGACCGGGCACGCTCTACGGCGCGATCACTCGTCTGGAAGAGCGCGGCTGGATCCGCCCGACCGGCGCGCGAGACCGGCGGCAACCGTACACGATCACGTCCGCGGGTCGAGCCTATCTGGAACAGCAGGTAGCGGGGCTCGATCAAGTGATCAAGACAGCGCAACGAAGGCTGAAACACGCATGAGACACCTCATACGGTGCGCCACGTGGCTGTACCCGCGCGCCTGGCGAGCGCGGTACGGCAGCGAATTCGATGCGTTGATGGACGACGTGAATCCCGGCTGGACGGAATTTTTCGACGTGTGCAAGGGAGCGCTCCAAATGCAGATTCTACGCGGGAGAGCATGGCGATTCGCCGCCGTGTGTGGACTGGCCGGACTCGTGGTCGCCGGCGTGATGGCCTGGCGGACGCCGGTGGGGTACCGGTCGGAAGCAGTGCTGCGGATGGCGGTCGGCAATCCGGAAGACACGGCCGAATCGCTCAATCAGGCCGAGCAGGACATTTTGAGCAGGCGATCGCTGACCAGTGTGATTCAGAAATACGATTTGTATAAAGAGGAGCGGGCGAGGCTGCCGCTGGAAGATGTTGTGCGGGATATGCGCACTCGCAACATTCAAATTCGGGTGCTCCGAAGGCCTGGTACGAATGCCGCGACCAACGCCTTCAGCCTTGCGTTCGACGATGCCAGTCCGACCCAAGCGCAGGCGGTCACCAGAGAACTGGCGGCGCAGTTCGTCAGCGCGATGAAAGGCTCGACGCCGCTGGAGGTGCTGGACCCGCCGAGTCTGCCGCGGAGTCCGATGGGGCCGCGTCGTTGGGCGTGGATGGCGGCGGGGGTGATTCTGGGATTGGCGGCGGCGGCGGTGCTGATGGGTATTCGGCGATGGCCGATGGCGCCACTGGCCGGACTGGCAGTCATGCTTCTGGTGTTGCCGGCGACTTATCTGATACAAGATCAGTGGCGATCGAGTGCGGTGCTGCGGAGCAAGTCGGGGACGGCCGGGAAGGCAGTGGCCGATTTGTTGGGCAACTCCACGTATGTGGAATCGCTGATCGCCCAGAACGATCTCTATGCGAAAGAGCGGACGAAGCAGCCGATGTCGGCCGCTGTGGCGCTCCTGCGGCAGAACATGCTCGTGAGGAATGCGGATTCCAGGGCGTGGCTGGTGCAATTCCAGTATTCGGACCCACGCAAAGCGCAAGGAGTCGTGCGGGATATCGTGGATCAGGCGCAGGCGGCGGACGCGGGAATCCAGGTGCTGGATCCGCCGAGTTTGCCGGAAGCGGCGGTGTCGCCGAATCGACTGGTAATTTGCCTGGTGGGATTTCTGGTGGGGCTGCTGGCGGCGAGTAGTTATTTAATGGTGACAAGAAGAAAGCTGGAGCACCGGCAACAAAACGCGATCGTCCGTCCTACATAATGGGGGGATGCGAATCGCCTTAGCTCTGTTGCTATTGGCCGCGAATGGCCGCGGCGTCGACTTGCGCCATGCGGCGATTGTCACGCCCGCCGGGCTGGCCGGTCCGGAAAAGAAGGCCGCCCTCCTACTGGCCGACGAGATCGAAAAGCGCACACGCATCCGCCTGCCCATTACAGAGAGCTGGCCCGCAGGTCCGGCCATTTTCACGGGACGCGACGTGCCGCCCCGCTTCGCACGGCGATTGGTGGCTCCCGTTGCGGGCGCCGATGGCTACCGGGTGCAGAATCTCGACGGCAACATTCTGGTGGTGGGCAACGACGCGCGCGGCACCCTCTACGGCGCCGGTGGCCTGCTCCGCAATTTGCACATGGACCGCGACACGCTGGAAGCGCCGGACAATCTGGCCATCGCCTCGGCGCCCAAGTACGCGCTGCGCGGCCACCAGTTGGGTTATCGTCCGAAGACCAATTCGTACGACGGCTGGAGCGTTGCCATGTGGGATCAGTACATGCGCGACCTCATCGTGTTCGGCGCCAACGCCGTCGAACTGATCCCGCCGCGCTCTGACGACGCTGCCGACAGTCCGCACTTCCCGCTGCCGCCGATGCAGATGATGATCGAGATGTCGCGCATCGCCGATTCCTACGGGCTGGATGTCTGGGTCTGGTATCCGGCGATGGATCCCGATTACTCCAACCCGAAGACTGTGGACGCCGCGCTGAAGGAGTGGGCCGAAGTCTTCCGCCAGTTGCCGCGCATCGACGCCATCTTCGTGCCCGGCGGCGACCCGGGCCATACCGAGCCGAAGTACCTGATGGCGCTGCTCGAAAAGCAGACCGAATCCTTGCATCGGTACCACCCGCGGGCGCAGATGTGGATGTCGCCGCAGGGTTTCGACAAGACGTGGACCGATCAGTGGCTCGACATCCTCAAGCAGCAGCCGGCGTGGCTGAGCGGCGTGGTCTTCGGTCCGCAGGTGCGCATGAATCTGCCGCAATTGCGTGAGGCGGTGCCTGCCCGCTATCCCATTCGCCACTATCCCGATATCACGCACAGCCGCGCCGCGCAGTTTCCCGTGCCCGATTGGGACGTGGCGTATGCCGTCACCGAGGCGCGCGAGACGATTAATCCGCGTCCGGTGGACGAGGCGGCGATTTTCCGCGCGACGGCCCGCTACACGGCCGGCTTCCTCACCTATTCGGAGGGCTGTAACGACGACGTGAATAAAGCCGTGTGGAGTTCGCTCGGCTGGAATCCCGACGCCCGGGTGGAAGACATCGTGCGCGAGTATGCGCGGTACTTTATCGGCGACCGCAATGCAGGCGCCTTCGCCGAAGGCCTGCTGGCGCTGGAGCGGGATTGGCGTGGTCCTCTGGCGGCGAATGCCGGCGTGGACGCGACGCTCGGAATGTTTCAAACGATGGAGCGCACTGCCACTCCGGCGCTACGTCAGAACTGGCGGTTTCAGCAGGCGCTCTACCGCGCCTACTATGACGCGTACACGCGCAAGCGTCTGATCTACGAAACCGGACTGGAGGAACAGGCCATGGCGGCCCTGCGCACCACGGGAATTCCGCAGGCCGAGGCCATTCTGGATCGCGCCGTTACCGAGCGCACCGCGCCCGAACTGCGCGCGCGCATTTTCGAACTGGCTGAGGCGCTGTTCCAGAGCATCCACATGCAGCTCAGCGTCGCGCGGTACCAGGCGATCTCCGTGGACCGCGGCGCCAATCTGGATACGGTGGACGCGCCGCTCAACAATCGGGTGTGGCTGAAGGCCCGCTTCGCCGCGCTGCGCGACGCGCCCGATGAGGCTGCACGGCGCGCCGGCATCGAACAGCTTCTGCATTGGACCGATCCGGGTCCCGGCGGCTTCTATGACGATCTGGGCAACGTGCGGTTGCAGCCCCACCTGGTGCGCGGTCTGCCGTACGAGAAAGACCCGGCATTTCGCCAATCGCCGCTGGTGGGCTTCGCCGGCAACGCGTCGTGGCGCAGTTCCTGGTGGACGCATGCCGAGTCGCTCTACGATGCCCCGCTCAAGATGCACTACGACGGGCTGGATCCGCAGGCAAGTTACAAGGTCCGCGTGGTCTATGGCGGCGATAGCGCGCGGGTACGCATCCGGCTGGATGCCGGGGACGGAATCGCGGTCCATCCTCTGATGGCCAAGCCCGCGCCCATCGGTCCTGTGGAATTCGACATTCCGCGAGCGGCCACGCAGAAGGGCACGCTCGATCTCACCTGGCATCGCGAAGAAGGACTGGGCGGCAGCGGACGCGGCTGCCAGGTTTCCGAAGTCTGGCTGATCAAACAGTGACGTCCCGCTACAAGTGGTGGGTGGTGGGGATGCTGTGGTGGATCGCGTTCTTCAATTACGCGGACCGTCAGGCCATCTTCTCCGTTTTTCCGCTGCTGGAAAAAGAGCTCGGGCTGAGTCCTCTGCAGCTCGGCCTTTTGGGCTCGGCGTTTGCGTGGGTGTACGGGCTGGCGTCGCCGGTGGCGGGATGGATCGTGGATCGCATCCGGCGCAAGAACGCGATCCTGGGCGGACTGCAGGCGTGGAGCCTCATCTGCATGGCCACGGCTGCCGCGCGCAGCTTCCCCGCCCTGGTGATTTTCCGCGCGGCGGAAGGTCTGGGCGAGACATTTTATTTTCCGGCGTCGGTGTCGCTAGTCAGCGATTATCACGGCGCGGCCACCAGATCTCGGGCGCTGGGGATGCACCAGACCAGCGTCTACATCGGCACCATTGCCGGCGGTTTCTTCGCTGGCGCGATTGCACAGCATTATGGGTGGCGCTGGTCTTTCATCGTGTTCGGTGGGATGGGCGTGCTGCTGGGTCTGGTGTTAAGCCGTTTCCTGGTGGAGCCGAAACGGGCAGTGGAAGGCGTCCGGATGCCGATGGGCGAGTTCGTGGCGATCCTGCTGCGGACACCGTCGGCGCTGCTGCTGATGGGGGCTTTTGTGTGCGCCAACTTCGTGGCGGTGGTTCTACTCTCGTGGATGCCGAAGTTTCTGTACGACAAGTTTCACCTGAGTCTGGCGGCGGCGGGGCTTACGGCGACTGTGTTTGTGCAGTTGGCATCCATGGCCGGTGCGCCGATCGGCGGGTGGTTGGCGGACACACTGCGGCAGCGCCATCCGGGCGGCCGCATGGCAGTGCAGGCTGCGGGGGTGCTGTGCGGCGCGCCATTTGTGGTGTTGTGCGGGCTCACCAATTCGGCGGTGTGGCTGGTGGTGGCGCTGGCCGCGTGGGGCTTCTTCAAAGGACTGTACGACGCCAATATTTTTGCCTCGCTGTTCGATACGGTGCCGGAGGAGGCGCGCGGCACGGCTGCCGGTTTCATGAATATGGTGGGCTGGCTGGGAGGCGGCGGGACGGCACCGCTGGTGATCGGCATCGTGGCCGGGCGGCAGGGGCTGAGCGTGGCCATTGCCATGGCCGCCGGCGTATACGTAGCGGCGGGTATCTTGCTGCTGGCGGCGATCGCCCGCAAGTAAGCAGGCTCGCCTACACTCCTCGCAGCCATCGAATGAGCGCCGCGGGGTCGTCCGTGATGATCGCGTCGACCTGAGCTTCAGACACGCGCGTCCAGTCGTCTGGGAGATTCACCGTCCACGCCACCACATCGAGGCCTGCGGCGTGCGCTGCGAGTACCTTTTCGCCAGTCACCAGGCTGAAGTGCGGTGCGATGAAGGTGGGGTCCGCCGCATCGCCGGCGATCTCCGGAAAGCTGCGCGGATCGTCCTCGGTGAGCGCGCCGCGACGGATCTCCGGGGCCAGGGCCCGCATGGCGTGGAGCACTCGGAAATCGAAGGACTCCACCATGACCCGGTCCCTCATTCCGTGCCTGTCGACGGACTCCAGCACCAGGCGCGTGATTGCCGGGGGATCCGTCTTCGGATGGATCTTCACTTCCAGGTTTAGCTCGATGGCCGAAGGCGCCACCAAGCGGAACACGTCGTCGAGCGAGGGCAGACGCAATGCCGCGCTGTCCGCCGCCACAGGATCGTGCGACACGACCAGGGCACCGTCGCGCGTGAGTGTCAGATCGAGTTCCACGGCGTCGGCGCCGGCATTCATCGCGTAAACGAAGGCTGCGAGCGTGTTCTCCGGCCGCACGCCGCGCGCGCCGCGATGGCCCTGCACCCGAATGCGCGATCCACCCATGTGTGCAGGATCGCACAAGCAACCGCAATCTGTTCGCGCACATCCAATAGGCATGAAGCAGATACGATGCGCAATGGTGGTTGCAGCGCTGGCGGCGGCTTACCCAGCGCTCGCCGAGTCCGTGCCGGCTCAGATTGTAGTCACTGCGCAACCGGCATCGCGCAATGCACAGCAGACCCTGGCCACGGGCGATCTCGCGGTGGAGCAAGGTAAAGCCAGCGTGCCGGTCACTCGCCTGGAGCGACTGAGCGGCAACCTTTCGGGCATGCAGCTTTTCGTTTTGCTGGACGATTCCACACGGTCGGCCAGTCTCGGCACGCAGATTCCCGAACTGAAGAAGTTTCTCAACTCCCTGCCCGCCACCACTCAGGTGGCTGTCGGTTATATGCGCAACGGCGCGGCATCGCTAGCGCAGCCCTTTACCGCGGATCACGCCAAGGCGGCGGCCGCTTTGCGCCTGCCCACGGCGATCCCCGGCGCCAATGCCAGCCCCTACTTCGCCCTCTCCGACCTGGTGAAACACTGGCCGTCGAAAGAACCGGCCATCCGCCGTGCCGTGTTGATGCTCACCGATGGAGTGGATCGCTACTACAGCGGTTCGATTGTGGACGATCCCTACGTCGATGCGGCTTTTCATGACGCCTTGAAACAGGGCGTGATGGTGTACTCCATTTATCTGCGGGGCGCGGGCGGGTATGGACGCGGCGGATGGGCCACCACAATCGCGCAATCCCGTCTGATGGAGGTGAGCGATGAGACCGGCGGTCATGCTTACTTCGAGGCGCTGAGCGACCCGGTGACCATCTCGCCGTTCCTGAACAACTTGCAGGATCGCATGGACAATCAGTACCGCGTCACCTTTCAGGCCGTGAACCAGAAGGGCTTTCAACCCGTGAAGCTGAAGACGGAAGTGCCCGGAATCAAGGTCACGGGGCCAACCCACATCTACGTGCCCTAACCTGTGAATTGACCAACAATCCGCAATCGTTCGGAGCGCCGTTCCACGCCGGACGGCGCTACTCTGCAAGCATGACCCAACAACTGGACAGAATACGCGTGGCCGCGCTGGTCACCGACGGATTTGAACAGGTGGAATTGACCGGACCGCGCAAGGCACTGGAGGAAGCCGGAGCCAAGGTGGATCTGGTGTCCCCGGCGAAAGAGGAAGTGCAGGGGATGAACCACGACGAAAAGGGGAGCAAATTCCCAGTGGACGTCAAGCTGGAATCGGTCAACGCTTCCGACTACGATGCACTGCTTCTCCCGGGTGGCGTCGCCAATCCCGACAAGCTGCGCACGATCCCCGCGGCCGTGCAGTTTGTGAAAGAATTTGCCGAAGACGGCAAACCCATCGCCGCCATTTGCCACGGGCCGTGGATGTTAGTGGAAGCCGGAGTGGTTAGAGGCCGCAAGCTCACGTCTTGGCCCTCGCTGGCGACCGACATTCGCAACGCGGGCGGCAACTGGGAAGATAACACCAGTGTGGTCGATCAGGGACTGGTGACCAGCCGCAAACCGGACGATATTCCCGTGTTCAATCAGAAGATGATTGAGCTTTTCGCGAAGGGCCGCCAGAATTCAGCGGACTTCCGCAAACGAGCGTAACCGTTCTTAATTGCCGGGATGAATGTAGATCAGTAAGCGGCCTTTGGCCCCGGCCGGCGACTCATAAAGGCTCAACTTGCCATTGGTGACGGTGCCTTTGTACGTGTAGGCTACGCTGTTCCGGGTCGCCTGAAAACGGACCGTCGCACCCTCGACAGTGCCTCCGGAAATGGCGATGCCATCCATCGTGCCTGTGAGGTTTGTGCCTGACGAGTTCAACAGAATTTGTCCGGCTGCGCCAGATGCGGCGACTTGGATATTCCAGACGCCATCGGCCGGTCCGGCGAAGGCGAGCACGGCGGCCACGGCGAGAATCGCAATCACAATCAAAGATTTTTTCATGGTTCGCTCCATTCGAATCTACTACGCCGATTGCGCCTCGCGGCGGGTATACCAAAGCGCCGCGCCAAACAGCAGAATTCCCAGCATCATCATGCCGTACGTGCCGAGTGTGGGCACGGTGGTTGTGCCGGACACGACCGGTACGCCGCCGTTGAGATCGAACCAGATGCGTTTGTTCTGAAGCGATGCCGCGATCCCATTCTGCAAGGAACCTTGTATCGTGATGCCGTTGCTGTTTCCATCCCCAAAGCCGATAGCAGCCGGAAAACAAGTATCGCCCACCGTGTTGGGGGGGACACAGAAACCGCCGGTGCCGCCGCTGGCGTCGCCCACTTCCCATTGCATGTTGGTGTAGAAGAAACCGATGCGGCCTTCGCCGGGCGGCACCGAGTAAGCAGGTCCGCGCAAGACGAGCTGAAAATTATCCAACTTGTCGGCGTTGCTACTGAAATAACCCACTTGAGACCACGTCACGATAATCTGATTCGGAATATCGGTCCGCAGGTGGACCACTCCGCTAGCCGGATTCTGCGTATCCACATCCGCGAAGAAGGGTGAAATCACCGGCTGGGTGGCACCCTGCGGGCCCTGTGGCGTAAAGACGTGGAGAGCACTCTGAAAGGTGATGTTTCCGTTGTTGTTGATGAAATACTGCGTATAGTTATTCCCAAAGAAGTTCAGGGTGAAGCCCAGCGGATTTGCCGCCGAGGACCCATCGTCGTTGCGCCCGTCGGACTGAAGATTTCCGCTGGTGACGATAGCCCCGATGCCGCCGCCGATCGTATCGGTATACAACTGGTTACTGGAAATTAATGCGGAACTGGGAATCGTGGTGACTGCCGCCCACAATGCGCCGGTTACCAGCAAGACAATGCTGGCCGCGATTAACCAGGGTCCCTTCTTCCAACATTGCATGCTTTTTGGCTCCTCCGATTTCGGGCGTACGTGTGCGATTTCACACGTATGTGTCCGATTGATACTAACGCGGGAGATGTAAGAAATCAAACAATATTGGCGACTTGTTGGAAAACTACGGGGAATTCCGGGTGATCTGTCGAGGCCTATACCAGGATGTCCCTGACAACATCGCCCGAGATCCCGGTGAGCCGCACGTCCAGACCCTGGAATTTTACGGCCAGCCGCTTGTGGTCGATGCCGAGTAAGTGGAGCATGGTTGCGTGGAAATCATGCACACTTACGGGGTTCTCCTCAGCCGCGTAACCTAACTCGTCTGTGGCGCCGTAAGTGATACCCGGCTTGATACCGCCGCCGGCCATCATGTAGGAGAATCCCTTGATGTGGTGATCGCGTCCGTCGCCACCCTGCGACATGGGAGTGCGGCCGAATTCCCCGCCCCACACGATCAGCGTGTCGTCCAGCATGCCGCGCTGCTTCAAGTCGGTGATGAGGGCCGCCGTGGCGCGATCCGTCTCTTCGGCTTTCAGCGCGATGTTGGCCTTGAGTCCGCCGTGGTGGTCCCAATCGCGATGGTAAAGCTGAATGAAGCGGACGCCACGCTCGGCCAGTCTGCGCGCCAGCAGACAGTTGGAGGCGAAAGAGCCGTCGCCGGGCTGCGCGCCATACAGGTCCAGCACCTTCTGCGGTTCCTTACTCATGTCCATCAGCCCGGGCACGCTGGTCTGCATGCGGAAGGACATCTCGTACTGCGCGATACGCGTCTGAATTTCCGGATCGGCCAGCGCGGCGAACTCGGCGCGATTCAGCTTGTTGATGGCGTCCACCGAATCGCGCTGCAATTTGGCATTCACGCCGGGAGGATTCTCGATGTACAGCACCGGGTCGCCAATGGAATTGAGTTTGACGCCCTGGAATTTGCTGGGCAGCAGACCGGCCGACCATTGACGCGCCGCGATGGGCTGCATCTGGCCGCCCTTTCCGGTGGAGAGCAGCACCACGAAGCCGGGCAAATCGTTGGTGTCGGCGCCCAACCCGTAGAAGACCCACGACCCCATGCTGGGACGGCCCGGAATGATGGAGCCGGTGTTCATGATGGTGTGGGCCGGATCGTGATTGATCTGCTCGGTCCACATGGAGCGGACGATGCAGACGTCGTCGGCGACACTGCCCATGTGGGGGAACAGCTCGCAGATCTCCTGGCCGGATTTGCCGAATTTCTGGAAGTTGTATTGCGGTGAAAAGCAGGTGAGTTTCGAGCCCTGTAACTGCGCGATCTGCTGGCCCTTTGTGAACGACTCGGGCATCGGCTTACCGCCCTGCTCCCGCAGCTTCGGCTTGTTGTCGAAGGTTTCCAGATGCGACGGACCGCCAGCCTGGTAGAGAAAGATGATGCGCTTGGCCTTAGCCGGATGATGCAGCGGATTGACCACGCCGTGCGAAGCGGCCTTATCTTGCGCCAGCAGATTGTTCAAGCCCAGCAGGCCCACGCAGGCCAGGCCTTTACTGAGGAACGCGCGGCGGTGAATCTGGCAATCGCAGGGTTTCATTTCAGTTCCTAGTGATGGTTTCGTGCATGTTGAGCAGCGCCCGCGCCACCATGGTCATGGCGGCCAGTTCCACGGGCTTCTCGTTGGCGGGCACCGGCGCTTCGCCCACTTTGAGCAACTCCGCCGCGTCCGAGGGCGACTTGCGGAACTGCTCCAGACTGGTGCGGTACAGGTCAGAGACCACGCGCTTCTCTTCCGCCGTGGGCGCGCGGCCGAGCGTCCGCAGGAAAGCCCAATCCACGCGATCGTTCAGACTGCCCCCGCGCTTCAGGATATTGCCGGCAAAGGCGCGCGCCGCCTCCACGTAAATGGGATCGTTCAACAGCACCAGCGCCTGCAGCGGGGTATTCGAATTGCTGCGATTAACGGTGCACTCCTCGCGCGTAGGCGCGTCGAACGTCAGCAGACTGGGATGCAGGAAGCTGCGCTGCCAGAAGGTGTAGACACCGCGACGATACAGATCGGCGCCATGGCTGGCCGAATATTCCCGCTTGGGGAAATTCATGGTCATCAGGTAGCCGTCCGGTTCCACGGGCTTCACGCTGGGACCACCGAACCTGTCGGCCATCAGTCCGGAGACGGAGAGCGCAATGTCGCGCACCACTTCGGCGTCCACACGATACCGGCTCTGGTGCGAGAGCAGGCGATTGTCCGGGTCGCGCTCATCGTTATTGGCCGACGCCTGCCGGTACGTCTTGCTCAAGACGATGGTGCGGACGATGTGGCTCATGTCCCAGTCATGCGTGCCGGTGGCCTGCCATTCGGGATGCAGAAATTCGGCGGCCAGCCAGTCCAGCAATTCCGGATTCACCGGCCATTCGCCCTGCGACCCCAGATCGTCCAGCGACTTCGAAAGTCCGCTGCCGAAGAACTCCCGCCAGACGCGATTCACGTAAACGCGCGCCGTCAGCGGATTGCGCGGATCCACCAGCCAGTTGGCCAGATCGAGCCGCGTGGCGCGCCGTCCGCCGGTATCGAGCTTGCCCAGGAAGACCGGGATGGCCGGCTGCACCACCTCGCCGGTCTCGTCCATGAAATTCCCGCGCGCCAGGATGCGCGTCTCCTGCGGCTTGTCGGTAGCTTCGCTCACCACTACGTGCGGAATCTGTTTTTCCAGAATCGCCGACGCCGCCTCTAGTTTGGCCACAGCGATCACTTCGGGCTGCGCATCGGCCGCGGCCCACTGGAAATGCGCCGCGATGCGCTTGCGATCGTCGTCCTTGCGCTGGTCTTCGGCGATTTTCAGGGACTTCAGAACGTTGTCGGGAATCTCTTTGCCGGGCTCCTGGTGCGGGTAGGAATATTCGCCCGAAGAGAGCGCGATGCGGAAGCGGCCCATGGTGGCGCGGCGGAACTCGCTGTTCTGCAGGATGCGGACCGTCATGGTGGAATCGGCCGCCGTGTGCAGCGGTTCGGCGAAGCGCAGAGCCAGGGCGACCTTGGTGTTTTCGTTGTATGTCGCAATCGCCCAACCCGTGGAGACGTCGCCATCGATCGCGGCGATTGGCGGGAACTCGGCCGAAGGATTATTCAGGTTGGACATGCCGCTGGAGAACGGGATCTTGCCTCGGCCCGCCACCTCGGCCTCCACTTCGCTCAGCACCACGCGGTCGGCGCCGCGCGCCACGCGAATGCCGGGCAGCGATTCGTCCTGCACCACCTGCACTTCCATCGCAGTCCACGTGCCCGCGCCGGGCCGGAAGGTCACCGTGTAAGTGTCGTTATCCGGATTCAGGCCGCTGGCGATCACCAGACCATCGCCGGGCTTGGTCTCCTGCGTACCGTTGTTGCCGTCGTAGGTGGTGAACAGGACGGGCTCTTCGTTATAGATCTTGAGAGTGGAGCCGTTGCTGGATTTCGCGGTCAGCGGATGCTGATTATGCCAGGCCAGTTTGCCGGCGGCATGATCTTCCAGCAGGTGCTTCTCCCAGGCGGCGCGCTGGGGCTCGAGCGCGGCCATCTTCGCCGTGAGTTTCACCTTGGCGGCGTCCAGCGCGACTTTCAGATCGTCCTGCCGCTTCTGCTGCTCGGGGGTGGGCAGCGCCAGCTGCGTGCCCCATGCTTTGGCCCCGCGGTCGGGCACCAGACCCGTCTCCTTAATGTCGGCGAAGAAGGCCTTCATCGAATAAAAGTCGCGAGAAAGGAATGGATCGAACTTGTGATCGTGGCACTCGGCGCAGCCGAGCGTGCTGCCCATCCAGACAGCCGCGATGGTGCGGACGCGATCGGCGCCGTACTTCGCCAGGTATTCCTTGGGCTGCAAGCCGCCTTCGGCCGAGGTGCGATTCAGGCGATTGAAGGCCGAGGCCACATGCTGCTCGCGCGTCGCGTCGGGGATCAGGTCGCCCGCCAGTTGCTCGCGCGTGAACTGGTCGAAGGGCTTGTTGTCGCGGAAGGCGTGGAGCACGTAATCGCGGTACGGCCACGCGGGCAGCGCGTTGTCGCCGTGAAAGCCGCAGGTATCGGCGTAGCGCACGAAATCCAGCCAGTGCATGGCTTGCTGCTCGGCGTATCGCGGCGAGGCCATGAGGCGGTCCACCACCTTTTCGTAGGCGTTGGGTGTGGTGTCTTTGACGAAGGCTTCGGTCTCTTCGGGTGTGGGCGGCAAGCCGGTGAGGTCCAGCGCCACGCGGCGAATCAGCGTGCGGCGGTCGGCCTCCGGCATTTGGTGCAGGCCGTCTTTGGCAAGGCGCGCCAGCACGAAGGCGTCCACCGGATTTTCTGCCGCCGGCGGTTCGGCGCGCACCACGGGCTGATATGCCCAGTGGCCCTCGTATTTCGCACCCTCGGCAACCCATTGGCGGATGGTGTTTTTCTGTACGTCAGTGAGCTCTTT
Organism: Candidatus Sulfopaludibacter sp.; assembly: GCA_035551455.1. Classification (GTDB taxonomy): domain Bacteria; phylum Acidobacteriota; class Terriglobia; order Bryobacterales; family Bryobacteraceae; genus Sulfopaludibacter. The sequence continues at coordinate 30,285 of DASZMZ010000088.1, forward strand.
GTGGATGGAGGACGGCGGCATGACGCGCGCGTCGACGGAGAAGATGCGCTGGATGATGGCGCTCTTCGCCGGGTCGCCCGGCACGATCGGAATCGCCCCATCGCGCAGAGGCTTCAGCGCCTCGTCGCGCAGGTCCAAACGCATGCCGGCCATGCGGGAACTCTTGTCGGGACCGTGACAGCGGAAGCAGGTATTGGCCATGATCGGCCGGATGTCGCGATTGAAGCGCACCTCGGCCGTCGCGGTTGCAAGAAAGAGGAGCCCAACGCAAAACTTGGCGTTCACGTGCCAAAAGTATATCGCACCCGGACGCCTCACGGACCATCCTGCTACTCGGGCCGCGGTAGTCTAATGGATTGACACTTCTCCAGGCTGAGAATATCCACAAACACTATGGCGGGGCGCAGGCGCTCAGGGGCGTGAGTTTCGAGGTTCGCGCCGGTGAGGTGCATGCCCTGGTAGGTGAAAATGGCGCCGGCAAGAGCACGCTGGCGCGAATCCTGGCTGGTTCCACTGGCGCCGATAGCGGCCGCATCCTTGTCGAAGGCCAGCCCGTGCGGATCTCGACGCCGCGCGACGCGCAGCGCTTGGGAATCGGTATCATCTATCAGGAATTGGATCTGTTTCGCCACCTCACCGTGGCCGAAAATCTGACCGTCGGGAATCTGGAGTTTCGCGGCGGACGGATGGACCGGTTCTCCCGGCCTTTCCTCGATGCCGTGGGACTGGACTGCGGACCAAGCCGCATGGTCGCCTCCCTTTCGCTCGGGCAGATGCAACTGGTGGCCATCGCCCGCGCGCTGAGCATGAACGCCCGCCTCATCCTGATGGACGAGCCGACCAGTTCGCTCTTCGAAGACGCGGCCGAGCGTCTGTTCGCGCTGATCGCCGGACTCAAGGAGCGCGGCGTCGCCATCGTTTACGTGTCGCATAAGATGGACGAGATTTTCCGGCTGTCGGATCGCATCACCGTCTTGCGGGACGGCGTCACAGTGGGCACGGTCGATACACCGGCTACCGACGCCGCAGCGGTGATCCGGATGATGATCGGCCGCGACCTGGAAGCCCGGGACCGTTCGCTGCGGACGCCGGGCGACATCGTGCTCACCGTGCAAAATCTCTGCACGGCCAAACTCCGCGACGTCTCCTTCGAACTGCGGCGCGGCGAGGTGTTGGGTGTGGCGGGCCTGGTCGGGTCGGGCCGCAGCGAACTGGGCGCGGCGCTGTTCGGGCTGGATCGCGTGACGGGCGGCTCCGTCCGCAAACACGGCACGCTCGGTCTGGTGCCTGAGGACCGGCGCTATCAAGGCCTGATGATGCAGATGAGCGTGGCTGAGAACGGCACGCTGGCGGTGCTGGGACGCATGCAGAGCGGCGGCTTTCTGAACCGGCGCCGCGAACTTCGCGAAATGGAAAGAGTGGGGCGGCAACTCGGTTTGCACTGCCGTTCGCTGGAGGATCCGGTCGCGACACTCAGCGGCGGCAATCAGCAAAAGGTGCTGCTGGGCCGCTGGCTGCTGGTGAATCCCGATATCCTGTTCCTGGACGACCCGGCCCGCGGCATCGACGTCGGCGCAAAAGAGGATATCTACCGGACCATCGACCGGCTGGCCGCCGAGGGCAAAGGAGTCATTCTGGTGAGCAGCGAGCTGCCCGAACTGGTGCGCTGTTGCGACCGGATTCTGGTGCTGTGCGAAGGACGGGTGGCCGCGGCCTTCGACGCCGCCGAGGCCACGCAGGAAAAGATCATGGCCGCCGCGACGAACCTGGCAGGCGCCGCATGATTCCAGCGCGGGCGCAGAGTCTGGCGGCGCTGGCCGGCATCGTCATCCTGGCGATTTTCCTCAGTCCGGTGGCCGCCGACGGGTCGCGCGTCTTTCTACAACTGGGCAACCTGACCGATATTCTGCGGCAGATCTCGCTGATCGGCATGATCGGGCTGGCCATGACCTTTGTGATTCTGACAGGCGGGATCGATCTGAGCGTCGGCAGCATCCTGGCGCTGGCCACTGCGGTAGCCGCCATGTGCCTCACGCGGATGGGCGCGTCCATGTCCTACGGCGCGCATATCGCGCTGGCGATCGGACTGGCGGTGGCCGTGGCCGGACTCACGGGACTCGTGAACGGCGTAGTCATCGCGACCGTCCGCATACAGCCGTTCATCGTCACGCTGGCGTCGATGATCGGAGTCCGCGGACTGGCCAAGTGGATCACCAACAATGAGAACATCGACATCGGTTTCGGGCGCGACGTGGCGGCCCACTTTGCCGATATCTTCCGCGCGAAGGCCATCGTGATCGGGTCGTACGCCTGTGCCGCGGCGGTGTTTTGGCTGATGCTGGCGCGCACGGTGTTCGGGCGGCATGTGCGCGCGATCGGCGATAACGAAAAGGCGGCGCGGTACGCCGGGCTGCCCATCCGCGGTACGAAAATCTGGGTGTACACCATCTCCGGAATGCTTTCCGGCTTCGCGGGAGTGCTCTACGCGGCGGAGAATCATCAGGGCAATCCCAACGCCGGAGTGGCGTACGAGTTGGACGCGATCGCGGCGGTGGTGATTGGCGGGACACCGCTTTCGGGCGGACGCGGCTCGATCTCGGGCACCATTGTCGGGTCGCTGATCATGGGGGTGCTCACCAATATGCTGCGGCTCAAGAACGTGGACAGCAATCTCGAAATGATGATCAAGGCAGTTATCATTGTGCTGGCAGTGGCGGTGCAGCGAGAGAGAGAATCGGCATAGATGAAACGTCAACCGGCAGCAATTCTGGGAGTGGCAGCCGTCCTGTTTTCAACGGCATGCGGCAGCGAGACCAATGGAGGCAAAAAGCAGTTCCTGGTGGCCTTCAGTCAGGCGAATAACGCGGAGCCTTACCGCGCCATGCAGAATGCGCTCATGCAGAAACTGTTCGCGCAGTACCCGGATGTCCGGCTGGTGATTTCCGACGCGCAGCAGGACAACAGCAAGCAGGTGGGGCAGGTGGAGACGTTTATCCGGCAGAAGCCCGACCTGCTGATTGTGGCGCCCAACGAGCGGGCCGCGTTGACCGCCGTGATGGGGCAGGCGATGGACGCGAAAATCCCGGTGATCTGCCTGGAGCGCGATATCCTGCAGCCCAACTACACCAGCTACGTGCACAGTGACAACGTGGCCATCGGCAGGCTGGCCGGCCAGTTCATTGTCGATAGCCTCACCAAGAAGTACGGCAAGCCCAAGGGCAAAGTGGTGGCAATGCGCGGCCTGCTGGGCGTGGAGGGCGAAATCAATCGCGACAAAGGCGCGCGCGAGGTGCTGCAAAAATATCCCGAGATTCAGATCGTGGCCGACCCGGTGGCGGATTGGATTCAGGCTAAAGCCAAGGACCGCATGACGGAAGTGTTGCGCGCGCAGCCACAGATCGACGTGGTGTACGGGCACAACGACCCCATGGCCATCGGCGCCTATCTGGCGGCAAAGGAATTGAATCGCGAAAAGGAGATGATCTTCGTCGGCGTGGATGGACTCGGCGGAGAGGCCGGTGGCATTAAGAAGGTGATGGACGGAGTTTTGGCCGCCACCTTTGTATATCCCCTGTGCGTCGACAAGGCGGTGGAGATCGCCAATCGCATGCTCCACGAGCCGGGCTTCCGGCCGGAGAAGGAATACACGCTCGACTCGGTAATGGTGACCCCGGAGAACGCCGCACAGTTATACCAGCAATATACGGTCAAGTAGGACGCCGTCCGACCTTAGTCGTGGCGCAGGGCCGACATGGGGTCCAGCTTTGTGGCGCGCCGCGCCGCCAGGAGACTCGCCGCGATGCAGACCGTGGCCAGCAGGGCAGAGGAGATCGCCAGAGTTGCCGAGTCGCGGGGCTGGAGTCCGAACAGGAGCGTGCCGAGTACGCGAGTGGCCGCCAACGCCAGCGCCGCGCCCGCAGCGATGCCTCCGATCAGCAGATACGCCACGTCGCGCATCACCAGTCGCAGGATGGCGCCCGGCTGCGCGCCAAGAGCCATGCGAATGCCGAACTCCGCGCTGCGTTGCGTCACCAGATAGCTCAGCGTGCCGTAGAGGCCGATGGTGGCCAGCAGCAGTGCGAGACCGCCGAAGAAGCCGGCGAGCGTGGCCAGCAGGCGCTCACTGGCCATGCTATCGTCCACCTGTGCGGCGAGCGTGTGGATCTCGATCGGCAGATCTTTATCCACTCCGGCCACGGCCCGTTCAATCGGCTTGGCGATCACCGCCTGAGGCAGACCGGTACGCAGTTCGAAGTTCTGGTTGGGCGCAGCTTCGCCCATCTGGGTGAGGGGGCGGAAGACGGTGGGAAAAGTCGCCTCCCGCACGGATTCGTACTTGGCGTCTTTGACCACGCCCACCACCTCCACAGGCGGCTCCAGTTTGCGCGCTTCGCCTTCCGCTTGCAGCGTTCGGCCAACCGGATTCAGCCCCGGAAAGAATTTGCGCGCCAGGGTCTGATTGATCACCACGACCTGGGGCGATGTGGCCGTATCCGACGTTGTGAAATTGCGGCCGGCCAGGATGGGACTGCGCAGCGTTTCGAAATACGTGGGCGTCACGAAGTTAAACCACACCAACGCGTCGTCCCCCGCGGGAGAATTGGGCGCGTCACTGTGGATGTTGGTATTCCATTCCATGTTGCTCAGCGGCGTGTTCCAGGATCGGGACACGGAAACTACACCGGGCTGTGCCCGTAGCGCGTCTTCCAATTGTTGAAAGGTGGCTTCCGCTTGAGAGTGCGAGACATCAGCCTTGAGGAGATTCACATTGACCAGCACCACCTGCCGGCGATCGAAGCCGATGTCCAGCGCGGCCAGATTCCAGAAGCTGCGCAACAGCAGTCCGGCCGTCACCAGCAGCACCAGCGAAAGCGCCACCTGCGACGCCACCACGCACAGGCGGAAACCTCCGCGAGCGCCGCGATTGGTGGCATGCGTCTCTTTGATGGTCGAGGTGAGCGACGCGCGGGTGCCGCGGAATGCCGGCCCGACGCCGAACAGCAAGCCGGTGAGCACAGCAATGCCGGTAGTGAAGCCCAGCACGCGGCCATCCAGGGAGAAATCCAGGAAGACCTTACTGCGGACGCTGGAGATATAGTGCAGCAGCACCTGATTCCCGAAGTGCGCCACCAACAGACCCAGAGCCGCGCCGCCGCACGAAAGCAACACGCATTCGGTAATGAGTTGCCGCATCAAACGGAATCGCGATGCGCCCAGCGCCTGCCGCATGGCCATCTCACGTCCGCGGGCGGCGGCGCGGGCCATCAACAGGCTGGCGATGTTGGCGCACGCGATCAGCAGCACCAGGCCCACCACGCCCATCAGAACGTGCAGCGGCTCCTCGTATTGTTTGCGCAGGCGCGAGAGGCCAGTTGACGCGGGCTCCGGCGTCAGCACGCGTTTGCGGAAGTTGTCCTGCGAGGCCGGGTCCCAATTCCCGGGCAAGGAGGCTTCGTAGACTTGCGGAGAGAGCGCGGCCAGCCGGGCTTTCAATTGCGCCCCGCTGATTCCGGGCTTGGGACGGCCGACGACGTTCAGCCACCACCAGCTTCGTGCTTCCAGACGCGAGCGCTGTCCATCGAAGGCGGTAGTGGCGCAGAGGGGAGCGGCCACGTCGAACTTGCGGCCCACATCCATGCCGAAGAATCCGGAGGGCGCCACGCCGATCACTTCGAAGGGATGGCCGCTCAGCACCACAGTGGTACCGATGGCGCTCTCCGCGCCGCCGTAGTGGGCCTGCCAGAAGCCGTAGCTCAGCACCGCGCGCGGGGCGCAGCCGCGGCGATCGTCATCCAACGTGAGCAGGCGGCCGGCCGCGGGAGTCAAGCCCAGCGTTCGGAAGAAATCGCCGCTCACCCACAGACCGTCGGCGTACTGCACCATGCCGCCGGACGCCAGATTGAACCGATCCGTACTCCAGGAGAAGACGCCGGAGAAGACGTCCTGCCGGTCGCGCACCTGTTCCCACAGCGTATTGGTGAAACTGGATTTGGTGACCTGCACCAACTCTTCCGGATGGCGGACCGGCAGGGAGCGCAGCAGAATCGAATCGATGAGACTGAAAATCGCGGTGTTGGCGCCGATGCCCAGCGCCAGGGTGAGCAGCACGACGCTGGTGAAGACCGGGGCCTTCGCCAGCACGCGGAGCGAGTAGCGGATATCGGTGAAGAGCGCCTCCACGGCGGACTCCCAACCGGCGCTGCGAATTTCGTCTTTGACGGCTTCCATGCTCCCCATCTCCACTCTGGCCGAGCGGCGGGCTGCCGCATCGCTCATGCCGGATCTCCGGTTCGCTTCTGCCGCGGCTTCCTGATACGCGCGCAGTTCCTCATCCATATCCTGTTCGGTCTCGCGCTTGCGCAACAGGACGCGTAAGCCTTCGGTGAGATTGGTCCACAGGGCCATGGCGAGGCTCCTCAGCAGGACTCCAGGATTCGCGTAATGGCCGCGATTTGGCGGCCCCACTCTTCGGTCTCGGACTTCAACTGCTTGCGGCCGCGGTCGGTGAGAGCGTAATACTTGGCGCGCCGATTGTTCTCCGTGGGCTTCCAGAGGGGCTTAATCCAGGCCGAGCGTTCCAGTCGCCGGAAGGCCGGAAAGAGCGACCCGGGGTTGACCCGGAAAACGCCGTGGCTGATTTGCTCGATCCGCTGTGCGATGCCGTACCCGTGCATCGGCTCCAGCGCCAGCACCTTCAGGATCAGCATGTCCAGGGTGCCCTGCACCAGGCTGCCGGATTCGTCGCCCATTCGCGTTCTCCTCTAGTTTAACTAGATATATGGCTTCTCCTCTCGATTGTCAAGAGGTGCGGCATCGAACAAAAGTACTCTGTGGTTCTGTTCACAACTGGTTTCCGCGAAACGCCGATCGTCGGGTAGACTGGAAAGACGGACATGCCGGCTCTCACCTCGCTCTGCCGCGCCCTCTCCGAGGCTCGCGAGCACACTGACGATCTGTTCCGATTGGTCCGGCCGGATTCCCTTTACGAACGGTCCATTCCAGAGCGCCATCGGATCATTTTTTACCTCGGCCATCTGGAGGCCTTCGATTGGAATCTGATAGCCCGCTACGCGTTGGACAAGCGGCCGTTCCATGCCGAGTTCGACCATCTGTTCGCCTTCGGTATCGATCCGCCTCCAGGACGTTTGCCGGCCGATCAGCCTTCGGACTGGCCGTCCATCGCCGAAGTGGATCGTTACAATCAGCGGACTCGCGATGAGATCGACGAATTGATCCCGGACGTGCCGGAGCAACTGCTGCATGTGGCGCTGGAACACCGGCTGATGCATGCCGAGACCTTCGCGTACATCCTGCATCACCTGGACTACAAACGGAAGATGGGGCCTGCCACCCCGCCCCCGGTCGACGGGCTGCCGCTTGAGGAGACACGCTTTATTTCCATCCCGGCCGGCGAGGCGACGCTCGGTCTCGATCCGGACCGGGCCTTCGGTTGGGACAACGAATTCGGTGAGCACTCCGTACCGGTGGGTGCTTTCGCCATGGCGGAAAACAAGGTGACCAACGGCGAGTACCTGGCCTTCGTGAAGGAGGGAGCGGCCTCGCCGTTCTTCTGGGTCGAACGGGCCGGACGCTGGATGTATCGCGGCATGTTCTCCGAATATCCTTTGCCTCTGGAATGCCCCGTCTATGTGACGCAGGCGGAGGCCGAGGCTTTCGCGCGCTGGCGCGGCAAGCGATTGCCCACCGAACCCGAGTTCCACCGCGCCGCCTCGCTCGCGCCCGCCCCGGACGCCGCCGCCGACAATTTCGACTTCCGCCATTGGGATCCGGTCCCGGTGGCCCGCACCGGCGATTCGCCGGCCCGCTATCCGGCGCAACTCACCGGCAACGGCTGGGAGTGGACATCCACGCCTTTCGCTCCGTTCCCCGGTTTCGCGCCGTTTGAGTTCTACAAGAATTACTCGGAGCCGTTCTTTGACGGCCAACACTTCGTCTTGAAGGGCGCTTCGCCGCGCACTGCGGCCTGCTTCGCGCGTCCATCGTTTCGCAACTGGTTCCGCCCGCAGTACCCTTACATCTACTCCACGTTCCGGCTGGTTGAAAACTGATGTACGCTCCCGCCTTCGACAATCAATTCGCGGCAGATGTGCGCGCCGGCTTGACCCGCGCGACGCAGAAGACTCTGCCCTGCCGCTATTTCTATGACGATGTGGGTTCCGCCCTGTTCGAAGCGATCACCGGATTGCCCGAATACGGACTGACCCGCGCCGATGCCCGCGTGATTCAGGCGCATGCCGCCGAGTTGATCGGCATCCTCCCGGCCAATCTGATTGTGGCCGAACTCGGCAGCGGCACCGGCATGAAGACGCGCCCCATTCTGGAGGAGTTGCGGCAGCGCCAGATTGTGGTCTACTACCCGATCGACGTTTCCGGCGCGGCGCTGCTCAAATGCAAACAGGAGTTGAACCGGCTCGGTCTGGTATTTCCGCTGGAGACCAGTTACCTCGAAGGGCTCCAGACCGCCAGTCACCGGCGCGCCGAGGGACAAACTCTGCTCGTGCTTTTCCTGGGCAGCACCATAGGCAATTTCGAATCCGATTCGGCCATCGACTTTCTCTATGCCATCCGCCAATGCCTGCAGCCGGGCGATGCGCTGCTGTTGGGCACCGACATGGTGAAACCGGTGGAGCGTTTGAAGGCGGCGTATGACGACCCGACGGGCGTTACGGCGGCGTTCAATTTGAACTTACTGGGCCGCATCAATCGTGAATTGGAGGCGGATTTCGACTTGCGCCAGTTCGAGCACGTGATCCGCTACACGCCCGAAGCGCAGCGCATTGAAATGCACCTGCGGTCGCGCGTGTATCAGATTGTGAGCATCAAGAAGGCAGACCTGATTGTGGATTTCGTGCCGAACGAAACCATCTGCACGGAGGCATGCCACAAATTCCGTCCGGAGCAGATCTGCGAAATGGCGCGCACGGCGGGCTATCGACTGGAAGCCCAGTGGATCGATGAACAGTGGCCCTTCGCGGAGAATCTACTGGTCGCCGTCTAGCTGCCGCTCGGCACTACCGGTCCATCAGCGCCGCCGCGACTCCCAGCAGGCCGTAGACTTGCGCATGCGGCGATTCCTGGCCGCGCGCCAGCGATAGCGCCGCCGCCTTTTGTCCCGCGTGCACCATCAGTCCCGTCAAATTCCAGAGGGGCCACGGCCGCGACTGGGCATCCAGATTGTTGACCGCCGTCACCGCGCCCGGAATATCGCTGAGCAGTCCGCGAGTCACCGCCATCGCTTCCCAATCGGAAGCCTCGGCGCCAGACACGCGCGCTTCCTCCTCGGCCTGCGACAGCGTCACCGCGGCGCCCGCATCTCTCCTTTGCGCCTGCAGCATCGCCACTTGCGCCAATGGCTGGACGCGCCGGCTCTCCGGCATCTCCGCGATTTGTAGACGCGCGGCCACCAGCGCCGCGCCTTCCGTCATCCCCACCGCCGAAAGTTTCTGCAGCATCGACTGTCCGCGCGCGGCGTCGATCGTCTCCATCGAATCCAGCGCCTCGCGCACCGCGTCCAACGACCCCTCCCTCGCGCCGATATCCAGCAGCAGGTCGCCATAACACGGCACGGCGTCGGCGTCCTGTCGCAGCACCGCGGCCACCGCGCGCGCATTCACGAAGTCCCGTTTACTCGCCAGTTGACTGCCAATCGCGAAGTAGGCCACGCCCCGGTGAGCGCCCTCCGGCAGCGCCGCCAGCAGTTCCATGGCAGTATCCCAATGGCCGTCCGCCGTCAATTGCAAAGCTACCGCCGAGTACGCCATTCCGCCCGATAGCGGATTCTGTACGGCGCGCACTGTGGCCAGCGCTCCCGCCAAATCACCGGCCCGCGCCTGCTGCCCTGAGATGTTGACCGCCGCGCTGGTCTGCTGCCCTTCCTCGATTTGCGGCACCAGACTGCCGGCCTCGCGCAGCAGCGATTTCGCCTCGTTAATCGCCGCCGGCTGTTGCGCCCACAAAGCGCTCGCCGCGGCCAGCGTAATCACCATCGTCGTTGCGCAGTTCATCGCGTTCCTCTCACACTCACTGACTGATCTTGAGCACCCACATCGGCTGCGCCAGCAACCCCTGCGGCAAATCCGGCAGATCGATTGTGATGCCGCCGCCGGCCGTCTTCCATTTTAGACCCGCCGAACCACCCAGCAGGCTAATTGTCTTGGGCTGAAGACCTGCCTCTTTGATGCGGAACTGCCGGCCGGGCCAGTGCGGGAGAATCGCGTACACGTCCTTGCCCTTGGCTGTGAAGAATGCTTCGATCGCGGCCTTACCGGGTGGCGGATCGATCAGCGTGGACACATCGTAGGCCGATTCGAATTCCTTGTTATAGTCCACCTTCGCCATCTCCCCGGTGCTCCACTGCCGCGTGGCTTTCCATGGCTTCGTCCCGTAGATCGCGTCGCCATTCACCTTCATCCACGAGCCGATCTGCAGCAGCCGCTCTTCCATGATCACGGGAATCGTGCCGTCCGCCGCCGGACCGATATCCAGCAGCAGATTCCCGCCGCGGCTCACCAGGTCCACCAGCATGGCCACCAACTGCGCGCCCGTATGATAGTGGTCCACCCGCTCGGCCCGATTGTAGCCGTAAGAGAATCCCATGCCGCGGCTCTCCTCCCACGGATGATTCATATCGCTCATGCCTGGCGTGTACTCGGTGGTCCAATACCCGCCGTGCTTGTGTTTCGTGTCCTTGCCCCAGCGATCGTCAATCACCACCTCGTTCTTCGACGGCGATTCGTTAAACAGCCACGCCAGCAGTTCGGGCGAGTGCCATTCGGCCGACGTGAGGTCCCACTCGCCATCGCTGAAGATGATGGACGGCGCGTACCGCGTCACCGCGTCTTTAAACTGCGGGAACATGTGTTCGCGCACGTAGCGCTGTTTGTCCGAAAGATACAGCGGGTTGTACCACTCGTACAGCGAATAGTAAAAGCCCATCTTCACGTTGTGCCGGCGAACGGCCGCAGTCAGGTCGCCCAGCAGGTCGCGCTTCGGTCCGGTCTCCACCGAATTCCACGGACGGCCCCACGTCTTTGAAGCCTCCTTGCTCGGCCATAGCGCGAAGCCTTCGTGATGCTTGGAAGTGAGCACCACGTACTTGGCGCCGGAGCGCTGAAAGACGTCGGCCCAGTGGTCGGGATCGAATAACTCGGCGCGGAACTGCGGAGCGAAGTCCTGATACGGAAAA
>DASZMZ010000089.1:0-7088 GCA_035551455.1 Candidatus Sulfopaludibacter sp.
CCTTCTTCGCGGCTTCGTTGAAGCCGGGCTCCGTACTGATGGCGTCTTGCAGCGAAATATTGAGGACGCCCGGCACCAATTTGGTAAGGCGCTCGACGTCGGCGAAGGGGAGCTCGAGTACTCGGCCTACATCCTTGATTGCCGCACGAGCGCCCAGTGTATTAAAGGTGATAATCTGCGCCACTTGCTCACGGCCGTATTTCTCGGTGACGTATCGGATCACCTCGCCGCGGCGGTTCATGCAGAAGTCCACGTCCACGTCGGGGAAGCTGACGCGTTCCGGATTCAGGAAACGCTCAAAGAGCAGCCCGTACTGCAGCGGGTCGATATCCGTGATCTCCATCGCATAGCTGACCAGACTGCCGGCTGCCGAGCCGCGGCCCGGACCCACCGGAATACCACGTTCTTTCGCGTACCGAATGAAGTCCCAGACAATCAGGAAGTAGCCCGAGAACTTCATGTTCTGGATCATCTTGATTTCGCGATCCAGTCTCTCGGCGTATTCGGCCAGGTCGTGCTTGAGTGCGCCTTTGACGCGCATGGCCTCCAGGCGGCCGCGCCGTTTCTCGAAACCCTCACGAGCCACGTATTCAAAGTAGGTGTCCGTGGTGTGCTGCGAGGGAACTTTGAACTGCGGAAAGGGATTCTTCACCTTTTCGAGCGTTACGTTGCAGCGCTGCGCAATCTCCCACGTGCGATCGATGGAGTCTTCCAGTTGGCCAAACAACTCCATCATTTCGTCGCGCGTCTTCAGGTAGAAGTCGGGCGTGGACCACCGCATGCGATTGGGATCGTTGAAGGCCTTCCCCGTCTGGATGCAGAGCAGGATCTCGTGTGCGCGCGCATCGTCTTTGCGGAGATAGTGGGAATCGTTGGTCGCCACCAGAGGCAGGCCCGTCTCGTGCGAGAGGCGATTCAATGCCGGTGTGAGACGCTTATCCTGTTCGAGATGATGGTCCTGAATCTCGAGGAATAAATTGTTCTTGCCGAAGATGTCGGAGTACGTGTGTGCCAGGCGGCGCGCGTCCTCGTACTTATCCGAGAGGATGGCTTCCGGGATGTGGCCGCGCAGGCACGCCGTCATGGCGATGAGTCCCTTGGAATGCTGCGCTAGCAGATCCAGATCCACACGGGGCTTGTAGTAGAAGCCCTCGAGATAAGCCGTGGAGACCAGATTGATGAGATTGCGGTAGCCCTCCTGGTTTTCGCAAAGCAGAACCAGGTGGTTGTACCGGTCGCTTTCCGAGCGCGTCTTGTGGCTCTGTTGGGCCACGTACATTTCGCAGCCGATCACGGGATGAATGCCGTTGGCTTTGGCGGCGTTGTAGAACTTGACCGCGCCGAAGAGATTGCCATGGTCGGTCATCGCGACGGACGGCATCTTTTGCTCGACCATGATTTTCATCAACTGGTCGATATCGCAAGCGCCGTCGAGCAGCGAATAATCCGTATGGCAGTGCAGGTGGACGAAAGACATCGGTTCGGTCAGCTCCTCAAAATGCGGCCGCGCACACCACGACCGGCCGGGGGAGGCAAGAGTATTTTCTATTTTACCGCCGCCCGGACTCGGCGGCGAAAGGCGATGGCCAGGATCGCACCGAGTGCGGGTCCCATCAGCCAGGCCCAGGAGAGGACGGCGCGGACGGGCTCCTGCCCATTGCCCGCGAGCACGAAAACGGGTGGGCTGCCGGATTGGGCGTCGTGCAGGGCGCCGGCTTTGGATTTGCCGCGAGCCAGTTCGGTGTTCAAGCGCTTGAGAAATGTCGCAGCGGCGGTTTCGGAGATCGGATGGAGAGTGGTGAGCACGGAGCGTGCTCCGGCGGCGAGAAGAGCGCGGCTCAGGACGTGTGCAGGGTCTGGAGCGGGAAGGATGACGAGGTCCGTCTGAGTCAGTGGAAGGGAAACGATCTCGCCGCGGAAAAGTGCCTCTGTAGGGGAAAGTTGGATGTGGGCGCGGTTCGGGTTGGTCGCATCCACGGTGGTGACGTTGTGGAAGATGAGGATGGTGGCAGGACGAGTGTAGAGATCCTGCTTCGTACGGATGTCGAGCCGCTGCGCCTGCCACGGCAGGAGCGGCGTGCGCCAGGGCTCGTCGCGCACCAACAGCGAGGCATAGGGCAGGTAGGTGGCGGTTGGCGCGGTTTCGCCGTCCGAGACGAGCAGGATCTGCGAGATGCCGCTCAACGGGTAGTCCGCGGGCGATGCGGCGATGCCGGCGCGATCTTTGGTTGCCCAGAGAGAGGCGTGTTGACCGTCGCCTTCCCATTCTTCAACCAGTAAAGAGGAGGAAGACAGCCGGGCTTGCACGGCGTCCAGAGTTTCCCCTTCGACGGGACTTTCGTGCGTCTGTTCGAAGAGTAGGAAGAGGCGTTTGGGGCCCGTGATGCCTCCGCGCAGTGCCTGAGTAATGGCGGCGTTGTAGAGTTCGCGTTTGGGAGGGAAGAAGCCGTCCGGGAGCGGCGTGTCTCTGGCTGCCAGCGCTCCGGGGAGATCGCCGAGGCGGTAAAGAGCCAGCCAGTTGCCGCCCGCGGCATGGAAATCGGGTGCGGCTTCAGCGGTGCGCTTCAGTCGGAAGAGGGCCTCACCACGAAACAGGTGGGCGAGAGGCAGATCCTGAGGTCCGGCGATGTTCACGGCATGGTCGAAGGCCGCGAGGGCGCTGTTCGGATCTGGCGAGGTGACGCCGATGTCCTCCCAGTCGTGAGTCTCGGCGCTGGTGAGGTGCGCCTGAGCGTCGAGTTCCTGCGCGCGGCGGAAGTGTTTGATCGCTGCTGCGGTGTCGCCCGTTCGGCGGTAGAGCGCGGCCATGCCGGCCAGGAGCGCGCCTGAAGGCTTGAGGGACACGGCCTGTTGGTAGTAGTCGAGAGCCTTCGAGGTTTCGCCGAGTTGGTCGTAGAGCGCGGCGAGATTCCGCAGGACCAGACTGCGGTCGCCGCCGCCGCGCAGCGCCTGTTGGTATTCGGCGAGCGCTTCGAAATAGCGGCCCTGAAAGAAATAGACGCTGCCGATATTGGTGAGGCGAGTCGCGGCGCCGGATGAGTCGCCGTTGCGCCGGTCCAGAGCGAGCGCGCTGCGATACCGCGCCAGCGCCAGGTCGTACTCGCCACGATGCAGGTGTGCCGACCCCGCGACGTCGAGCGCCTCCGCCTCCCTGCGCGGATCATGGCCACTGTGAAAGGCTGCGGCCGCGCGTTCGGCATCTTCCACCGTGTGCGCGTAGTCCGCCGCCGAAGCCAGTGCCGCGGCAAGACAGAGAGTGGCGCACCAGCGCATCATTCTGTTCATTGTATGCGGCCGGTCATTGTATACGGCGCAGATGCACGCGGCCCATGCGCAACTCCCCGCTCTGGAGAGCGAGAGGTTCGAGGAAACTATGGGCGGACGCACTGCCCTGCGCACTGCCCTGGATGATGTACTCGGTCCGCCACCGCATCAATTTGCCGAACCAACTGCGGTTTCCGCGGATTGTACCCTCTACAGTTCCCGTGACGGCGCCATCGGGCCGAATCGTAAAGATCGGGCGCAAGTCGTCTGAGCTCCAGGTCCCGATGAGCGCTGGACCGGGCCGGAGTGTCGGCGTCATCAACGGCGGATTGCCAAAGATTTCATTTGCGCAGAGCAGCAGGAACAACGCCATGGCGGTCGAGCCGGCCAGCAGGAGCCTCTGTGGAATGGAGATGGGGGACGCGAGACTCGGCGGGGCCATCCGCAAACGCAGCCAGCAAACCAGATGGAGACCACCCAGTGTCGCCGGTATTTGAAGCGCCGGCATTCGAAGATGATTACCGCCGACCAGGCCGAGTGCGGCGAATGCGGCAAGGGTCAGCGCGCCGCCCAATCCTTCCCTCAGCCAGGCCACGCCTAGACCCAGGAAGAGCAGCGCCATACAGAGAAACGTGAGATTCTCCCGCGCCGAGAGCGCGAACGGGTTGGGCGGCCCCTCTCCGAAAACCAGTGCGAGGAAGAAGAGCAGCGCCAGGCTGCCGAGAATGCGCGCCGTCCAGCGGCCCACGACGGCTGCCTGCCAGATGATGTTCTGCAACGTTTGCATGGCTCAGTCTGTCCTCTCCATAGCGCGAAGCGACCTTCCGAATTCCTACCGAAACTCTTCCCGAGTGGTTCCGAGGTTTTTCCCGACATGCTGCGCGATCGTTTTTGCCACGTCTTGCTGCGTGCTGCGGAAATCTCCGACAGGCGCGTCCAGATTCTCCGCCCAGATCAGTTTGCCCGAATGGACATCGGCCAACCGGGCGGTGACCCGAGTGCCTCCGCTCAAGGGCTGAATGTCGCCTTCCATGAGGGCGTCGAGGTTCAGCAGCCGCGCCATCCAGACCATCGAGATGCCCAGTCTCCGATAGCGCCGGACCGTGGCGGGAGAGAGCACCTGAACATTGTTGAGCTGTGACAGTTCCGCCGTCACCACTTCCTGGAAGGCCTCGCCGGTTCCGCTGCCCGAAGGACACGGCGCCAGACATTCGAACGGCGCGATGGCCATGGCGGGCCGTCGAGAGGGTGGGCGCGGGGTTTCCGGCTGCGCTACTTTCCCGATGAAGCGGTAGCCGCGGCGAGGTACCGTTTCGATATACGAGTCGCCCTGCTCCTCGCCGAGAGCCTTGCGCAGGAGGGAAATGTTGCGCGCCAGGCCGCCTTCTTCGACCACGGTGTCGGGCCAGACCAACTGGATCAGCTCGTCCTTGTCCACGATGCGGCCATGCCGCTCGATGAGGGCGTGCAGAGTTCCCACCACCTTCGGAACTAACGGCACCACTTCAGAGTCGCGAAACAGTAGCTTCTGTTCCGCGTCATAGCGGAAGGGTCCGAATGCGTATACCATTCGGGACGTGGTAGGCACGGGCGGATTCGAACCGCCGACCTGTCGCTTAGGAGGCGACCGCTCTATCCATCTGAGCTACGTGCCCACGATGCTTCCATTGTACCGTCGCAGGCCCTTGCGTCCAATGTCGTGGCGGTAGTGCATGCCAGTGAAATGGATCTCGCGCACGCCGGCATAGGCGCGATCGATGGCCTCAGCCAGGTCCGCTCCGGACGCGGTGACGCCGAGCACGCGGCCACCTGCCGTCTCGATGCCCTCTACACCCGGCCGGGTTCCCGCCTGAAAAACCGTGGCGCCCGTTGCCTCGGCAGCTTCGATACCGCGAATCGGCCGGCCGCTCGGGTATGCTCCCGGGTATCCTTCCGACGCCGCGACGACGCACACGCTCGGGCCCGCGCGCCATTCCAGTCTCACCGACGACAGGTCGCCCTCGGCGGCAGCCATAAGTGCCGGCACGAAGTCCGAAGCCATGCGGTGCATCAGCGGCTGCGTCTCCGGATCGCCCAGCCTCACATTGAACTCCAGCACCTTCGGACCCGAGGCGGTCATCATCAGACCCGCATACAGGAACCCGGTAAATTGCATTGCTTCGACCGTCGGGTAAATCACGCGGTCCAGGATCTCTCGCGTCTGCGCTTCGGTGAGGAGTCGGGAATCGCAGTATGCTCCCATGCCGCCGGTGTTGGGACCGGCATCGCCATCGTAGACCGCTTTGTGATCCTGGGTGGGAGCGAGCGGGACCACGTTTTTGCCATCGCACAGCGCGATGAAACTGATTTCTTCGCCCGTGAGGAATTCTTCGACGACGAGGCGGCCCTGCAGTGTCGTTAATGCCGCCTCCGCCTCCGCGGCATCGTGCGCGATCACCACCCCTTTGCCCGCGGCCAGTCCATCGGCCTTGAGGACGACGGGGAATCCAAAGCGCGCCAGAGCTTTGCGCGCATCCTCGGGAGTGTCGACGGTGACGAACGCCGCGGTGGGTATGCTGCTTTGTTGTAAAAAGGACTTTGCGAAAATCTTGCTGCCTTCGAGCTGTGCCGCTTTGCTGTCCGGGCCCACGATTCGCCTGCCGCGCGCCCGGAACTGGTCGACGATGCCGTCTACCAGCGGCACCTCGGGCCCGACGACGGTAAGGTCGGCATCGATGCTCTCAGCGGCGTCGAGGTAGGAACCCGGCGGCAGGCAGGCGCCCACTGCGGCCATACCCGGATTCCCGGGGCACGAGAAGATGTGGGCTCCGGGAGACTGTGCCAGTTTCCATGCCAGCGCATGCTCGCGCCCGCCGCTGCCAACGACCAGGATTTTCATTATCGCTACAATGATATCAATGCACGAGAGGTATGACGTTGTCGTGATCGGCGCCGGGCACGCCGGATGCGAGGCTGCGCGGGCCTGCGCCCGCATGGGATTGCGCACTGCCATCGTCACCATGAATCTGGACCTCATCGCGCAGATGTCCTGCAACCCGGCAATCGGCGGCATCGCGAAGGGCCACCTGGTGCGGGAGATCGACGCGCTTGGTGGTGTCATGGGCGAGGTTGCGGACGCGGTCGGCATTCAGTTCCGCCTGTTGAATACCAGCCGCGGTCCCGCCGTCTGGTCGCCGCGCGCGCAAATGGATAAGAAGCAGTATCGCGTGCGCATGCGCGAGGTGTTGGAGAAGGAGCCGAATCTACGGATCAAGCAGGCCGAGGTGGCGTCGCTTCGCATGGCTGATGGACGCGCGACGGGTGTGAATTTGCGGGATGGCCGGTCGATCGATGCGGGCGCGGTGATCGTCACGACCGGCACTTTCCTCAACGGTTTGGCGCACGTCGGCGAGATGACGTATAGCTGCGGCCGGAACGGAGAGGCGCCGTCGCAGTTGCTCGGCGATCAACTCCGCACGCTGGGACTCGGCTGGACGCGGCTGAAGACGGGCACGCCACCCCGCCTTG
Source organism: Candidatus Sulfopaludibacter sp. (assembly GCA_035551455.1). GTDB lineage: Bacteria > Acidobacteriota > Terriglobia > Bryobacterales > Bryobacteraceae > Sulfopaludibacter. The sequence goes on from DASZMZ010000089.1 coordinate 6,772, forward strand.
ACGGCCGCTCGATCGACTGGAGCAAGTTCGACCCGCAGCCCGGCGACGCGGTACCGACCCCATTTTCGTTTCTAACAGGCGCAATCAACCGTCCGCAGATCCAGTGCCATATTGGCTATACGACCGAGGCGACCCGTCAGCTCTTGCTGGAGGCGATTCCGAGATCTCCGCTTTACAGCGGACAGATCGAGGGCGTCGGTCCCCGATATTGTCCGTCGATTGAGGACAAGATCGTGAAATTCCCGGACAAGAGCCGTCACCAGATTTTTCTAGAACCTGAAGGCCTGGACACGCACGAAGTGTATGTGAACGGGATG
>DASZMZ010000090.1:0-6567 GCA_035551455.1 Candidatus Sulfopaludibacter sp.
TGCCAACCGCCATTTTACAACCGTACGCCGGCCGGTGCGCAGCCCGGAAACTACGCCAGCACCTGGAGTCCCGTTGACGCGGCCTGCTCATGCGCGTGATAGCTCGACCGTACAAGCGGCCCGCTCTCCACATGCCGGAAGCCCATTTTCAGCGCCTCGGTCTTCAGGTCGGCAAACTCGCGCGGCGTATAGAGGCGCGCCATGGGCAGATGATCGCGCGAGGGTCGCAGATACTGTCCGATCGTCAGGATGTTGCAACCCACGCCGGCCAGATCGCGGAAGACGCCAAGCAATTCGTGCGTCTCTTCGCCGAGGCCCACCATGATGCCGGATTTGGTGACGCCTGCGGGATTCAGTTCCCTGGCATAGCGCAGGAGTTCAAGCGTGCGTTCATAGCGCGCGCCCGATCGGACGACGCGATACAGCCGCGGAACCGATTCGATGTTGTGATTCAGGATCTCCGGCCGCGCCTCCACAACCGTGCGGATGGCCTCGCGGTTCCCCTGGAAATCAGGGATCAGGACTTCCACCTTGCATCCCGGCGCCTGCCTGCGGATCTCGTCGATCACCATGGCGAACGCGCGTGCGCCGCCCACCAGATCGTCGTCCCGGTTGACACTGGTGATCACGGCGAATTCGAGTCCCAGCGCGGCCACCGCTTCTGCCACGCGACGGGGCTCGTCAAAGTCGATCGGTTCCGGCCGGCCCTTGGGGACAGCGCAGAATCCGCAGCGGCGAGTGCAAAGATTGCCCAGCATCATGAAGGTGGCGGTCTTGTGGTGCCAGCACTCGCCGATGTTGGGGCAGTGGGCGCTCTCGCAGACGGTGTGCAGATTGAGCGACCGAGCGAGGCGCTTGAGCGAGTGGTAGTTCTCACCCATCGGCGCGCGAGCTTTGAGCCACTCCGGCTTGGGCGCGGGAGCAGTTCGCGCCGGCGCAATCTGGACCAGATCGATCACTGCTTTATTGTATCGGGAGCGGCAGCGACCCAAACCTTGCCGGTCAGCAGGCAATATCTAGTAGCTGGCAGCTAAGCCCGTCTCCATCCCCGCCGCCGTAGCCAGGCCCCAGGCCATGGCAGGCGTATTGTGCGCAAATCCGAAGCGCCCATCGGGTCCCAGCAGAATAATCCCGCCGTGCCCACCCAGCCGGTTATACAGATAGGAGATCGCTTCCCGGGCCGCCAGTTCCGGCGCCGTGCCTGCGGCAACACGATCGGTGGCCCACTTGCCCAGCACCAGCTTCATAATCGGCTCGCCCCAGCCGGTGAGCGAAACCGCGGCCGACAGGTTATCCGCGTAGCAGCCGCAGCCGATCAGCGAGGAATCGCCGACCCGCCCCGGCGCCTTGTTCAGCGTGCCGCCGGTTGAAGTCCCCGCCGCCAGGTTACCGGCCGCGTCGAGCGCTACCGCGCCCACCGTGTCATGCGAATCCATGGGTCCCGTGACTGCTGTTTCCGGACTCTTATCGTCTGGCCGGCCGGAAAACGTCTCATCGGCCAGCCCCGCCGCCTCCCGCTCCTTTGCGTCGCGCAAGCGTTCCCGCTCCCGGTCCAGTACCAGTTCTGTGTTTTCGATCAGTTCCATGCCGTGCGCTTGCGCAAATGCCTCGGCGCCGGCGCCCACAAAGTACACATGCGGACTCTCTTCCAGCACCAGGCGCGCGGCCTTGATGGGATTCCGCAGCCGTTCTACGCAGGCTACGCCGCCGGCCTTCATGCGGCCACCGTCCATCAGCAGCGCGTCGAGCTGCACTCGCCCGTCGCTGGTTAGGAAGCTGCCGCGGCCGGCGTCGAAGGTCGGATCATCCTCCAGCACGGTGACCGCAGCTACCACCGCCTCCATTGCTGGACCGCCTCGCTGCAGGATGTCCCATCCCGTTTCCAGCGCCCGTCCCACGCCCGCCCGGTGCGCTGCGGCATCTGCGTCGGGAATCGCCCACGCTCCGCCGTGCACGAGCAGCACAGGCGAATGTTTTTCCGTCTTCATCATCGGCAAGGATACAGCAGGGAGCAGGGAGCAGGGAGCAGGGAGCAAGAGGGAGCAAGGGAGCGGGGAGCAAGAGGGAGCAAGGGAGCAGGGAGCAAGAGGGAGCAAGGGAGCGGGGAGCAAGAGGGAGCAAGGGGGCGAGCGCGGGGAGGGGCGGCTGGCGGAGTTCCGCTGTCGGCCCCTGGTTCTCGCCCACTCCCTGTTCCATGCTCGCTCGGTCTATGTCTCTTTGCACCGTTTTTGGTGCGCGCCGAAAAACTTGTCAAGCCCCCTCCTTGTGGGAAAACGATCTATGTAACACAAAATAAAGCGAAAATAAATATGCTACTAATTTCTTAGTTGATGTTTGGATCTGTCATGCTTTTATCAGATAGGAAGAACCGCGACCGAAGCCGGGTAGGGAACACCTCATGGCGCACATCTTCGGGTCCGTTTCCACTCGAAGATCGCCGGTCCAGAGGAGCCTTACCGCTTCGAGACACCGGCAGAAATCCAATATCCACCCAACCGGCCTTTCAGGCCGGTTTTTTATTGCTCGCCATCCTGCGCCGCGTAAGCGGTCCGGAAAAGGAGAACCTCGCACATGAGCCGGACCAACAGAAAACACAGCAGAGCCATCGAACGCCATCGCCGCAATAAGGGCCCAGCCCTTCTGAGCAAAGTTGCCGATAAAAAAGTCGAAGACGAAGCCGCCACGATCGTCAGCGTCCTTTATGAAGCGGCAACCAAACGGCACGACACCAGCGCAGCCGGTCTGCTTGTCGATCTGGCGGAAAGCGCGGAATACGCGGACAATCCGGTCTTTGCCAAGGCGCGCAGCCTCGCGATGCAGTGGGCGAAGGAGCCTCAGGTGGTGGCCATGGACACCACCCCGCAACTAGTAACCACCCGGTCGCCGGCCCTGCTCACGAGCGGCTCCGCACCCGAAGCCGCCGGCAACATCCAGGATGCCGAACTCGAGGAGCAGGACGTCGAAGTGTTTCCTGCAACCGGTCCGGCAACTGCCACGCCCTCGCTGGCTTCAGGCGGAAGCTCCGGAGCCAAGGCTCCTGAAATCCTCGAAGGCGAATACGAGATGGTATCCGGCCTGCCAACCCGCAGATAGCCGGAACCCCCTTGATCCACCCTTGATCCGGCCGAACGCGGGCGCCGCGGCGTTTGGAGTACCGCCGGTCTCCTGAGGCTGCGGAAAAAGTCCATTCAGCAGGGCAAGAGTTCAAAAGCCATCCCGCAGTGGCTAAAGCCATGCTGATCATGGGCGACTTAACGGCACGAATAAATTCGTGCCCCTTCAAAAGCGATTCGCTTGGGAAATTCTTCCGCAGCCTGTTCTAACCGGCGGTAGGGTGTCGTCACCTGCGCTTGTCAATCCTGCCGGACTCGCTAACCGCTGACTTCGTTGATAACCAGATCGTTGCCATCCGCGCCCACCGAGACGCCAACGCACCAGGAGTCCCAAATGCAAGCCCATCGCTCTCTTCGAACATCGGCCCTCATACTGGCCTTGATTGCCCTGGTATCACCCGTATGCCCACAGTCCGTTCAGACGACCACCGTCTCCGGCACGGTCTATACCGCCTCCGGCGCGCCGGCCTCGGGAACCCTACAGATTGCCTGGCCAGCCTTCACGACTGCCGCCGGGCAGGCCATCGCAGCGGGCCGTACCATGGTCGATATCCCGGCTACGGGACAAGTCTCGGTCGCTCTCGCGCCTAATACCGGCGCGGCCCCTGCGGGCCTCTACTACACGGCGGTCTACCATCTCGCAGACGGGTCCACGAGTACCGAATACTGGATCGTGCCAAACACCTACCAGGCCGCGCTGGCCTCTGTCCGCGCCACCGTGATGCCCGCCGCCCAGGCTGTCCAGGCCGTCTCCAAGGCGTACGTTGACCAGTCCATTCAGCAGGCCATCACCAGCCAGATCACTCCTTCGGGAGGAACCCTCACCGGCCCGCTCTACCTGGCGGGCGATCCGGTGTCGCCTCTCGAAGCCGCCGACAAGCATTACGTCGACATCACCGCCGCCAATGCACTTCCCCTCGGCGGCGGCACGCTCACCGGACCTCTCACTGCGCCGCAGATCGGCGCCGTCTACCAAGCCGACCAGTTCCCGGGCAGCGACTTCGGCGCCCAGCTCCAGGCGTGCATTAACGCCCTTAACCCGGCCTACGGCGGCACCTGCGACGCGCGAAACTTTCCGGGTCTGGTTTCCATGGCCGCCAATCTGACCATCGCGTCGCCCAACGTTACCGTCTACCTCCCTTGTTCCACCATTGCCACTGCGGCGTCGATCATCGTTCCCGCCGGCACGCGCAACGTCACCCTCCACGGATGCGCGTCCCGCGGAACCTCCGCCGCCAGTGGCACGCAGGGCGGCACTGTCCTGCTCTACTCTGGAAGCTCGACACTTCTGCAAGTCGGCGATCCCTCCTTTCTCGCCGACACCAAGGGCTTCCGGCTGGACAATGCCGCCCTGAATACCACAGCCTCCACCTCTGCCACAGCGCAGGCCATCGCCTTCAACCGCACCCAGGAAGTCTCTCTCGCGAGCCTTTATTTCCTGGGCAACGGCGACCAGACTGCTCTCACGCTTGACGGGACGGGCAACTACGCCGGGGGCGCGTTCCAGGACCTGCAGTTCACGGGCTATCTGATCGCGGTGAACGGTATCGGCCACACCGTGGACAACCCCGCCACCACCGACTGGCTCAACGCCTCCACCTTCCTGCGCCTGCACATCGACTGCCCCACGGCGAGTGGCAATCCGGTTAACGGGAGCATCGGCATCAATCTGCAATCGGGCGATGGGAACACCTTCACGGGCGGCGATGTGGAATCCTGTGCGACGGCCCTGCACCTCGGCGCACATGCGGTGAACAACACCCTGGTGGGGATCCGCAATGAGAGCAACTCAACGCAGATCCAGGCCGACCCCGGCGCCAGCTACAACAACTGGATCACGGGCGGCACCATGTTCACCGGCAAGCTGGTGGATAATGGAACCCGCAACAGCTTCCTGGACACTTTCCACCGCAGCTTCAACGGCCTCAATGGCGACTGGTACGGCTCCCAGCAGGACGCCACTGTCACCAACCACTTCCGTCTCGGCATCGGCACCGGCAACGAGCGCGGCCTGCTCGACCGCTACCAGACCGACTTCGGTTATCGGTGGACGACGGGCATCTCCGACGCCACCGCCGGCGAGCAGTACTACCAGGTGCTCGACGAGCTGAACAACGTCTACCGCCTCTCCATCGGCCAGTACAACAACGGCCAGGCCAGCAGCAACAATCAGACGGTGATCAACGCGGCGGGCACCGGCGCGGTGCTCTTCAACGGGTCCAACAACGCAGGAACAGGCGGCGTAGTGTTCGGTTCCGGCGGCCCGGCAAGCACCACCGTTGCGACGATCGACAAGTCAGGCAACGCCCACTTCACGGGCACTCTGCTCACCGACCAGACCGCGCAATCCGCGGGCACCATGACGGTGCGCAATAACGCCGACAACGAAGTGGACTACTACCTGTGGCCGGGCGCGACGGCGAGCCAAAAGGGCTCCTTCACTTACAAGGACTTCAACGGCGCGAGCCAGTGGTACATGCTCAAGGACCAGAACAATAACTGGGCGCTCAACTCGGCGGTGGGAGGCCTGGACAGCTTCAAGGCGTATCAGTCGACTAACTCGGGCGACACTTATATCAATGCCGCGAATCCCGCCGGCCACATTCGCCTGAACTACGAAACGGGCGCCGGGGCTGAAACAGACATCTATTCCGGATCGAGCACGTCGCTGGCCGCCGCATTTCTCAATCCTTCCTCCATCAAGCTTCCCGGTCTGGCCGCATCCATCGGTAAGAACTGTCTGCAGATCGATAACTCCGGTTACATCACGAACACGAGCTTGCCCTGCGCCACCGGGGGCGCGGGGACTGTGGGCAGCGGCACAACCGGCCAGATCGCTTACTACACCGCCAACGGTACAGCGCTCGCCGGCACCGCCACGGTCCCGCTCACCGCCGGGGGGACCGGCGCAGCCACGGCCGCCGCAGCGCTGACGAATCTTGGCGCGCTTCCACTGGTAGGCGGCACAGTAACCGGCCCGCTCACGGCAACGCAATTCAACGGACCCGTGAGTGGCAACGTCACCGGCAATGTGACCGGCGATGTTTCAGGCACCGCCGCGAATGTTACCGGGACCGTGGCTCTGGCCAACGGGGGTACGGGAGCCACAACGGCCGCGGGCGCGCTAGCGAATCTGGGGGCCCTGGGCGTGTCCGGCGGTACGCTAACAGGCACTCTGACCGCGACTCAGTTCAACGGACCTCTCAGCGGCAATGTGACGGGCAACGTGACCGGGATTGTCTCCGGCAATCTGATTGGAAATGTAACGGGCAATGTCTCCGGCACCGCAGCGAATGTTATTGGGACCGTGGCTCTGGCCAATGGCGGCACGGGAGCCACAACGACTGCGGGCGCACTGGCCAATCTCGGCGCGCTCGGCCTGGCCGGCGGTACCTTGACCGGCCCTCTGACCGCGACTCAATTCAACGGCAATGTCACTGGAAACGTAACTGGC
>DASZMZ010000091.1:0-14531 GCA_035551455.1 Candidatus Sulfopaludibacter sp.
CCTTCAGCCGGATGACGCAGGAATCGGACCCGTACTTCGCCGGCACGGAGAATGTAGCGGCGGAGTTAGGGATTCTCGGCACCTCGCAACAGAGCAGCAATTGGGGTCCGCCGAGCTTGAGTTTCACCAACTACGGCAGCCTGACGGACGGCAATTACTCGCTGAACCGGAACCAGACCGGGTCCATCGGCGACAGTCTGACGTGGAGCCACAACACGCACAATTTCTCCTTCGGCACGGACTACCGGCGGCAGCAGTTCAACCAGTTGTCGGACAGCAACGGGCGCGGCTCGTTCAGCTTCTCGGGGTCGGCCACCAGTTTGTATGTCAACGGAGTGGCGCAGACGGGCACGGGTTACGACCTGGCCGATTTCCTGCTCGGCAGCGCGACGTCGACGTCGATTCGCTACGGGAATCCCGACAAGTATTTTCGCGGCTCCATGTACGACTTCTATGTGAACGACGATTGGCGCATCGCACCGCGCTTCAGCCTGATTCTGGGACTGCGGTACGAATACCAATCGCCGCAGAGCGAGCTGTACAATCGCATGGTCAATCTGGCGATCTCGCCGGGTTGGGCGGCGGTGACGGCGGTGACGCCAGGAGCGATCAATCCGGACCGTAACAACTTTTCGCCGCGGCTGGGCTTCGCGTGGCGGCCGCTCACCAAGGGGTCGCTCGTGGTGCGCGGGGGCTACGGCTTGTACTACAACACGTCGGTGTACAGCGTGATTGCGGGGAACATGGCGCAGCAGCCGCCGTTCGCCGAATCGTTGAGCGCCACCAGCACGGTGGCCAATCCGATCAGCCTGACCACGGGCTTCCTGCAGGCATCGTCGGCGGCGGGGAGCAGCACGTACGCGCTGGATCCGAACTATCGCGTAGGCTATGCGCAGAGCTGGAATCTGAGTGTGCAGCGCGATCTGCCGTTCAGCATGTTCGGCACGGTGGGATATCTGGGGACGAAGGGCACGCGGCTGGATCAGGAATTCATTCCGAACTCCGTGGCGCCGGGCGCGGTGGTCTCCTCCCTGCCGCATAACTACATCTACGAAACATCCAACGGCGATTCGATTTATCATGCCGCGCAGTTCCAGTTAAACCGGCGGTTCCATAGCGGTTTCATGTGGCGCGCTTCGTACCAGTTTTCCAAGTCGATCGATAATGCCGGCACGGGCGGCCGGGGGCAGGGAAATACGCCGGTGGCGCAGAACTGGCTGGACCTGTCGGCCGAGCGCGGGCTCTCCAGTTTCGACAACCGGCACAACTTGAATCTCCAATTGCAGTACAGCAGCGGTATGGGCATGGCCGGCGGCACTCTGGTCAATGGCTGGAAGGGCGCGGTGCTGAAGGATTGGACCATCACCAACAACTTCAACATTCGCTCCGGCAATCCGTTCACGGCGACGGTGGGCGGCAACCTTTCGCAGGTGAGCGGAGCGGCGGTGAGCAATACGGTGCGCGCCGAAGCGACGGGTCTGCCGGTGGAAGCCGACGGTTTGCTCTTCAACACGGCGGCGTTCACGCAGGCGGCGGCGGGCACGTGGGGCAACGCGGGACGGAACACGATTCCGGGTCCGACGGTGTTCTCGATGGACAGCTCGCTGGGCCGGGTTTTCCGGTTTGGGGAGCGGCGCAGCGCCGACCTGCAGATTCAATCACAGAACGTGCTGAATCACGTGACCATCACGAGTTGGGGCACAGTGCTGGGTTCGAACACTTACGGGCTGGCGAGCAATGCCTCGGCTATGCGCAAGGTCACGATTAGCTTGAGGTTTAGATTCTGATGCGCACCGAGGCGGCGCGGAGAAGAACGAACCGAAGAGAAAACGGGAGAAATATTGTGAGAACACTGATTGCGATTGTCATCATGGTGCCGCTCCTGGCGCAGCAGAAGGCTCCTAAGTTTGAGACCACGACGCAGCTTGTGGTGGTGAACGTAGCGGCCAAGACGAAGGCGGGCGAGCCTTTGAACGGGCTGCAGGCGGGCGACTTCACGGTCACCGAAGACGGCAAAGTGCAACTGGTGAAGGTGTTCGAATACCAGAGCCTGTCCGGCGACGTGATGGCCGCTCCGGCGCTGGCGGTGCGCGAGAATGCGCCGGCGGTGGCGGTGAAATCCGCGGTGAAATCGGCAGTCAATACCGGTATCGCGCCTTCGAAGCCGGGCGAAGTGAAGTACAAGGACCGTCGTCTGCTGGTGCTGTTCTTCGATCAGGCCGGGATGCCGGTGGCCGATCAGTTGCGGTCGCAAAAGGCGGCGCTAAAGTTTCTCAACACTCAGATGACGCAATCCGACCTGGTGAGTGTGATGACTTACGTCACCGACCTCGAGGTGCTGCAGGACTTCACCGACGATCGCGACAAACTGGTCAAGGTCATTCAGAACCTGAATTCGGGCGAGACCGGAACGGGCAACGGCAGCACGGGCGACGACTCCACGGGCGACACCGGCGCCGCCTACTCGCAGGACGATTCGGAGTTCAACATTTTCAATACCGACCGGAAGTTGGCGGCGTTGGAATCGGCGGTGAAGATGTTGGGCGGCCTGGCGGAGAAGAAGGCCCTGGTGTATTTCGCCAGCGGTATGAGTCTGACCGGCATCGACAATCAGGCGCAGTTGCGCGCCACGGTGAACGCGGCGATTCGCAGCAATGTGGCCTTCTATCCGGTGGACGCGCGCGGTCTGGTGGCCACGGCGCCACTGGGCGATGCCACGCAGGCGTCGCAAGGCGGGCAAGGGATGTACTCGGGCAGCAGTCAGCGCACGGCGCAGTCGAATTTCCAGGGACAACAGGAGTCGCTGTACACCCTGGCGTCGGATACGGGCGGGAAGACGCTGCTGGACCAGAACGATCTTTCGCTGGGAATCGTGCAGGCGCAGAAGGACATCGCCAGTTATTACATTCTGGGTTACTACAGCAGTAATGCGGCGCTGGACGGCAAGTATCGCCGCATCAAGGTGGCGATCAAGGCGAATCAGACAGCCAAGCTGGATTATCGCAGCGGTTACTTCGCGTCGAAGGATTTCAAGCAATTCAACTCCTCGGACCGGGAGCGGCAGTTACAGGAAGCGCTGATGCTGGGCGATCCGGTGACAGACCTGACGTTGGCCCTGGAAGTGAATTACTTCCGGCAGGCGAAGGATCGCTACTTCGTGCCGATCTCCGTGAAAATTCCGGGTAGCGATATCGAATTGGCGCGTCGCGGGGGCGCGGAGAATACGCGGCTGGACTTCATCGGCGAGGTGAGGGACGCGAAGAATCTGCTGGCCGCGACGGTGCGTGACGACATCAGCGTGAAGCTGAAGGGCGAGAGTGCGGGGCAGCTTTCGAAACACAATTTGGAGTATGACACGGGCTTCACGCTGCAGCCCGGGACCTACACGCTGAAGTTTCTGGCGCGGGAAAATGAGACCGGCAAGATGGGCACGTTCGAAACCAAGTTTGTTGTGCCCGATCTGACTACCGAGGCTCGCTATCTGCCGATTAGTAGCGTGGTGTTGAGTTATCAGCGGGAGAAACTGACGGCGGCGGTGGCCAGTGCCGAGAAGGACAAGAAACTGTTGGGCGCCAATCCCCTGATTCAGGACGGCAGTAAGCTGGTGCCGAGTGTCACACGCGTCTTCCGCAAGGATGAAGACATGTTCGTTTACCTGGAGGCGTATCAACCGGGGGCGGATAAGACGCGCCTGATGGTGGCGACGGTGAGCTTCTTCCGCGGCGGCGTGAAGACGTTCGAGACGGCGCCGTTGAAGGTGGCGGACGGCTTGAACGCGAAGTCCAAAGCAGTGCCGATGAGCTTCAGCGTTCCTTTAGAAAAGTTGGCGCCGGGCCGGTATACGTGCCAGGTGAGCGTGATCGATCCCGGGGCGCAGCGCATGGCGGTGTGGCGGTCGCCAATGGTGCTTTTGCCCTAACGGAGAAGCGGAAGCTGTTATAAACTGTGTCGCGGACGAGGTGCTTCATGATTCGTACCGCGACTGTGGGAATCGTGCTGCTGGCCGCATGGGCAGGGCCTCAGACCGCTTCGAGGAACATTTCGGGAACGTGGGTTGCGAGGACTCACAATCCCAATGGCGACCAGCAAGAGTATGTTTACGAACTAAAGATGGACTCGGCCGGTAAGATTACCGGCACTCAGAAACTGCCTTTCGGCGATGCGCCCATAGTCGACGGCAAAATCACCGGCAACGACATCGAGATGACGGTGCAGACCGAGAACTTCGGCAATCTGCAAAGTGTCCCGGTGAAGGGAACGATTGAAGGCGACTCGCTGAAGATTCTGCCCGCGATGCCGGGCGGCGGACGCGGACGGGGTCGCGGTGGGCGCGGCGGCCCGACGGAGCCGCTCACGTTTGTGCGCGGCACTCCCACGCCGACTTATCGTTCGCCCACGATCAATTACTCCACGCTGCCGAAGGTCGAACTGCCGGCGCGCCATGACGTACCGTACAACGGCCTGGCCAAGACGCCGCCGATGGGCTGGAATAGCTGGAACAAATTCCGTACCCGCATCGACGACAAGACCGTGCGCGCGATCGCCGACGCCATGGTGTCGTCCGGGATGAAGCCGGCCGGTTACCAATACATCAACATCGATGACGGCTGGGAGTGGAAGCGCGATGACGCGGGTAACATCACGACGAATCCCAATTTCCCGGACATGAAGGCGCTGGCGGACTACGTCCACTCCAAGGGTCTCAAGCTGGGCATTTACTCTTCGCCGGGGCCGACTACGTGCGGCGGCTACATCGGCAGCTATGGTCATGAGGAGCAGGACGCGAAAACGTGGGCGTCGTGGGGCATCGACTATTTGAAATATGACTGGTGCAGCGCGTCGCGCGTCTGGAAGGACGAAGATATGCCGGCGGTGTACCAGCGGATGGGCGAGGCGCTGCACAAGACGGGGCGGCCGATTGTCTTCAGCCTGTGCCAGTACGGCCGGCTGAAGGTGCAGGAGTGGGGGCCGTCGGTAAGCGGCAATTTGTGGCGCACCACGGGCGACATTCGCGATCAGTGGACGTCGATGGCGAACATCGGCTTCGCGCAAGGGGACCTGGCGCCGTTCGCCGGGCCGGGACACTGGAACGATCCGGACATGCTGGAGGTGGGCAACGGAGCGATGACGGCGGTGGAGTATCGGACGCACTTCAGTTTGTGGGCCATGCTGGCGGCGCCGCTGATTGCGGGCAACGATCTGCGGTCGATGACGCCGGAGATTCGGGAGATCCTGACGAATCAGGATGTGATCGCGGTGGATCAGGACAAGCTCGGCAAGGAGGCGCAGCGACTGGCGAAGGACGGCGATACCGAGGTCTGGTCGCGGCCGCTGGAGAAGGGCGCGTATGCGGTGGCGCTCTTCAATCGCGGGGCCGACGCGGCGCCGGTGAGCGTGAAGTGGGCGGATCTGAAGGTGACGGGGAAGCCTCACGTGCGCGACCTGTGGGAGCACAAAGATGTGGGCGCGACCGCCGACGGCTACACGGCCACGGTGCCCTCCCACGGAGTCGTAATGCTCCGGGTGAAGTAGGCTTCCGCTAACGAAGCGGAAGTTCGTAGCTCGAACTTGCCAGCCTGCCTTCGAGGCAACCGCGTCGCGTTGTTGCCAAACGGGCAACCTGTGGCTTGCAGTTTTCCAACGACCAGACAAGGCCTCTGAGCGTACCGAAACAAACTCCATGGATGTGGATAGAATACTCGGAAACCGCGTATAATATCCGTTGGATCTATCCAATGCCGATTGCTGACGCTGGTCTCGCCAAGGCACGCCAAGTGTTCACCAAACACGGGGGAATGCTCCGCACCAGCACCGCCATCCGCCTCGGCGTTCACCCTCGGACTCTGTACACTCTTCGGGACCGCGGCGAGATCGAACAAGTGGGCCGCGGTATCTACCGACTCTCCACTGCCCCGCCGCTCACCAACCCTGACCTGATCGCCGTAGCGATCCGGATACCGCGCGCCGTGATCTGCCTGATCTCGGCTCTCGCACACCACGGGCTCACGACCCAAGTCCCGCATGCAGTGGACGTGGCGCTTCCCAGTCACGCCCAAGTCCCCAAAATCGACGGCATCCCACTACGCGTATTCTGGTACTCTGATCCGTCCTTCAGCGCCGGCATTGAAGTTAGCTCAATCGATCAGGTTCCCGTGCGGGTGTATTCACCGGAGAAGACGATCGCGGACTGCTTCAAGTACCGAAACAAGATCGGGCTGGATGTCGCGATCGAAGCCCTGCGAACCTTCCGCGAGCGGACGCGGAAGCCGGATTTCCAGGGCCTATTCAGGTTTGCGAAAGTCGATCGCGTCGAGAAAGTGATGCGTCCGTACCTGGAGGCGATGCTGTGAGTGGACGCGATCTCGGCGCCTCCGTCCGCCAGCGTCTCTTGAACCAAGCCCGCTCGCAGGGCCGGCCCTTCCAGGAACTGCTGCAGTACTTCGCCATGGAGCGTTTCCTATATCGCCTGGCAAAGTCGCCATTCGCGGCTCGGTTCGTTCTGAAGGGAGCCCTCCTGCTGACGGCTTGGAGGGCGCCTGTCACCAGGCCAACGATGGACATTGACCTGGCAGGAAAAACCAACAACGAGTTGGAGCAGATTCGTGCGCTGGTCGGCGAGGTCTGCGAGTTCGGCACTGAACCTGATGGCATTGAGTTTACGGCCGCCTCGATCGAGGTTCAGCGCATCAAGGAAGACGCGGAATATGAGGGTGTGCGGGTCCGCTTCAGCGCGACCCTCGCGAAGGCGAGAATCCCAATGCAGATCGACATTGGTTTTGGAGACGTGATCGTCCCGCGACCAATCGAGATCGAGTACCCGGCGATGCTGGAGTTTCCGCCGCCAGTGCTCATGGCCTATCCAAAGGAAACTGTGGTGGCCGAGAAACTCGAGGCCCTCACCATGCTCGGACTCCTCAACAGCCGTATCAAGGACTACTACGACATCGCCCTCCTGGCGCGGCTGTACCCGTTTGACGGCGATCTTCTGGCCGAAGCCATTCGATCGACTTTTCGACATCGGGGCACCGCCATCGACGCGACCCCAGTTGGATTGACTAAAGGCTTCAGCGCCGACCCCGCCCGAGCTGTGCAGTGGCGAGCGTTCGTTCGCCGGAGCAGGTTCGACCCTGAATTCGGATTGGACGATATCGTGGCGCAAGTGCGGCGCTTCGCTTCGACGCCACTGTCGGCGGCTGCCCAGGAGAACGTCTTCCATCTGAAGTGGAGTCCTGGAGGACCGTGGGCGTGACGTCGGCGCCGTCGGTGCACCCGCCGGCTCAAGCTATTCTTGAAGAACTCTGGCAGGAGATTTGCAACATGGCGAAACTTGTTTTTGGAATGAACCAGTCCCTGGATGGCTACGTCGACCACATGAGGTTGGGGCCGCCTGCGCCCTCGGCGTTTCGTCACTTCGTCGAGCATGTGCGCGGCCTGACCGGCTGCATATATGGTCGCGGCCTGTACGAGGTCATGCGCTATTGGGACGAAGACCTTCCTGAGTGGGACGCGGAGGAGAATGAGTTCGCAGCAGCGTGGCGGAGCAAACCCAAGTGGGTTGTGTCGCATTCACTCCAGTCAGTTGGCCCCAACGCCACGCTGATCGCGGACGACTTTGCGGCTGCGATACGCAGGCTGAAGGCTGAACTGACCGGCGAGATCGACGTTGGCGGCCCAGTCCTGGCGCGCAGCCTGACCGAGGCCGGTCTGATCGATGAGTATCGACTCTACCTCCGCCCCGTCGTGCTGGGGAGCGGTAAGCCATTCTTCGCCGGCGCACGGCCGCCGCTCCACCTGGTGGCCAGCGATCTCATCGCCGAGGATCTGATTCGATTGAGGTACGTTCCTGCTTAACCGCAACGGCTCGACCGATGGGCTGCGCCGACAGCGGAAATCCAACTGAGACACGACCCGCATGCGAGAGCTTCGCAGCCGCAGCGCGCGTCACGTCTAGATAAGAACCCTACCTAGCGGTCGGAATGTCGGGGCGGCGCGAGCCGCCAAGAAGCGATTCATTCTGGCGCGAAACTGATCAATCCCCTGAATGGAGACGGATGGCTTAGAGACTTGTAACACCACTTTCAGCGATGAGGGAAATTCCGCGGCAAAGCGGCCGGCGTTGGCGTGCGGCCGAAATCACTGAGTCACCTCAATCGAGACCGAGGCCAGAGTGTGTGCGGCCGTCAGAGGCTTTCCGCCGCGGACGTCCTGCAAATAGAATCGCATCCCGTTGGTCACCCACTTTTGAGTCCGTTCGTGACCGGACTTGTCGCTGGAGACGAACAGCGGTCCGTCGGGCGAGCTGACGTGAACCTCCACCAAAAAGCCGTCTGGCACGCTCCAGTACAACTCAGTGACTCCCAGGCCGCTCCCGTCGGGTTGTACGATTCGGGCGGGTCGCGCGCCGAAACTCACGCTGGCCGCGGAGACCGGAGCCGGCCGCTTGCGTAGGGCGGTAGAGAGTCTGGCGAACGTGGCATCTCCGCCCGCACCCGTGGCGCGCGCTTGTTCGAGGAATTGCCCGGCTTCGGTCCACAGTCCCCAGTCTATGGCTGTGGCCGCGCATCGCAACAATCGTCCGTAGTCCGTCGGATGAGCCGCTGCGTCGGATTTCAGCGGCGCCAGCGCGGGAACCATCACGTCGTCAGGCGGGCCTGATAGCAGCGGATGCACATCCCGAAAAGCTGCCATATTCCCGGTCGTCTGGTATGTGGCCACATAGTCATAGTCCGCCAGATTGACTTCATTCGGTTCCGCAAAACTCACCCAGCGGCTGTTGTGGCGCAATTGGGCAGCCGGTTGCACCAGCACAGTCCAATGAATATCCGTACCAAACATGAGGCGGACGAAGTCGGTATTCTGCCACGGCACCACCGGATCCTCCAGCCCGACCACCAGGATGCGCGACGGTCTCGGCACGCCAGCTAGGAAGGAAAGCGACCTCTGGATTGCCGCGCTCTTCTGTTCCTGGCGGACCATCCACTGCAGCGTTCCGCTATTGTATTCCGACCGGTAGCCGCCCGGACCGGCGATTGCGAGGACGGTGACTACCGCCAGAATTCCCAGCCGGATGCCGGTGAACCGGCGGCCCCCCAAGGGCTGGTCCAGCAGCAGTATCGGCGCCAGCAGCAAGGGCGCGGCGGCCCAGGCATATTCCTCGTACCGGTGATTGGGGAGCATCGCATGGGGGGCCAGCGCAGCGAGACCCGCCAACATCCAGCCGATCGAGGTGATCATCCAGACGCGGCGTTTTGCCGAGATCCAGAGAACTGCCAGGCAAAGCAGCAGTAGTGCCGGATTGAACAAATGCGCCAGATAAAACCACCCAGTTTGCATAAGCGAGGCGGGATTCAGGCTGACATGGTACGGATTTGCCGCGCCCGCCTCGATATTTACGAATGGCCCGTTAAAATGACGCGTCCAGATAAGGCTGGCGATCTCGCAGACAGCGATGAATGCGGAGAAGGCGAAGTGCCATCTGCGTCTTGGCGGGTCGGCCAGCGCCAGTGCGAACACGATGAGCAACGCGGAAGCGAAGTATGTCTCTTTGGCAAACGCAAACAGCACCACGAACAAAAGAGCTGCCGCAAGGAGAGAGGCCCTGACCACTGGATTGGCCCAGATGCGGCCTGAACTCAACGGTTCGCGCACCCACGCGATCCAGGCAAGCAGGCTCAGAACGAGAAATAGGTACGACACCTCGGCGGGGAAGTCATGCCGATGTTCAAAGTAGAAATCCGGATGGGCGAATAAGAGGATCAAGTACGCGGCTGCGGAAACCGGGAGCACTCTGGGTGTGGCGTCAGTCACAAATCCGAATAGTCGGATGGTTAGCACCACGTTGGCCAACGATATGAGGACGCCGGCTGCCATCAGACCGCTTATTCCCGACGAGCCGAGAAGTTTCATGGCGGCATAGGCGGCGGGCCTCGGGTAATGCAGCAGCAATTCGGAAAGTCCTTTGTAAGATGCGCCGACATATTCGTAGAAATCGATATGAAAAGGAGACAGCGGCGCGAAATACCCGGGGAAGAGAAATCGCAGGCAAATCCAATATGCGGCGAGCGCGAGTGCCGCGGTAAGACACCAGAATACGGCGGGACTTGCTGGTCCCCCGAGTGTGAACATCCGCCCGCGGTCTTCGTTGGGCGACGTCAGCTTTTCCATTTGTGCCTCGATTGCATAGTCCGGCCGGTCGGACGAGTGGTGTTCTCCATACCGGCGGACTTGGATACCATTGTAGGGCCATGCCGCTCAGGCCATTCACGACCTGAATGGCCGATGAGCCCGCAGTCAAAATCATCAGAGCAGGGAAGGAGAAAGGCGCCTTGGATACCGTGGGGCCGCTTGTCTCGCCCTAACTCGATATAAGCTATCTCGGGGTGAAGGTTCCGGCCCGGGCCGGGAACAGCCTTCCCGTACGACATCGGGGTGAACTGGCAAACACACCGGGTCCACGTACTAAGACCCTACGGATCCGTTTTCAACTACACCAGTTTCGCTTTTCCTGGCCGCTGTCGTCCAGATCTATACGGACAACTGCCCGCAATGCCGACGCTCGGATGTTCGTTGTTGTCGGTGCACTAACCGGGAACACGACCGGGTTGCTGGGCGGTAAGAAGCCGCAAAAACCTTGCCTCAGCGGAATTCCACTTCCCCTCCCGATCGCGCCGCCGCGTCAGGCAGGAGGCCATCATTCTCGGCGCGCTGGTCCTCGCGGCCCTGGCGCGGCAGCGTTGATTCTGGTTGAGGCGGTGAAGCAGCTGGCTCCGGGGGACGTAACGGCCCCTGTGTGGAAAACACCACCGCACAGTGTTAACGTCGAAATCGGAGGTCGGTATCATGGTTCGTTTTCTTGCGGCGCTACTTTGTTTGATCTTCACCGCATCTGGCGACGTTAGGGTGGGCCAGCCGGCGCCGGAGATCGCGCTCGACCAACTCTTGCCCGAGCAGCCTGCGGCCAACGCGAGCCTGGCCGCGCTTAAAGGAAAAGCCGTGGTGTTAGAGTTCTGGGCCACATGGTGCGGGCCTTGCGTCATGGCAATTCCACACCTGAACGAGTTGACTGTGCAGTTCAAAGAGCAGCCTGTCGTTTTTCTCTCCGTGACGGATGAAAGCAGTGCCGCGGTCGAGACGTTCCTGAAAAGGCGACCCATCGAGGGCTGGATTGGTTTGGCGAGAGACCGCAAGACATTTGCAGACTACGGCGTGGCAGGCGTCCCGCGTACGTTTCTGATAGACGCTGCAGGTAAACTGGTCGCCAGTGTTACCCCGAACGATCTAACCGCCGGTTTGATCGACGATCTCATAGCGAAGCGGCCCATCAGCGTCCCGATGACTGTCCCCGGATCATCAGCCTTCCGGCCGAGTGACGATCCACTCGCCCGACCGCTCTTCGACGTGATGATCCGTCCCACTACGACATTAGACCGAAGCGGCCCAGTGGGCAGAGCCAAAGACAGCCTAATACTGAAGGCTGTGACCTTGCGAGGACTTCTTGGCGGGGTGTATCTCTTTCCTGCAAGCAGGATCACGAGTAATGCGATGGACGAGAACACTCGTTATGACGTCTGGATCTCTTTGCCAGGCGCCAGCCTGGAGGCATTCCAACAAGTTTCGTGCGACGTGGTCCGTGCCACCTTCGACCTGAGCGTCCGCAAGGAAACTCGTGAAACCGACGTCTACGTCCTGACCGCTCCCAACGGCAAACCACCCGGACTGGTCAAGGCAGAGGATGACGGGCGCTTTACCATGTTCGGTCGCAAGGGTAGCCTAAGTTTGAAGGGTACCTTCGGAGGGCTTGGCCTCATGATGGAGCCGTTGCTTGGAAAACCGGTGGTCGACGAGACGGGAATCGAGGGCGTCTTCAACATCAAGGTAACGTACCGGGACGGTGTACCGGGAAGCCTGGAGGAAGCCGTACGGGCGCTCGGGCTGAAAATCGAGCCAGCCCGCAGACTTGTTGAATTCTTGGCGGTAAGCAAGTCACAGTAGAATGGAAAAACAGCGATAACCCGCCCGAGTTTCACCAGAAAAGTACGGCCATCGGAAACAGCGCTATCGAAGACTGGCAAATCTGCATGAGCGGTGGTCGCCATTACGCACTCTCGGCACGCGCCGCCGAGCCTCCCCCTCGGAGCCGTCACCCAGCGCCGCCTGCCCCGATGCTCCCGCTTTCGTAAAGAGGCTGTTAAGCACGTTAAGCCTTCTGCTCCACCAGTAACTGACGGGCATCGGGAAGCGTTTTCTATGCAGGAGATAGAAAAATGAAAACGCTTCTCGCAATCTGCATCGCGGCCCTTGGCTTAAGCGCCGCTTCCTTGAATCCTCTGAAGGTCACGCTGGCCGTGCCGACTGTTGTGGGCGGCGTGGAACTTCCTCCGGGTGAAGTGACTGTTCAGGAACTGAACGCCGGCAGCGCAAACGTCGTGCTGCTGGTCCGGGCGAAGACCGGCGAACAGGTCAACGTGCTGGTCAATCGGCTCACCTCTCCGGGCGCCACGCACAGCGGCATCACCATGTCGTTCCAGGGCGGCCGCTACGTGATGGATCAAGTTTGGCTGAATGAGTTTGAAGGTTTTCAGGTGCTGCGCGGAGAGTAGCGATGGACGCCGATCAGACCTATTGGGACGCCATTGAAACGCTGGATGCGGATCTGCTGGCGTCCCGGTTCGCGGCGCGCGCCACTTTCCAACTGGCAAATCTGAAGCCCGTCATCGGCCCGGCGGCAATCCGCCGGGCCTTTCTCAATTTGTTCCTGGACCTGGATTCGGTGGAGCGCCGGGCCGTGAGTTGCTGGCAGCGTAAGGGCCTCTTCGTCTGCGATGCGGACCTCGACCTCAACTTCACCGACGGCACCCGGCTGACCATCGCGCCCACTACCAGCCTCTGGATTATCGGCGGCCAGATCCAGACCTGCCGGGTCGCCATAGACTTGGAGCCGCGCCTGGCGCGCTATTTCGCTCCGGCCGATTTCTGCTTCGCCAACTCCGCGTTGAATTCCTTCTCCTTGAGAGCGATGTACGCCAGATAGCCGGCGTGATCGATGAAGGGATTGGGCCCGCCCTTCTGGAGCCGGGCGTACTTGGCGTCGAGGTCGTAGAAGTTGCCGTGCGCGCCCAGGAAGATGTCGCAGGGCAGCTTGCGGAGCGTGGCGAAACTGCGGACGTAATCGGCCGCGATTTGAGGATAGTCCTTGTTGTTCACCAGCTTGTAACCCGCATTGAACCCCACACTGCACACGATCACCACGTTGTAAGTCTTGCCACCCTCGGCCGCCGTTGTGGACCACGAAGTACACCCGGGCGTGTGGCCGGCGGTCAGATGCGCGGTCAACACGCTGCCGCCGAGTTTGACCTGATCGCCATCGTGCAGCACGCGGTCCACGGGATGCGGCTTGCCGCCCGGAGTCATCTTCTTCAGCCACGGCACATCCTGTTCCATGGCCATCACGCGCGCGCCCGTCATCTCTTTCACCATGGCGTCGGCCTCCATGTGGTCGTCATGCGCATGGCTTCCCAGAATGATCTTGATGTCGGTGAACTTGAAGCCGAGCTTCTCCACGGAGGCGCGGATTAGCGGCACCGTCTGCTCGAAATCCGTATTGATCAGGATGTGGCCTTCCGGCGTGGTGATCAGATAGCTGGCCAGGAAGTTACTGCCCACATAGTAAATGTTGCCCGCCACTTTGTGAGCGGGAAAGGGCTTACTCCACTCGGCGCGGTTGTCCTGCGCCGCCAGCGGAAAGAGGACCGCGAGTGCGGTCATGCAGAGGGAAAGTTTCATCGCAGGGCTAGTATACAACGTCAGTTTTAACCAAGCTTTACGGAGCCGAGGTGGTCAATTCCGCGGCCCCGCGCGTCATCCATGTATGAGCGAAAAACTTCTGAGTGCATGGCAGGGCCTGGAGTATGACGGCGATTCCCGATCCATGGAAGCGGTGGGCGGTGATTTCTTCGATTTCGTGAACTGCGAATCTCGCGGTCTGCTCTTCTGGGTAGGCGATGTTTCCGGTCATGGAACTCCGGCAGCCATTCTGATGGCGGGAATGCAGGCGCTGCTGCGCGGCCTTTCCAGCGGGCGGGAGTGCGAGATTCTCAACGTGGTGCGCGAACTGAACCGCGCCCTCTATGAGGTCTCGCCCGCCAATTTCTTCGCCAGCCTTTACTACGCCTGGGTGGACACCGATAGTCACAAGCTGCACTATGTCAGCGCGGGCCACGAACCGGCCCTGCTGGTGAGCGGCAACGGTCGCCACATCCATCGGCTGGACAGCACCGGCACCGTGCTGGGGCTGACGCCGCGCGCTGTCTATACCAGCCACAGCGTGACGTTCGAACCCGGCGACATGCTGATCGCCTTCACCGACGGCATCACCGACGCGACTGACGAACGCGGCTGCGAGTTCACTCTGGCCGGCGTGCTGGACGTGGTCCGCCGCCATGCCGGTGCCGGGTCGCGCGAACTGGTGGGCCGTATCATGGACGCCGCGGGCAGCCGGACCCGTCCGGTGGACGACAGGACCGTGGTGGTGG
>DASZMZ010000092.1:0-23824 GCA_035551455.1 Candidatus Sulfopaludibacter sp.
TCACCACCACCGTGAACGTCACCATGGACGTTCCGGTGTTGCCCAGATTGTCCGTGGCAGTCACTTGGAAGACGTGCGGCCCCAACGCCAGTTGGGTCAGTAGATTGATGACCTGACCATTCGCTACGGCCTGTCCGTCCAATGTCGGAGTTGTCGACGCGACACCAGACCCGGCGTCGGTCGCGGTATACGCCAGAGTGAGCGTGGCGTTATGGGGATACTGCGTGGCGGTGGGCTGAGAGATGACCACTGTCGGAGCCGTGGTATCCAGCACGAGATGAGCGGAGTGGCGCGGCTCGGTCACGCCGCAGTTCACGAAGTTGCCGCAATCGGCCGCCTCCGCCGAGTACTGGATTGTGTATCCGCCATCGGCGCCGAAGCTTCCGTTGAGCTTCACGTCCTGTCGCGGACCGCCGGCGAAATCGGTCCAGAGCCAGTGGTACGGGAAGGGCAGAACGAACAGACTGTAGGTCGGCGGCGCGCCGCCATCCGGTGTGAAACGATATTGGAATCCCACCGTGCTGGAGGACGTGGTGGAGACCGTCAACGGCGTAGCCGCGCGCACGTAGATGGTACCGGTGGCGGTATTGGTGTAACTCGGGCTGCCCACTTTCAAATCGCTGCTCACCGGCGGAGCCACCGGCGGTATGTGAGTCACCGTGAATTCGGCGCGGTAAGCGATGCCGTCAATTCCGCAATCCCGTCCCGAATCGTTGGTGACGTTCTTGACGTCGTTGCAGGCATCGTCCAGCTTCTTGGTTTCGAAGGTGAGGTTGTTGACGGTGACGTCATAGGTCAGGCTGCCGGGCACAATCTGTTGGAATCCGGTGGCCGGGTCGAGGTCGAATTCCATGGTGCCCAACCTGTCGTCATTGGCATGCAGCAAGGCGATTCCGGCCAGAAGGGAAGCCTGGCAATTGCCCCCGTTGAAGAAGTTGTCCACCTGCAGGCAGAAGTGGCTGTCCACATCGTCGGACTCGTAGCCGCCCACCGCCACGTGAATCGGCATGCCCGCGGGAGCGCTGACAATCCACGGATGCTTGTCGAACTGGAAGCAATCGTCGTCGCCGTTTTCCAGTAGCGAATCGCCGTTGCAGGCATTGTCGCCATTGCTGTTCTTGTCGAAGAAACTGGGGACGCTCATGTACCGCCACTGTCCGCCCACGTCCACGAAGACGCGCCAGTCGCCATCATGCAGGAAGCTTTCGCCATTCTTCAGGACGGTCAACTTGTGCAGCTTGATGGAGTACGTTTCATTCGGGCTCTGGGTGCCGGTGGTGTTGTGCGTGCCGGGAACATCGTCCCAACCCAACAGAATGGACTTGGCAAACACATTGGCATTAGAGAATTTGAAGGGCAGAATTACGCGCAGCCTGGTCGGAAAAGCAGGCGCCGGACCAACGGGGCATGCAGTCTCGTTCTGAGTAGGGGCGGGAGTGGTGTCATCCACCAGGCACAGAATGGGATCCACGGTGGTGCAAGTCCCTCCGCCGCCAGGGTACGATCCCGCGCCGCAGGTGTGAGTCGGCAGGGTGGCCATGCGGTCGATGATCTTCCACTGCAACGCCGCGTTAGAGGCGGGCGGCACCACCGGGAAATTCCCGTTTGCCTGCTTGGCATCCTCTGCGAAGTTCGTGCCTGGCGGGTAGATGTCGAATACATAATTGCGGTCGTTCACTGGGATTACGGGCGGCGTAGACGTGCAATCGTCAATATGGCCGGTCACAATATTGATGTGGCGATTGATGAGATTGCAGGTGTCATTGGCGCCCCCGCCGTTGCCGCTCACTAGAATGTCGGCCTCAGTGACTGGGAGCGGCGTGGCGCCGCCGGTGACCGGAAGCCATGTGCTGGGCGCGGTTTCGCCCGTGGCGATATCGCTCTCCAAACCGGTTTGCAGCAGCGACACGCGGTGATTCAGACGGAACACCACCATCACGCGCGGCGGATGAATCTCCGTACTGTACGCCACCTGCTCAGGATCGCCGGAGCCCGGATGGCCGCAATCGAAAATCCACCGGCCGGCAACCCACACGCGGTCGCCCGCCGACGCCCAGGCGAATTGAGGAATGCCGCCCCACGTCAGATCCTCTCCCTGGACAATGTTGTCGTTCACCACTTCGATGCCGCCGCTGCCGTTCTCCCATTCCACCTCCATGGCGTCGTGGACTTGCAGGATTCCGTTCTGCAGGTAGGACGAGAGCAGGTGCTTGTAGCCCTTGTCCGGCACCACGTCGATGGTCTTGTCGTGCGTGTAGTGATTCCACGGCAGGTCCTCTTCAGCAACCTCGCTGGGGGACTGATCGACGGTGGCTTCCCGGGGCAGCAGCAGGCGCCCCTTGAATTTTTCGTTGTATCCCAGGATGCGGCCTTCGAGAATCGTCACATCGTGGGGGAACAAGTGGAGCGGGTCGTGCAGAATCGGCGCCCACACCGGATCGTTTCGCGCACTGTCGCTGCTGTCGCTCAGATCCTGTGCGTTGCAGCCGGCGATGCTGATCGCCGCCGACGCCGGGATCGGCGTGTCTTGTGCGAACGCCGCGCCGCCGCACAACACTGCCGCCATCATGAGCCCGTTTATAGTTCTTAACTGCATCCCCGGTCCTCCATATTGAGAGAAGCGAGAATTGTGCTCGGAACTAGCGGGAGAATCTGGTAAAACTGCGCGGTTTCGTACAGTGTTACAAGCGGATCAGAGAAACTTCGAGCGCCAGCTTGAGCTCGTCGCCGATCAGGACTCCGCCGGTTTCCAGCGCCGCGTTATATTGCAGGCCGAAATCGCTGCGCTTGATCTTAGTAGTGGCGGACGCGCCCATTCGCAAATTGCCCCAGGGATCTTTGGCTTCCATGGAGGGTTCTTCCACCTTGAGCACCACGGGCTTGGTGACGCCGTGGATCGTCAGGTCTCCGGTGACGTTGATCTCGCCGTCGCCGGCGGGCTCCACTTTGGTGCTGTTGAACGTGATGGTGGGATACTTTTCCACATCGAGGAAATCGGCGCTCTTCAAGTGCGCGTCGCGCTGCGCGTCCAGCGTGTTGAGCGTGGTGGCGTCGATTACCACGTTCACCTTCGACGATGACACGTCGTTCGGGTCGTAACTCACAGTTCCCTGTATGCCGCTAAATGCGCCGCGCACGTTCGTGATCATCATGTGGCGCACGGTGAACTGGGCGCTGGAATGGGCCGGGTCGATTTTGTACTCGTTCTTCATTGAGCTCTCCTCGCAAGATTGCCTTGACATCAAGATAGATGCGTCTCGGCGGCATCTAGATTCACGGGAAATCCCAGATCGCGCCAACCGGCGAAGCCGCCCTGCAGCGGATGGACCCGCACGGCCCCGCGCCTCTGCAGTCGCAGCGCGGCGCGCACGGCGCTGATTTCGTCGGGGCAGGAGCAGTAGAACACCACGTCCGTCTCGAGAGCGGACGCCGGCAGCGAATCCAATTCGTCGTACGTGGCGGCGATGGCGCCGGGAATCACCCCATCCCGCCGCTCGAAATCGGGCCGCAGATCTACGATTACGGGCTTCTCGCCGGCATCCAGCCGGCGCTTCAACTCGTTGGGCGTCATCCGATGGGTCCGCAGGGAACGGTAGATGCGGCGGCGCCGGATGTATTTGGAGGCGATGTAGGCCGCTAGCGCGGCGCCAAGTCCCACACCGGACCAGATGCCAAAACGCGAGAGCACGGTCGCCACGTCTTCCAATTGCTCGCGAAAAACCCAGCCCGCCAGGAAATAGGCGCCGGACCATGCCAGAGCGCCTACGCCATCCAGCACGCCGAATTTCCACGGCGCCAGCTTAAACATGCCCGCCATCGGCGGCGCCAGCGTGCCGAGCCACGGCACAAACTTTGCAAACACCAGCGACTTGGGACCGTAGCGCGTGTATGCCGACTTGGTCTTCGAAATACAGATGTTAGGCTCCAGCGACACGCGGCACATGAATTGCATGACTGCACTGCCGCGGCGCTGCCCCAGCAGATACCAGACCGAATCGCAGATCAAAGACGCGAGAAGCGCCAGAGCCAGCACCGCCGACGGACTCAGACGATGCAGCCCCGCCAGCGCTCCCGCCGCCAGAAGGACGGGACCGGACGGCACGGGCAGCCCGATTTGCTCCACGAAAACCGCGCCGAATACCACGACGTAGCCATGTTTGACCAGGAATTCGGTGAGGGCATGCATTTATGTCTGAGTGGGGCAGCCGCTTTCGCCTGCCAACTAACCTGTTTTCATTCGCGATCCGATGAGATCACAGTACATGTATTGCTGCACGGTCGCTCCTGCACGTTCAATTCCGCCCGCCCGATTCCGCGTACATCGAGTGCGAGATTCGTGACGCGCACCGGATTCAATCCGGACGGCGCCACCAGTTCCCGCGTCACATACATCCGCTTCACGAAAATCGAGGGGTTCTTGACCAGGTAGCCAGACTCATGGACCGCCACACCCGATTCGTCAAGCCACAATTCGCCCTTGATCAAACCTTCGCGCTTCTTGCGCGGCGTGATGAGGAAAGCATACACCAGCCCGTCCCCATGCTGCACCGGACCCTTGTAGCTGAACTTGTAATTGGCCGGCGTGACTGCCACGGAAGTAGGCGGAATGGCCGCGGTTCGAACCTCCTCGGAGAGGTAGCGTACCAGCAGTTGGCGCTTCACGGTGCCATCGCCGGTCATCTCCACCATTTCGTACTCCGGCTTGCAGTGAGGCAGCATGCGGCGGATGGCGCGGAGCTTGCCCTTTTCCGCAAGCCTGGGCAAAGCAGCGTCGATCTCGACGGTTTCCAGACTCCACGGGTCCGCGCTGTTCAGCCCCGACAGGTAGCGTCCGAAGGCAACGCTTGCGCCATCGTCCGCGAGGCCCACCGCTGCGGCGAAGAGGATTACCAGAAGCAGCCGTTTTGTCATTTCAGGTATGTCATCGCAAACGGAATGCCACAGGAAGCTAGTGCAATTGAAGGAGTTAACGCAGGTGCCCGTGCGCTCCGTGCCCAAATAGCGGCACTTGCCAGTATTCGGACTAGGCACCCTTAGCCAGAAATGCCTCGATTGCGGCGGCACTGTCCGTAATCACGTGCTGCAGGTTCCGATCCAGCGAGGCCACCACGTCCTTCATCTCCTTTCCGTTTACCGGCTCGTTCCGGTTGTAAAGCTGGTCCCATACGGCCACCCCGGTCCTGCGATCCAACATTTCCAGGTGCAGTGAGATCCGAGTCTGTATGGCGCCGTCGTCCACTTCGTCGAACTCGAAGAGCTTGCCGCTGATCAGGTAGTTTCCGGACGCCGTGCTGCCGGCTTCCTGCACCTCACGGAACAGACCGGAGCCGCGCAGCGTCAGCAGAAGCTGGTCGCGCACCATCACGCCGGGACGATCCGTCCAGCGGTGATACTCGTAGGTGCCGACCTCATTGGCCCCCGAGCGGTAGCGGATGCGGCTGTCTTCCAGCGCGTCGGTGGTGGCGATGCGTCCCACCAGCAGAATGAGGCCATTCAGCTTGGGTCCCGTCGCAGTAACTCGCGGAGGAGTCACCGCGTAATAGTGAATCGGCTTCCCGCCCACGCAGCCGAGCGACGCCAGCGACACCACCGCCACCATGCCAATCGACAATTTCATTTCTTCACTCCTCCTGGTTTGCGATCTTCGGCCCGGATCCCGCGAATCAGGCTGGCCGGCTTACTGCGCAGCGTTTCCGTGAGGCCTTTCAGGTTTTCCGTGGAGACCCGGAGGTTGTCCAGGAGTTCGTCGATGTTGTCGGCGTTCTGATCCAGCGCCTGATTCAGGTGATCGAGCAGCACAGTGGATTTCGACAGCGCGTCGCGCAGCGTTGTAACGGAGGCGCGGACATCGGCGCGATTTTCCACCAGCGCGCCATCGACATGTGCCAGGGTATCGCCGGCGCGTGTGGAGACTTTCTGAATCTCTTCCAGCAGCGGCGTGAGTTTGGTGGTCAGGTCCTGCACGTTGCTCAGGCTGGCGGCAAGTTTCGGCTGGGCATCGTTCAGCATGTGGTTGGCGTTGGCGAGCAATTGGTTCGCCTGCGGCCGCGCTTCGGAGATCAACTGGTCGGCCCCCGAGAGGGTGTGCGCGATGGCGGCGCGGTTGCGGTCGTTCAGCAGATCGTTGGCGCGAGTCACCGTGACTTGCAGATCGTCCAGACTCTTGTTGACCTTGCCCAGCGCGGTCTGCACGTCGGGCAGCATGGCCTGCATCGCCTCGCCGATTTGAGGCAGCCCGAAAATCTCGGCGGAGGGAATTTCGGAATCGGGCGGCAGCAGCGAGGCTTTCAGCGTTCCCGTGGTGATCTCGATATAGTTATCGGTCAGCGGGCCGAGCGTGGTGATCTTGGCGATACTGTCCGTCTTCACGGGCGTGCCGTGGTCGATCTGGTAGTGAATCTCGATGCGCGTGGAGTTCGAAGGGTCCACACGCACACGGTCCACCTTCCCCACCAGCAAACCGCCGAAGCGGACCGCAGCCCCCGGCTGGACTCCGCCGGCATACTTGAAGTACGACCGGTGGGGCACGGCCGGGGCGCCGAAGCCGCCCGAAAGGGCCAGCACGGAAACGAAGAGCAGGGCCGCGGCAATCACCACAAATAGTCCCACCAGCGTGCGTTCGCGTGTAGCGTCCATTACCTCACCAAATTCCTTCCGTATACATGCGGAGGTGGTCTATCTCATCGTCGGCGGTCGAATCGGCGATGCGGTCCAGAAACTGGCGCACCCGAGGTTGGCTGCTCTGCTGAATCTCCTTCGCCGGGCCCATCGCCAGGATATTCCCCCGGTCGATGAGAATGATCCGATCGGCAATCAGGAAGGCGCTGGCCAATTCGTGAGTCACCACGATGATGGTCATGGCGTACGCTTTCTTGAGATTCAGAATTAAGTCGTCAATGCCGGCAGCCATGATGGGGTCGAGCCCGGCCGAGGGTTCGTCGAAGAAGAGAATCTCCGGATCCATGGCCAGGGCGCGAGCAATCGCGGCGCGCTTCTTCATCCCGCCGCTCAACTGCGAGGGCATGTAGTTTTCGAAGCCGCTGAGGCCCACCTGTTCCAGCTTGATGCGCACCATCACCTCGATGGTGGAGGCCGCCAACTCGGAATGTTCCAGCAGCGGCAGCGCGATGTTTTCGCCCACCGTCATGGAGCCGATCAGTGCCCCGCCCTGAAACGAAAGTCCGATCTTGCGGCGAATGTCGTCGAGTTGCCGCGTGGTGGCGTGGGCCAGGTCCGTGTCTTTGACGCGCACTTCGCCGGAGGCCGGCTTTTCGAGCCCCACCATCGTGCGCAGCAGAGTACTCTTGCCGGAGCCGGAGCCGCCCAGGATCACCACCGTCTCGCCGGGCTGTATGTCGAAATCGATGCCGTGGAGCACCTCGCGATCGCCATATTGGACGCGCAGGCCGCGGGTGCAGATAATGGCGTCACTCATGCCCCCGGCCTCGCCGAATAGAAGAGATAGGTGAAGGCCAGATCGATGAGCACTACCAGCAGCAGCGAGATCACCACCGCGGACGTGGTGGAGCGGCCCACTTCCTCCGCGCCCGCGCCCGTGGTGAAGCCCTCGTAGCAGCCCACTGCCGTGATCACCATGCCAAATACCAGGCTCTTCACCAGACCCGTGGTGATGTCGCGAAGCACCAGCGCCTCGCGCGTCGCCATGAAATAACTGCCCAGCGTGAAGCCCGCGCCGCTCACTCCGAAAAGAGCGCCGCCGGTGACTCCCATCAGGTCCGACCAGAGCGCCAGACACGGCATCACCACCACCATGGCAACCAGTTTCGGAGTCACCAGAAATGCCACCGGATCGAGCGCCATGGTCTTCAGCGCATCTAGTTCCTCGGCCACGCGCATCGCGCCGATCTCGGCGGCGAACGAAGAGCCTGACCGGCCAATCACCACGATGGCCGCCACCAGCGGACCCAGTTCGCGCGTAATGGAGATGGCCACCAGACCGGCCACCAGCTGCATCGCACCCAGCCGCCGCAAGCCGTAGGCCCCTTGCAGCGCGATAATGACACCCACGAAAAACGTGATCAGCGTAATGATCGGCACGGCGCTCACGCCCACCACCATCGCCTGATGGACGGCGCGATGGAAGCCGCGCGCGCGCTTCAGGGGAGAAACGAAGAACGCAGCCAGCGCCCGGCCCACCAATTCCGTCAGGCCGCCCAGGTAAGCCAGAATTCGTTCGGTCTGTCCGCCAATTCGATCGATCACGCGGGTGCTACGGCTTCTTCTTCGCTCTCGAAGATGCGGAAGATCCGGTTTACATGTGTAAGGTGGAAAACGTCGCGGACCGCGGGACTCAGCCCAAACAGCACGAATTCCTTCTGCAGCTTCTGCGCGTCCTTCAGAACCTCGATGAGCGTGGCAATGCCGGAGCTATCGATGTAGCGCAGCGCGCGCAGATTCAGCGCCAGCTTGGGGACCTCGCGCAAAGAATCGAAGAGAGCGCGGCGCAAATTGGGTGAGCTGCCCAGGTCGACATCGCCCGAAACATCGATAATGCGCGTGGCCGCAGCCTCACGAACGGATATGATCATTCCTGCCTCCGGAGCCGTTTTGTAGCGGTGAACAGATTTCCCTCCGCGGTTTCCTTGTAGGATACCGTGTCCATCACGTCGCGGATCACGTGTGTGCCCAGGCCGCCAATCTGATCGCAGCCCACCTGCCGCGAACAGATGCGAGAAAGATCCGGTGGATCTCCGCGGTCGCGCATCTCAAAACGCAACTCGCCCGCTGAGGCGTAGCAGTGCAGTTCGATGCGGCCGTCCGTGCGGCCGTGGTACGCGTGGCGGATCACATTGGCCAGCGCCTCGTCCGCGGCCATCGTGATGGCGAGCGTCGCCGCTTCGTCCCATCCCACCAATGCCGCGAGTTGCCCCACAGTGGCGCGAACCAGCGGCAGGTTCAGCGGGTCGCTGCACATTTCGAAAGTGACGTGCAGGCTTTCAGTGCCGGTCATAAGTCACGATGCGGGACCACCGGATGCCGCCGGAGCGCCACCACGGTCTCGTCGTCAGAGGCCGGAGCGCCGCCGCGATGGCGGGCCACCGCGTTCAACAGCGCCTGTCCCGCGGCCGCCGGCGAGTTCGTGGGCAGTGCGGCGGTGAGCTCGAGAAGTCGCCCCAGGCCGAGTTGCTCGCCTTCGCCGTCCTCCGCTTCGCTTAGGCCATCGGTGTAAAGCAGTACGATGTCGCCGTCGCCCAGTTGCACGGCGGTCTGCCGGTAATCGGTGCCGGGAATCATACCCAGCGGCAGATCGGCCAAATCCTTGGAGTACGGCGTGAGGTCCTCCATGAAAGTCCACTGCCCGGCCCTCGCGCGGTACCACAGCGGCGGAAGATGACCGGCGTTGGTGAACAGCATTTCGCCGGTCGCCGCGTAGTGGCTCAGCACAAATGCCGTGGCGAACTTTGCGTGGCCTGCGCCCTTGAGCAGGCCGTCGTTGAGCCCGCGGATGAGGGCCGATTGATCCCATTCGTCTACATGTTCGCGGAGGGCGTCGCGCAAATGCTCGGCCACGCCGCTGACCCCTTCTCCGTGGCCGGCGACATCGGCAATGGTGACGCGCGAAATGGATCCCTGCGCACACACCGAGAGATAATAGAGATCGCCGCCGCTCGTCGCCGGCAGCAGCGGCCGACAGGAAATCCAGGCATTCAAACCGGGCAATTCGGCGTCGTAAACGGCCCGGCGGTTGCCCCCGCGGATCTCCAGACACGCCAACTGATAGACGTCACCGGAATGTTCGGATGTGTAAGCCCCAGTCCCCATAATTAACGGACTTTTCAAAATGGTTGAGCGATTCAAGAATTTTACCTGTACCATCGCCGGGTGACAATAGGTCGTGGCGAATACGGCCAAACCCTGGGTCCTGGCGGCGACCATTCTCGGGTCGAGCATGGCCTTTATCGATGGCACGGTGGTCAACGTGGCGCTCCCGGCGCTGCAACAGGGCTTGCACGCGACGCTCACCGATCTCCAATGGGTGGTCGAAGCCTACGCCCTGTCTCTGTCAGCGCTGCTGCTCACCGGTGGCGCGCTGGGCGACCTGTATAGCAGGCGCAAAGTCTTCGCCGCCGGGGTGGCGCTATTTGCGGTCGCGTCGGCGTGGTGCGGACTGGCGCCGAATATCGACCAACTGATCGCCGCCCGCGGTCTGCAAGGCATCGGCGGAGCGCTGCTGGTGCCGGGCAGTCTGGCCCTCATCAGCGTCTCCTTTGAAAAGGAGGAGCGCGGCCGCGCCATCGGCACGTGGTCGGGATTCACATCCATCACCACGGCCCTGGGTCCGGTGCTCGGCGGATGGCTGGTGCAGCACGCGTCGTGGCGGTGGGTCTTCTTCATCAATCTGCCGCTTGCCGTAGCCGTGATCGTGCTGACCCTCTGGCGGATCCCGGAATCCGGTGAGAAGCGGGCCGGCGCGACCATCGACTGGCCGGGCGCCGTGCTGGCGGGATTGGGTCTGGGCGGCGTCGTATTCGCCTTCATCGAAAAAACTCCGCTGGCGGGCGCGGCCGGGGTAGCGGCGCTGGTGGTATTTCTGTTTGTGGAAGAGCGATCGCCCGCTCCCATGCTCCCACTCGAACTCTTCCGCTCGCGAAGTTTTAGCGGCGCGAATCTGCTCACGCTGTTTCTCTACGCGGCCCTGGGCGGGCTCCTGTTCTTCTTCCCCATGAATCTGATTCAGGTGCAAGGGTACAGCGCGACCGAGGCGGGCGCGGCGCTGCTTCCTTTAATCCTGTTGCTGTTCCTCCTGTCGCGCTGGTCGGGCGGATTGTTTGAGCGGTATGGAGCGCGTGCGCCCTTGACGATCGGTCCTCTGATCGCGGCCGTCGGCTTCGCTTTATTCGCGCGGGCCGGAGTCGGCGGCAGCTATTGGACGACGTTCTTTCCGCCCGTCGTGATTCTGGGAGCGGGGATGGCGATCAGCGTGGCGCCGCTGACTACTGCCGTCATGAGCGCCGTGGATGCCCGCCATGCCGGCGCCGCATCGGGTGTCAATAACGCGGTGTCGCGCGTGGCCGGGTTGCTCGCGGTCGCGGCACTCGGGTTCGTCCTCTCGATCGGCTTTAACCGCGACCTGGAGCGGCGCTTGGACCATCTCCAACTGCCCGCCGACGCGCGCCGCAATATCGAACTCCAGCGTCCCAAACTGGCGGCAATCGAAACCAACGATCCGCGCGTGCGGCATGCGCTCCAGGAAGCATTCGTCAGCGGCTTCCGTGACGTGGTCTGGATCGCCGCGCTCTTAGCTGTATTGAGTTCGGCCTGCGCCGCGGTGTTGATCGACTCTTCCCCGACGTGACCACCCACCCGCCTATTGGGCCAGAACCTTGTGGACGAATTGAACGGCCATCGAGCCTTCCCCCACCGCCGACGCCACGCGTTTGACGCTGCCCGAGCGGATATCGCCTACAGCGAAAACTCCGGGACGGCTGGTTTCCAGCATGTACGGCGACCGCGACTGAGACCACTCTTCTCCCAGATCGGTCCCGGTCTTGATGAACTGTTTCGGGTCGAGTGCCAGACAGTCCTTCAACCACGAACTGTTAGGACTGGCCCCCGTCATCGAGAAGACGTGGCGGATCGGATGCACTTCGGTTTCGCCACTCTGGCCGTCGCGCCAGTGAACCCGCTCCAGGTGGTCATTGCCTTCGAGCTCGGTGATTTCCGTGCGCGTTTTCACCGTAATATCGGTGCAGGCCTCAATCCGCGCGATCAGATAGCGCGACATGGTTTCAGAGAGGCCGGGTCCGCGCACCAGCAGGTAAACATGACGGCCGTTGCCCGCCAGGTAGAGTGCCGCCTGACCCGCCGAATTGCCCCCGCCCACCACCACAATCTCTTCGTTGCCGCAGAGATCCGCCTCCACCCTCGACGCGCCGTAATAAACCCCCACGCCTTCGAACTGCGCCAGGTTGGCCAGTCCCAGTTTCCGGTATCGCGCGCCGGCGGCGATGATCACGGTACGGGCGCGGACGGTGCCCCCATCTTCCAGGTCGAGCGTGTAAACCGGGTGGCTGCAATGCAGCGCGTTCGCGCCGCGGGCCACCATGATCTGCGCCCCGAACTTCTCGGCCTGAACGAAGGCCCGGTTCGTCAACTCCTGGCCGGAGATGCCCAACGGAAAACCCAGATAGTTTTCGATGCGCGAGCTGGAACCCGCCTGTCCACCCGGTGCGTTGCCTTCCAACACCAGCACCTGCAGTCCCTCCGAAGCGCCGTAGACCGCGGCCGCGAGTCCCGCGGGTCCGGCGCCGACCACGATCAGGTCGTATACGCCGCCTTCGTCCACACCGGCGTTCAGGCCGAAACAAGCCGCGGCATCGGCGTTGCTGGGATTCCGCAGAATCAGGTCGTTGCGGCACACCAGCACCGGGATGTCGCTAATCTGCACGCCGAAATGGTCGAGCACCGTTTGAAAGTCGGCATCGCGTTCCACATCCACGTACGTGTGCGGATGGCCGTTGCGGGCCAGGAAGGCGCGCAGGCGGAGTGTGTCGGCGGAATGGCCGGAGCCGATGAGAATCGCGTCGCCAACCTCGTGGCTGATCAGGAAGACGCGGCGAAGCACGAAGGCGCGCAGGAAGATTTCGCCAATAGCGACGTCGGTCTGCATGACGTGGCGGAGGGCCTCACGGTCAATTTCCAGCAGTTCGCTATCTTCGCGGGCCTGACAGCGGACCAGGCTGCGGCGGCCCGAAAGCTGGTTCACTTCGCCGGTGAAAGTGCCTTGTCCGATTACGCGCAGCACGGTGGCATCGCCATTCCCACTGGAGACGCCGACAATCTCCAGGGCTCCGCTCAGGACGACGAAGACGCCATGCGTGTCGTTGCCCTGTTCGAAGACAATCTCTCCCGCCTTTACGCTGCGCCGCGTGCCGCACGGCAGCAGCCGTGCAATCTGCGCTTCGTCCAGGCAGGGGAACATCTCTTTTTCGGCAGTTTCCGCCATGCCAAAGTTATACCATCACCGCGGTCCCACTTAACGCTGCCATAAAATCCTGCCCGTCTCTAAAGGCACCGCCGCCGAGTCGTGGTGCGGAACAATGCGCGCGGTGTAATCGCCGGCACTGCGAGACCCGTCCGCATTCGCCGTATACCGATACCCGCCATCGGGCAGCCGTCCGGCTTCCTGCATCGCAATCCGTACCGGACCATCTGCAAACAGTTCCACCGCAACCTCGCTCGGGTCGATCTCGCCCAGATACACCGTCACTTCAAAACGGTTCCCTTCGACCTGCACCTTGCCAAACGCCACGTGCTGCCACCCCGCGTCGATCTTCCGTTTCCACTCGTCCAACTCCAGGCCCACCCTGCCGTTCGCCGCAGCCCGGTCAGCGTAGGCCGCGGCCCTCGGCAAGTAGTGCTTCTCGGTATACTCGCGCACAGTCCGCGCCGCCGAGTACTCGGGCGTGAGCCGCGCCATACTCTCGCGGATCCGGCCCACCCACCGGTGCGGAATCCCGTCAGCGCCCCGCTCGTAAAATTCCGGTACGATCTGGCGCTCAATCAATTCGTAAAGTGCCACCGCCTCCGCCGCGTCCCATGCAGGATCGTCGCCGTGTTCGCTCCCGTCTCCGAGCGCCCACCCGACGTCCGGCGTGTAAGCCTCGGCCCACCAGCCATCGAGCTCCGAAAGGTTCAAACCGCCATTCGACAGGACCTTCATGCCGCTGGTCCCGCTGGCTTCCCACGGACGCCTCGGCGTATTGACCCACACGTCCACGCCGCCCACCAGCCGCCCCGTGAGCAGCATGTCGTAATCGCTGAGAAAGATGACGGGCGAATGCGGACCGGCATCGCGAATGAACTGGCTCCATTGGCGGATCATCTCCTGACCGGCGCCATCGGCGGGATGCGCCTTGCCCGCGATCACCAGTTGGACCGGGCGCTCGCGATTGCGCAGAATGGCCGTCAGCCGGCCCGCATCGCGCAACAACAGATTGGGTCGTTTATAGGTCGCGAAACGGCGTGCGAAGCCGAGCGTCAGCACCTGGGGATCGAAGACCGCGGAGGCGTTGTCGACGTCCTGCGCGCACCCGCCCTGTATGGCCACCTGACGGGCATAACGGGAGCGCACGTATCCCACCAGCGACTCGCGCGCGGCCGTGCGCATACCCCAGATTTCGGCGTCCGGCTTCTGCCGAATCTGCGCCGGATCCTTCCACAAGGGCGTCGCCTCATCGGACTGCCAGGTGGTGACGTGAACTCCATTAGTGACATGGCCGATCGGAACTTCCGGAGTGGGCCAGCGCGGAAAGAGCGGCTGAAAGAGAGTACGGCTCACCTCTCCATGCAGGCGGCTGACGCCATTCACCGCCCCGGCGGTGCGCATGGCCAGGAAGGCCATATTGAACGGCTCCTGACTGTCGCCTGCATTCCGCCGGCCCAGAGCCATCAAGTCGTCGAAGGAGATGTGCAGCCGCGTGGCGCAGTACCGTTGCAGGTACATGCGCATCAGCTCCGGCGGGAATCGGTCGAAACCGGCCTCCACGGGAGTGTGAGTCGTGAAGAGATTGCCGGCCCGCGTCACGCTGAGGGCAGCGGAAAAGGGGTGACCGGTCTCTTCCATATAAGCGGCGGCGCGTTCCAGCACCGCAAACGAGGCGTGGCCTTCATTGAGGTGGCAAACTTCCGGTTTCAGCCCGAGCGCCCCCAGCAGACGCCAGCCGCCGATGCCGAGCAGCAGTTCCTGCCGAATCCGCAGGTCGGGTCCGCCGCCATAAAGTTCGCTGGTGATGCCCCGATACTCCGGGATGTTCGCCGGGTCGTTCGTATCCAGCAGATAGAGACGGGTGCGTCCCACCTGCACTTCCCAGGTGCGGACCCAGAGCGAGCATCCGGGAAACGAAAGGTTGAGGCGAAGCCAATCGCCGTGGCCGTTGCGCACCGGCCGTATCGGCAGTTGGCCGGGATCGTTATACGGATACAGAGCGCGCTGGTTGCCGTCGCGATCGATCTCCTGCCGGAAGTAGCCCTGATCGTACAGCAGGCCCACGGCCACCACCGGCACGCCCAGATCGTCCGCCGCTTTCAATTGATCCCCCGCCACATTGCCCAATCCGCCGGAATAGATCGGCAGCGCTTCGCTGAGCATGTACTCCATGCTGAAGTAGGCCACGGTGGTGAGCGGCGGGTTCGGGTGCGTCTGCTGAAACCAGCGGGCCAAATCAGCGGCGGCGCGCCGCGCTTCGGTCACCTTCTGAAGCGTCGCTTGAAACGCCGGGTCGCCGGTCAGCTCCGTCAACCTCACCCCGGAGACGGTCTGCAGCACGACCCAGGGATTGTGCGTGAGCTCCCAAAGTTCGGGATTCAGACTCGCCCAAATCTTCGCCGCCGCATCGTTCCAGGTCCACCCCACGTCGAGCGCCAGTTGGGCCAGCGCGTCCTCTTCAGGCGCTTCGGAGGGGAAGTTGGTGTACTTAAGATTGCTCATGTCAGTTTCGCAGCAGGGCCTCCGTGCTTCCTTTCCGGGCAACTCGCCCTTTGACCGGGCTGCCTGTCCATTCCAGCAGGTCGCTGCGCCGGAAGCGCAATGCCGCCCTGCCAAGGGCCTCTCCGGTAACTCGCCCTCTGACCGGGTTGCCTGTCCATTCCAGCAGGGCCTCCGTGACTCCTCCGTGTTCTCCGTGTCTCCGTGGTGAACTGAATCTCACTTCCCCCGATATCGCCGGATCAGGTTATTCGTCGATGGGTCGTGACTCAGCTTGGCGTCACTCGATAGTTCCGGGATGATGCGCTGCGCCAGGACTTTGCCGAGTTCGACACCCCACTGGTCGAAGGAGTTGATCTGCCAGATCACGCCTTGAGTAAAGACGAGATGTTCGTACAGCGCTACCAGACTGCCCAGTGCCTGAGGCGTGAGTTTGTCGGCGAGCAGCATGTTGGACGGACGGTTTCCGTCGAACTGGCGATAAGGCTCATCGGCACTCTTGCCGAAGGCCAGCGCTTCGGCCTGCGCGAAAACGTTGGCGATGAGAATGTCGTGGTGACGGCCCAGAACGTTCAGCGGCTGCAGGAAGGCCAGGAAATCGCAGGGAATCAGGCGCGTGCCCTGATGGATCAATTGATAGAAGGAGTGCTGTCCATTAGTGCCCGGCTCGCCCCAATAAATGGCCCCGGTGGAATAGTTCACCCGGGCGCCATCCAGCGTCACATGCTTGCCATTGCTCTCCATGGTGAGCTGCTGCAGATACGCCGGGAAGCGCTTCAGATACTGCTCATACGGCAGCACGGCCACCGTTTGGGCGTTGAAGAAATCGGTATACCAAATGCCGAGCAAACCCATCAGCACCGGGAGATTCTTGCCGAATGGCGCGGTGCGGAAGTGTTCGTCCATCTGGTGAAAGCCGTCCAGCATGGCGCGAAAATTCTCCGGTCCCACGGCCAGCATGGTGGAAAGTCCGATCGCCGAATCCATGGAATACCGGCCGCCCACCCAGTCCCAGAAACCGAACATATTGCTGGTGTCGATGCCGAACTTCGCGACTGCCTCACCATTGGTGGAGACGGCGGCGAAATGGCTGCGGATGGAAGTCGCGTCACCGCCGAGCCCGGCCAACAGCCAGTCGCGCGCGGTGTAGGCATTGGTCATGGTTTCGAGCGTGGTGAAAGTCTTCGAAGAGACGATGAAGAGCGTCTCGGCGGGGTCCAAATCGCGCACGGCCTCGGCGAAATCCGTCCCATCTACGTTGGAGACGAAGCGAAACACCATGGATCGCTCGCTGTAAAAGCGCAGAGCCTCATAGGCCATGACGGGGCCCAGGTCGGAGCCCCCGATCCCGATGTTCACCACGTTGCGAATGCGTTTGCCTGTATGGCCCTTCCATTTCCCGCTGCGGACGCGATTACAGAAATCCGCCATCCGATCCAGCACGGCGTGGACCTGCGGCACCACATCCTGCCCATCCACAACGATCGACGTCCCCTTCGGCGCGCGCAGTGCCACGTGGAGCACGGCGCGATTTTCGGTGACGTTGATTTTATCGCCGCGAAACATCGCGTCGATCCGCGCGCGCAGGCCCGATTCGTCGGCCAGTTGCACCAGGAGTCCGAGAGTCTCCTCGGTCACGCGGTTCTTCGAGTAATCCAGGAAAAGTCCGGCGGCCTCGGCCGTCATGCGCTCGGCGCGCTCCGGATCTTTGGCAAACAACTCGCGCAGGTGGAGTTCGCGAACCTTATCGTAGTTGGCCGCAAGGGCCTTCCAGGCTTTGCGCCCGGTGAGCGGTGGCAAGTTCATTCTCCTGTTTGTGAGTGTCAACTTTTGTCAGGGTCGACCGGCAGTGGAAGTTTCCAGCGCGGCACTCTTCGTATTGATCATTGCCAGAAGGTCTGTCCACGATTTGACGAACGATTGAGCGCCGTCCTTTTGTAACTGGCAGGCCAGGTCGTCCAGATCGATACCGGCCCTTGTGAAGCTGGCCAGGACTACTTCGAAATCGCCGCCATCGGCCGGCAGCGGCTCGCCCAGTTCCCCATGGTCGGCCAGGGCCTTCAGCGTATTCTCCGGCATCGTGTTGACGGTGAAGGGCGAGGCCAGCGACTTGATATAGAGGATGTCGGAAGCCTTCGGGTCCTTGGTCCCCGTGCTCGCCCAGAGCAGCCTTTGCGGACGGAAACCGAAGTTCGCAGCGCGCTGCCACCGCGGCGAATTGACCAACTCGCGGTAAGCCTTATAGATCTCGCCGCCGATGGCAATGCCCAGCTTGTTGACCAGTTCCGGCGGCACCTTCGACGCGACGGCGGCATCCCAGCGGCTGATGAAGACCGAAGCGACCGAGCCGACCACCGGCACCAATCCGGCCGCAATCCGGCGCTCAATGCCGCGCATGTAAGCGTCGGCGGCAGCCAGGTATTGCGCGCGCGAAAAAAGCAGCGTGACGTTGATGGGCACGCCGGCAAAAATGGATTCTTCGATGGCGGGCAAACCCTCTTCGGTGCCCGGGATTTTGATGTAGAGGTTCGGCTTGCCGGCGCGATCGTGCAGACTCTTAGCCGCGGCCAAAGTGCTGGCGGTGTCGTACGCCAGGAGCGGCGAAACTTCCAGCGACACCCAGCCATCCACGCCCGCGGTGCGGTCGTGGACAGGGCGGAACATGTCGGCGGCGCGGGTGAGGTCAGACAGTGCCAGGTCGAAGAAAAGCTCCTCGCCGGCTTTGCCGCGGGCGGTCTCCTGGCGGATGTCGTCGTCGTAGGCCGCACTCTTCTTGATGGCCTGATCGAAGATGGTCGGGTTGGAAGTCAGTCCGGTGACAGACAGATCGTCGATATACGTCTGCAGCGTGCCGCTGTTCAGCAGGTCGCGCGTGATGTTGTCCAGCCAGATGCTCTGGCCCAGGTCATGCAGCTTGTTCGTCGCCTTCATTTGGATTTCCCTCTTCATTCTATGCTTGCATGACGCGCGGCCATTGTGAAGTTGCGCACCCCGCTTTACCGCGACTCCAGAGCCGCCTGGAGCATCGCTCTGGCATAGGCCACATTGAAAGTCCAGCCCGCGTACTGGCCCGCGCCGGGCTCCCGGTCGGCATCCAGGCCCCGGGGATGCTCGGGATAGATCAGCCGTGGATACTTGTTGCGGACCAGTTCCTTCATCACGCCGAACATATCTACTTCGCCTTCGTCCGGGAAGACCTCGGTATATTTCTCGCGCGCCACCTTCATTCGCACGTTGCGAAAGTGAACGTGATTGATGCAGTCCTTCTTACTAAAGTAGCGGCACACCTCAACCGGGTTCTGACCCATTTCCCGCGTGACGCCGCAATCGAACGTGATCCCGTTGTGCGGACTCGGCACAATTTCCACCAGCCGCTTCCAGCCCTCCACGCTGCCCATGATCTGTCCCGAACCGCGGCTTTCCGGAGCCGGCGGATCGTTTGGGTGCAGCGCCAGCCGGACATTAGCCTCCTTCGCGACCGGCACCACCGCTTTCAAAAAGTACGCGACGTTGCTCCACATCTCGTCGATCGGGTGGGCGCCTTCCTCGGGCAAGGGCGGAAGGTTTTTCATGCGGCTGTAATCGAAGGAGAGCACCCCGGATCCAGCCCGTCCCTCCTCGTTGAAGTAGCCCTCCATGGCGCGGTGCGCGTAGAAGTTGTACTCCACGATGGGCAGCCCGGCGCGTCCCGCCGCACGAATGGACTTCTGAACGTTTTCGATCTCAGCATCCCGCCCCGGCCGTCCGTAAATCGTATTCGGAAAGCCGGAGATCATCATATTGAAGACCGTCACGCCGCCGGATTTGTGGCGCTCCATGATGGCCCGAAGATCACTTTCGTCCCACGGAATCCGGGGACCGCTCATCACCACATGCTCGATCCCGATCTGCCGCATTCGCCGGAGCGAACGCTCGGTGGGGTTGGCGTTTGAGATCATGCAAAGCTTGGGCGTGGCAGCCCCCTCTTTGATGGGCCACGTTGCCGCGATGCCTGCGGCGCACAGAAAGTCACGTCGCGATTTGCCGGAATTCATACCTCGGCCTCCTGTTCACAACCAGTGTACACGCCAGCGCCGTGGCTTTCCGGACTCTGATAAAGTGAAATATGCCGCCCGAAACAGAAGACCGCCAGCAGCACCGTCTGCTGCAAAAAGAATACGGCAGTTTCTATCGTGCCGTGAGCGACATTATCTTCCACCACAATCCAATGGAATTGGATGGGAAGCACAATACCGGCGACTACAATCCCGAGGTGGACGCGTTGCTCGCCCGCATCGGGGAAGCCGCGAATCTGGATGGACTACAAAGTCTGTTGTTCGATGTGTTCCTGACTGATTTCGGAGAGAATTGCGGCACGCGCGACCGGTACGAAGTACCCGCCGCCGAGATATGGAAAGCCTACCAGCGTTTCAAGTTACAAGCCGGGCCGATTGCCCGGCCTGTACCAGGATCGTGACTATCTGACTTTGGCTAGAGTTTCTTGGGCCAGTTTCAGGTGCTCACGCAGCGTCGGCAGAGTCTTGTTTGCGAAGGCCTTCACGTCGGGATCCGTTTCAGTACGGGCTGCCTTCTCAAATTCAGAGATGTCTTCCTTGTGATCGTTCACCATCATGTTCATGTATTCACGGTCAAAGGTTGCCCCTTGGGCTTTCCCTAGACGGTCGATGCCTGCCTGTTCCTTGGCGTCGGGGGTCGTGGGCAGTGTTACGTTTTTGCGCGCCGCCAGTTGCTTGAGCTCGTCGTTCGCTCTTGAGTGGTCATCGATCATGCGCTGACCGAAATTTTTCACCGCCTCATTGGCGCCATTCTGAACGGCCAACCGGCCCATTTCCACCTCGGCGATTCCGCCCTGCGCGGCTTTGTTCATGAATGTACTGCCTGAGGTCATGCGGTCGGCGCTGTTTTGCGCCACGGCGCTGCCGGCTGCCAGCGTGACCGCCGCTAAAGTCGTGAGTATTGATTGTCGAACGTACATGGCTGCAGTTTCTCCTTTACACCGGGTGTGAAATGCACGCCGTGTACCGTTGCGTGTTGGCGCATGAAAACGCGCATAGGACTCAAAGCTGCACACAAACAGCTGGGAGGTATCTGAATGGCAAGAAACAAGAATTTCCGACGGGTCCTTTCGGCCAGTAGTTTGTCCGGGGACAGCGTGCGGAACGCAGCAGGCGAAGACTTGGGCAAAGTCGACGAACTCATGATTGATATCCAGTCCGGAAAAGTTGCCTACGCGGTATTGTCCTTCGGCGGCGTGCTCGGAATGGGCAACAAACTCTTTGCGGTGCCATGGAATGCGCTGACGGTCGATGAGGACCAGAAATGTTTCATTCTCAATGTGGACCGCGCGACCTTGGAAAACGCCCCGGGTTTCGATAAAGACAACTGGCCGGACATGTCCGACCCGTCCTGGGGCTCGCAAATCTTCAACCACTACGGCAAATCGCCCTATTGGGAAGAGGAAAAGAAGACCCTCCGAGGCGGCGGCTCCCTCTAAATAGGGACAGACACCTTTATCCGAAATAAATGTGCCTGTCCCCATTATTCGCCAGCCGACCGTTGAATCTAAACGGGAAGTCCGGGGGAAAAAGGTGCCAGACACATTTTCCGACCTAAAAGGTGTCTGGCACCTTTTTTAGCTGCGGGGCCTTAAAATAGGGACAGACACCTTAATCCGAAATAAATGTGCCTGTCCCCATTATTCGCCAGGCCGCCGTTGAATCTAAACGGAAACTCCGGGGAAAAAAGGTGCCAGACACATTTTTCGACCCAAAAGGTGTCTGGCACCTTTTTTAGCTCGGCCGCGTGGTGAACAGCGTCAGCAGCGCCTGCCCGTCTGGCGACCCGAGACCCGTACACGCGTCCCAACCCGCCCCCGCCGTATACGCCCCGTTGTTCCCCGACGTGATATCGTGCAGCACTTTCGTAGCGGCAGCCGCGTACAGAGCCGTGTGGACGAAGCCCACCGGAGTACCGCGCTGCTGATTGATCAACGCAATCAGCGCTGCCCACAGCGGCGCCACCGCGCTCGTCCCCCCGAACACCGCACTCCGACCGTCCACCAGTATCTGGTACCCCGTCGCCGGATCCGCATCCCCCGACACGTCCGGCACCCCCCGCCCCTTAAAATGCGACGGATTCACCGACACCGGCACCTTCGCCCCCGACTGGTATGACGGTACCCCGAAAGTCTCGCTCACCCCGCCGCCGCTCGCGCCATTCCCCGCCCCCTCATTCCACACCACCTCCCGCGTAATCTTATTCGTGGTCGACTCCAACCGCGTCCCCCCGCACGCCAGCGCATGCGGACTCGACGACGGGAAATCCACGTGCGCCGCGTTGTCCGTCTCCCCGTCCGTCGACCCGTCGTCGCCCGACGCGCAGCACACCGTCACCCCGACCGCCGCCGCGTCCTGGAAAGCCTGGTCGAATGCCGTCAGCGACTGCGCCGTCCACGACGATTCCGGCCCGCCCCAACTGATCGAAATCACCGACGGCTTGCGAATCGTATCGTGCACCGCCGTCGTCACCGCGTCCAGGAATCCCTGATCCGTATTCGGCGCAAAGTACACCGCGATATTCGCCCCGGGCGCGATCGCTCCCACCACTTCGATATCCAGCAGCACCTCGCCATCCGCGCTGTTCGGGTCGCCGACCGGCTGATTCAGCGCGCCATCCACCGAAACCGCCGTCACCAGCGGCACCGTCTTCAGCCCGAGCCCCTTGAAGTACGTCGACAGATCGGCCGTCTTAAACCCGCCGCCCAGTTCGATAATCGCCACCGTCTGACCCGCGCCGTTCCCGCCCACCGGGTAATCGTACAACTGCGCCACCGCGATGGGACTGTACGAAGTGTCGCCCGCCGCCCGAGGACCCGTCTGCACCGCGAGCCTGCGGAAATGCGTCCGCGCCTGCGGCCGCTCGTCCAGCCCGAACACGCCGA
Organism: Candidatus Sulfopaludibacter sp.; assembly: GCA_035551455.1. GTDB lineage: Bacteria > Acidobacteriota > Terriglobia > Bryobacterales > Bryobacteraceae > Sulfopaludibacter. The sequence goes on from DASZMZ010000092.1 coordinate 22,389, forward strand.
CCACGATCCCCGCCAGACTCCGCGGAATGTACAGCGTTCCCAGCCGGCCGCGGAACATGCCCTCTGTACTTTGAAACAGCAGCAGTTCCGTCGCGAAAGCCTCGTTCATGTTGGCCACCGTGCCGGATAGCGCGATGCTCCGGCGCGCCAGATTGATCTCGACCACCGTCAGATCGTTGGCCGCGGCGAATTCCTCGACCGGTGGAACATCCGCCGGATCCGCGCCAAAACGCCGGGCGAACTCCTCCCGGGACATGATCGTGGATCCCGCTTCCGGCAGGCTGTCATCACGACGCCGCAGCACGATCGTGACGGTGATCAGGGAATTAGGATCGGGGCTACCGATGGTTTGCGAGTGCGGCATCATTCCGCGCTCGCTGCCTCGCAGTGCAACTCGTTCGACTGGCATTCCGCGTCAGCATATCATCCGCGACGCCCCGCCGAATGTACGAAATCCTACGCCACCACCGTACCCGTCTCGGACGTGTCATATCCGGCCAGCACCTCCAGCTTGCGCCGAAGCGCGGCCCTTTGCAGAACGTCGAGCAATGCCTGCATCGCGGGTAGCGACGCCGTGCGCTTCCGCATCACTAGGTCGTACCGTTCGCTGCGCAGCGCCACGAAGCCCAGCCCGAACGTCTTCGCCGCCGACCGCGTAGCCAGGCAGACATCCGCATCGCCCGACACCACGCAATACGCCGCCGCCAGATGTCCGTACGCGATCCGATCGTAGCCGTGGACCTCCCGACCCTCCACACCTATCTTCGCCAGCAGCTCATCCAGCAGACCGCGACTGCCCGAGCCAGGTTCGCGATTGACGAAGCGCACGCTCTTGCGGACCAGGTCGGCGGCCCCCGTGATGGCTTTCGGATTGCCCGCCGCCGTCACCAGTCCCTCTTCCCAACGCGCGAAAGTGACCACCGTGAGATCTTCGCCCGGATATTCCTTGCGCAGGAACGGCAGGTTGAACTCGCCCGTCCTGGCATCTTCCAAATGCGACCCCGCGATGTGCACCTTGCCCTCCTGCAGCCATCGCAGCGCCAGCTTACTCGACGCGGCCGCCGTCACCACTTCCACCCCGCTGATCTTCTCCACCATGCGGGCCAGCAGATTCGTCGCCGGGTCGCAACCCGCCAGCACCAGCCGCTTCTGCGTGGCCTCCTCTTTCGCGAACACCGCCAGTTCCGCGCGCCCCTCGCCGCGACCCGCCTTCTGAATCACGCCGTCCGCTTCCGGCATATAGTACGGCGACGCGGTGACAGGCACCCCCACCCACCGCGACCCCATCTGGCAGATGCGCACCGGTTGGCCTTTTTCCGCCGGCGCCGCGCTCAACACATCGGCCGCCACACCCTCCGGCAGCGCTGCCGACGTATCGCGCAGCGCGAACAATTCGTCCACCGTGACCTCGAGTTCGCGCGCCAGATTCAGCGCCA
>DASZMZ010000093.1:0-9785 GCA_035551455.1 Candidatus Sulfopaludibacter sp.
TGCACGGTCACCTCGTCGCTGAAACTGATCACCGCCGTCTCGCCGCCCTCGCCCGCCAGCAACTGCGTGAAGAGAATTCCGCTGCCGCCGAGTTTATCCAGCACCGGACGCGAATTGTCGCTGGTCTGCACGGCTACCACCACGGAGATGGGGAACGTCATCCAGTCCAGGTGTATTTTCTGGGGCACATTGTTGTCGTAGAGAATCAAGTCCTCCGTGTCCAACCCGTCCACATAGCGGCCCTTCGAATCGGTTACGGTGGTGGGCGCAACTACAAGAGGCACAGTGCTGCGGAACTGTCCCCAGGCGGCGCAGATGGTCAGCAGAGAGCAGGCGATGACACGCATCCGCTGGAATGTTAGCAAATCAAGGGCCGGGTTATTTGAGGTGGATCGCGGTGCGCATGACGTGTACACCACCCGCCGCCAGCGTCACGCCATTTTCCATCGCATTCGCCGACTCCACGCAGACCATGGACTGCCAATCGTCCGGCGCCATATCGGCCAGCGTGCGAGTCTTCTCGATCCAGGGATTCCACACCACGGTGGTCTGCGACCCGGCCTTGTCCACTACAATCACGCGATCCCAGGCAGGGTCGTGGATTTCACAGGGGGCCGTGGTATTCAGGTGTACCTGGTCGGTCTCCTTCGTGAAGCGGATCGGCGCGTCCGAGACTTTCCGCTGGAAGCCGTCGGTCTTGTCGATACAGGTGGTGGCTTCGAGCCCCGTCACCGAGACCTGGCGGATATCGGCGACGGCGAAGTACGTGTGCAGCGCCTCCTCGAAGCGGACCTCGGCGGCCCCTTCGTTGCGGACCGTCAATTCCATTTCCAGACTCGCTCCCATTACGACGCGGAATGCCAGCTTGACGGAGCCGGCCGACAAGGCCAAGCGGATCTCCGCGGCGCCGTCCGACCTTACTTCGTAGCTTTCCACGGTCCACGGACTGATGCGGGCGAAACCGTGGATCGGACCCGGCCGCCCGTCGCTGCGCGGTCCAAACCAGGGGAAGACTATCGGCACTCCACCGCGAATCGGCTTGTCCTTTTCGAACAGGCTTCGAGAGCTGGTGAACAACACGGGCCGCTGCCCGCGCGGCGTCCATGCCGTCACGTGCGCGCCGTGCAAATAGATTGTGCCTTCGGCCAGAGGCGTATCGATTACAATCCGGCGGAGTCCGCCCGGTCCGTCTTCAAAACGAATCGCATCTTGCATCAGCTTCAGGGTAAACCAATTTCTTACCGCGGCTTGCCGAGTTGCCTTCGCTTCTTGGCCCACTCTTCCTTCACCGTCTGCCGAGCGCGGCCGAGCGCCAGAGCGTCCGCCGGCACTGGCTCGGTGATTACCGACCCGGCGGCCACGTACGAGCCATCGCCGATATCGATGGGAGCAACCAGCGTGGAATTACTGCCGATGAACGCGCCTTCGCCGATCCTGGTGGGATGCTTCTTGAAGCCGTCGTAGTTGCAGGTGATCGTGCCCGCGCCGATATTGGTGTCCGCACCGATCTGCGTATCGCCAAGATACGCCAGGTGGCCGGCCTTCACACCGCGGCCCAGGTGCGCCTTCTTCAACTCCACGAAGTTGCCGATGTGCGCCTCCGCCCCCACATGATTGTCCATGCGCAGACGCGCGAACGGCCCGCACTGGACTCCGCGCTCGAGGCGCGATGTATTCACCACCGTGAAGGGCCCGATCTCCACGTCATCGGCGAGCTCGGAGTTCTGCACGATGGAGCAGGCGCCCACGCGGCAGTTCTCGCCGATAGTGGTCTTCCCCAGGATCTGCGCGAAGGGTCCGATCACGGTGTCCATGCCGATGCGCACGTGGCGGTCGATGGAGACGGTCTCGGGCTTTTCGATGGTCACTCCCGAAAGCATCAGTTCGCGCACTTTCCGCTCGCGGAAGATGCGATCCACCATGGCTAGTTCCACGCGATCGTTGATGCCCAGAACTTCGGTGGGGTCGTCGATCTTCATGGCTTCGATGGAGTGGCCGGCGCGATTGAGGATCGACACCATGTCCGTGAGGTAATACTCTTTGGCCGGATTGTTGGTCTGAATCTCGTCCACATGCTGCCAGAAGAGATTGGCGCGGTAGCAATAGATTCCCATGTTGGCCTCGCGAAGGGCCAATTGTTCGGGCGTGCCGGCCTTTTGCTCCACCACTTCTTTCACCCTGCCCTGGGCGTCGCGAATCACGCGGCCGTAGCCAAACGGATCCTGCATGTCGGCGGAGAGCAGCACGCCGGCGGCGTCGCCGGCCGCTGCCGTTTCGATCAGCCGGCGCAGCGTGGACGCCCTGAGCAGAGGACCGTCGCCGTAGACCACGGCGATATACCCATCCAGCTTCGACAGCGCCTGGCGGCCCACCATGAGTGCATGACCGGTACCCTTCTGCTCCGTCTGCTCGATGAAGCCGATTCCCGGCGTGGTCACGGCGCGGCGCACGGCATCGGCCTGATGGCCCACGACGACGAAGACGCGCTCGGGGGGCGCGATTTCGCAGGCGGTCTCGACCACATGCTCGATCAGGCTCTGTCCGCCGGCGCGGTGCAGCACCTTCGCCTGGCGCGACTTCATTCGGGTGCCCATGCCGGCGGCGAGGATCACTACGGTAACGGAAGTTTCCATCCTGCCCATTATCGCAAGGCGAGCCGTGTCACTATATGACCATGCAGTCTTTCACGGCCACACTGGAGGGTACCGAGAAGACCCGCGTGTACGTGGTGGTGCCGTTCGACCCGGTGAAAGTGTGGGGACCGCGCACGCGCTATCACATCACAGGCACGATCAACGGCAGACAAATCCGGGGCGCTTTGGAGCAGTTCGGAAGGGGCTACTTTCTGCCGCTCGGTCCGGCTTGCCGGCGCGCGGCCGGGCTGCAGCCGGGAGATCCGGTCGCAGTGGTGGTCTCGCCCGAGGGTCCGCAGAGTGAAGCGCTGGCGGAGGACATCGCGGCCGCGCTCGCGGCCGAACCCGACGCCGCAAGCTTCTTCGACGGGCTGGCCACTTTCTACCGCAAGAAGTACCTGCGATGGATCGATGCCACCAAACGCAGTCCCGAATTGCGCGCGCAACGAATCGGCGAGCTGATCGAGTTGATGAAGGCCGGCGAGAAGGACCGGCCGTAGGAGGAAGAAATGACTGCGGCGGATTTTCGAAGGATTGCGCTCAGCCTGGAAGGCGCCGAAGAGATTTCGCATGCCGGTTTGCCTGCGTTTCGCGTGGGCGGCAGGCTGTTTGCCACGCTGGCCTCGCAAGCCGAGGGCTATGGAAATCTCATGCTGAACCTGGAACAGCAGGCTGCCTTTGTAGAAGAGGCGCCCGAGATTTTCCTGCCGATTCCAGGTGGATGGGGCAGGATGGGCCATACCCACATCCGCCTGGCCGCGGCCAGCGAGGATGTGCTGACCGGAGCCCTCAGGACCGCATGGAAACTGCGCGCCGGGAAGAACAAAAAGACCCGGCGGACCTGATTATGCCCCCGTTTTATTGCGGCGGCGGCGGCCTTCCTCCGCGAGCTTGATGACCACGGCGGCGGCGGCGTCCGGGTCGTGCCGGACTTTCTGGCCTCTCTGCACGAGATTACCGGCCATCACCTTGAGACCCATCTTGAACAGCTTGTCGATATCGTTTTCCACGGGCATCGCCTGTTCGCGCGCGTACCGCTTCTTAACGGCCGAGGTGATGGCCCGGATGTTGACCACGGCGTAATCCAGCAGCTTCCCGCCGGCATGTTTGTTGATGGCGAGGATGTGGTCCGAGGCGCTGAACTCAGTGGTCTCTCCGGGCTGCCACATCAGATTCACAAAGTAGGCTTTTACCGCCGGAGAGCGGCGAATGGCTGCCGGTATTCCATCGACCAGCAGGTTGGGGATCACGCTGGTAAATAGCGATCCCGGACCGAGCGTGATGACGTCCGCCTCGGCCAGCGCGTTGAGTGTGGCGGGCAGCGGCTTGGCCTTTCCCGGAATCAGTTTGAGTCGCTGAATGCGCCGGGTGCTGCGGCTGATTTTGGTTTCCCCGGTCACGCGTTTACCGTCGGCCAGCTTGGCGGACAGAGCCACATTCGCGGTGGTGGAAGGATAGATGCGGCCAGCGATTTTCAAGACTTCCGAGGAGACCCGGATGGCGTCCGGAAAATCGCCCATGATCTGGGTGAGCGCCGTCAGAAAGAGATTGCCGAAGCTGTGTCCCTTCAGTCCGCGTCCCTGTTCGAAGCGGTGCTGGAAGAGGCGCGACAGGAGGGCCGAGTCTTCACTCAGCGCCACCATACAATTGCGGATATCGCCGGGCGGGAGCACATCGAAGTCGCGGCGAAGCCGGCCGGAACTGCCGCCGTCGTCGGTCACCGTGACGATGGCGGTGATGTCGACCCCGGCCCTGCCCGATTCAGAGGGGTACGAATAGTGCTTCAGCCCCTGGAGAAGAGCCGAAAGGCCCGTGCCTCCGCCAATAGCGACTACACGCAGTGGAGAAGAATCAGGCAAGGAGACTTACCTGTTACCAGCCCTTCTTTTCGGGATACAGCAAGCCGTCGAAGGGCGGCTGGTTGGCGAGATGGGCGAAGTCGGTCTCCTGCCGGGCGAGCGTACGATTCCGCGGCTCCAGTTCGATGGCCCGCTTGAGATTCTCGTAGGCCGCGTGGTAATCGCCGCCCATGGCCTGCGCCAGCGCCAGCGCGTACAGAATGTGATCGGCGCCCGGCGACATTTGCAGCGCCTTTTCCAGGTGCGTCCGCGCCTCCGCCGCATTTCGAGTATTCAGCACGGCAACGCCGTAGTTGTAATACTCTTCCGACGAGCCCAGATTCACGGGCGCCTGTTGCAGCCTGCGGTCGCACATGGAGATGTGCAGGGTGGCCCGATTGGCAACGTCGCGTTCCGGACCTTTGGCCGCCGCTTGAAACAGTTCGCGCGCTTCCTTCAAATTGCGCATATGAAACAGCCGCATGGCGGCTTCGAAACTGGCTAGTTGGGCTTGCGCGCCGGTCAGTTCAGGCTGAGGGTTGGCCACTCGTTTTTCGGGACCTTTTGCTACCGTAGTTTTCTTCTTCTCCGGCATGTCGGTCGGTCCTGCACCGCGGCAGGGAACGATTAGCGTTTATACCAGACCTTACACTGCAACCGCAACCATAGTCCAAATGCTCAGCCCAGACCGGCCTCTCTCAGAAACCGGGCCGATTCCTCCGGCGGGGTGGGATTGATGTAGAAGCCGGTGCCCCATTCGAAGCCGGCCACCTTCGTGAGTTTCGGGATGATCTCCATATGCCAGTGGTAATGGGGCAGAGCCGCGTCCTGCACCGGGGCGCTGTGAATGATGAAGTTATATGCCGGCCGTTCCAGTACCCGATCGATTTTACGCATGGTGGATCGAAGAATCCACGCCATGTTCTGGAGCGTGGGCGCGTCGGATTCCTCGAAGTGCGATTCGTGACGCTTCGGCAGAATCCACGTCTCGAAGGGAAATCGCGGGGCGTACGGTTCCAGCACGGTGAAGCGATCGGTCTCCATCACCATGCGTGTGCCCGCCGTGCTCTCCTGCCGGATGATGTCGCAGTAGATGCAGCGCTCCTTCAATTCATAGAACAGGCGCGAGCCGTCGACTTCTTCCTTGACGCGCTTAGGGATGACGGGCAGGGCGATGAGTTGGCAATGCGGATGTTCGAGAGACGCGCCGGCCGCCTCGCCGTGGTTCTTGAAGAGCAGGATGTAGCGAAAGCGGCGGTCCTTTTTCAGGTCGTTCACGCGCTCCTTGAAGGCCCAGAGCACCTCCTCGATCTGGCGTTCCGGCATGTCGCCGAGGGTGGTGGCGTGGTCGGGGGTCTCGATGATGACCTCGTGCGCCCCGATGCCATTCATCTTGTCGTACATGCCCTCGCCCTGACGATTCAGTTCGCCTTCAATGCCGAGCACCGGGAATTTGTTTGGCACCACGCGGACGCGCCAGCCGGGCTCATCGCGATTTCCGGTATTGCGGTAGGCCAGAATCTCCGGCGGGGTCTTGTGCTCATTGCCGTAATCGAATGGGCAGACGCCCGCCTTGGCCGGCGGCACGGTCTGACGAATGAAATCCGTGGGCCTCTTGGCGCGGTCCGTGGCGATGATCACCCATCGACCGGTGATGGGGTCCTTACGTAGCTCGGGCAAAAGGGAGCGCTCCTCGGCGGGAATGGATTTGCAACTGACGATTATAACTTGCGTGCAGGCTGGAACGATTGTTGACCACCGCGTTCACCACTGCGGAGGCGGAGGCCCTTGGCAGGCGGCATTGCCGGCAAGAAAAAAAATAGTTGAAAGAAATCGTTGCACCGGCCCATTTCGCTGGAGTAGGCCTTCACTCAAGGAGAGTACGTCATGAATAACGGATGCACACGATGGGCGCCCATTGCCGCCCTGTTTTTGGCCGGTGTTACGCTGCCACTCCACGCTCAGACCAGCTATCATTACACCGGGAATCCATTCACCTTCTTTTCCTGCGGTTCCAGCGGTACGGGGACGATCGATTGTCCGAACGACCCGGCTCCCGGCAACAGCCTCACATCCTACACAGCCACGGACCACGTGACCGCGACTCTCACTTTTACTTCGGCGCTGGCTCCGAATTTGAATTACCAGGATGTGAGTTCCCTGCCCGGCTTCCAGCTCACCATGAACGACGGCCATCAGACATTGACCACTCCGGCTGCCGGCCTGATCGCCAAGGTCTCCACCGATTCCGCGGGCAACATCATCGGCCCCTGGCTGCTGGTCATCAACGTGGGAAACGCCGCCGATAGCGGCATCTCCAGCGAAAACGAGCCGCCTGTTCAGCCGTTCATTCAGGACCAGGGCACGCTCGCCTGCTGCGACCCGATCCTGCAGGGCGATATCGGCCTCAATCAGAACGCCGCCGGGACATGGCAAGGGAACAGCCAGCCGACTCCCTCGCAAATGGCGAGCGCCCTGCTGGTCACCCTGCAGCAGATGAGCATTCCGAAGCAAGGCACCAGTTTGAGCGATCAGGTGACGAAGGTGGTCAACGACATCAATGCGCAGAACGGACTGGCGTGCAGCGACTCCCTCATATTCGCCGCCCACGTCAAAGCGCAGACCGGAAAAACGGTTACCGCTACGCAGTCCAATCAATTGCTCACGGCAATCGGAGCTTTGGAGGCTGCGCTGCATTGTGGGAGTTGATTTCTGAATGCCCTACATTCAGAAGGCGTCGGGGAGCCAGTCGATGCGGACGGTGGGCTCGAGGACGATGCTGACGATGTCGAAACGGGTGCGCGCCCAGGCGATGTCGGCGCGCCTGGCGTAGTCGCGGGCGGCGTGCTGGAGCCGCTCGCGCTTCTCCGAATCCACAGCGCTGGCCGGCTCTCCGAAGTCGGCGGAGAGGCGCGTCTTCACTTCCACGAAAACCAGCCGCTCGGCATGCCAGGCTACCAGATCGATCTCACCGGCGCCGCCGCGCGGCCGGTAATTGCGCGCCACAATGGTGCAGCCGCGGCAGCGTAGATACCGGTGCGCCAGATCCTCGCCCAGCCGGCCGGAATCGCCGCGCAGCTTGCGGCGGCGGACGGCGTCGGCCGCGCGATAGAGCAGGCCCATCATTTCAGCACTTCAAATTCGAACATCATTACCTTGCCGCGCACGATGTAACACAAGTAGTATTCCCAGAATCGCCGGTACCGCGGAAAGCGGTTCACCAGAAATTCGAAGCCCAAATATCTCCACAATGCTAGTAGGCGCAGGCGGACGGAAATCTCACGAAATCTTTTGGCCGAATAGTAGCCGAAGCCTCCGTGCTTCTCTCCGAAATACCGAAAGCTGAAGCTGTTGAGGTGGTGCTTGTGGGTGGGGTCGCAGAAGGAACTGAAGTCCGTATAGTGCGGAGTCTCGATGCGCACGGTGCCGCCGGCGCGCACCAGACGGTGAAACTCCTCCATCGAACGGATCACGTCATCCACATGTTCAATGACGTGGATGGCCGTCAGCCGGTCGAAGGAACTGTCGGCGAAGGGGTAGGGGAAACGGTCCAGGTCTACCAGCACGTCGGCGCGGCTGGCGGGATTCCGGTCGATTCCAATTGAACCGGGCTGCTTGTGAATCCCGCAGCCGACGTCGAGTATTCTCATCCTTGTTTGATCGCTTCCTTCAGACACTCTTCCAGTGTCTCAATTGCAAAGTCGCACTGATCGCGCGTCACCACCAGCGGCGGACAGATCCGCAGGGTCGAATCGCCGGCGCCCAGCACCAGCAGTCCCCGCCCAAAGGCGAGGTCCAGGACCTTGTCCCGGAGACGGGGCGCCTTTTCTTTGGTCGCCTGGTCCCGCACCAGTTCCACACCGATCATCAGACCGAGGCCGCGGACATCGCCCACCACCGGGAACCGCTCTGGCCAATCCAGCATGCGCTCGCGGAGATGGGCGCCCATGCGCGCGGCGTTCTCCACTAATTCCTCTTCCAGCAGCGCGATGGTCACCAGGGCCGCCGCGCAGGCTACCGGGTTGCCTCCGAACGTCGAAGCATGTGCCCCCGGAGGCCAGGTCATCAGGTTGGCGCGCGCCACGGTGGCCCCCAGCGGCATGCCGCTGGCAATTCCTTTGGCCACCGCCAGAATGTCGGGTACGGCGTCGAAATGGTTCGCCGCCCACATTTTGCCGGTCCGGCCCATGCCGGATTGTACTTCGTCGAAAATCAGAAGAATACCATTTTGTTTGGCCACGCGGGCCAGTTCGTCGAAGAACTTTTTGGGAGGCACCACGTACCCGCCTTCGCCGAGGACGGGTTCCACGACGATGGCGGCAACTTCTCCGGCCGGCGCCACGGTCTTCAGGAGCGTATCTTCGATGAACTTGACGCACTCGACGGCGCAACTCTCGGGCTCTTTGCCGTACGGGCAGCGGTAGCAGTAGGGATACGGCGCGTGCACCACGCCCGGGACCATGGGACCGAAACCGGCGCGCTGCACCGCCTTGCGTGAGGTAAGCGAAAGCGCGCCCATGGTGCGGCCATGGAAGCCGCCGAAGAACGCGATCAGCTTATCGCGTCCGGTGGCATAGCGGGCCAGTTTGAGGGAGCCCTCGATGGCCTCGGCGCCCGAGTTGCCGAAGGAGACCCGGTGGTCGCCGGGGCCCGGCGCGATCTGCGCCAGTTTTTCCGCCAGCGCGGTGAATCCCTCGTAATAGAAATCCGTGCCCGACATGTGGATCAGGCGGGCTGCCTGATCCTGCACGGCTTTTACGACGCGCGGATGGCAGTGGCCGGTGGCCACCACGGCGATGCCGGCGTTGAAATCCAGGAAGCGATTGCCATCCACGTCTTCGATCATGGCGCCTTCGCCCTTTTCACAGACCAGGGGATAGCAGCGTGTGTACGAGGGCGACACGACGCGTTGATCGCGTTCGATGACGGCACGCGCGCGGGGACCGGGCAGCGGCGTCACCATTTGCGGCAAATCCGGCCGCACGGAGACCGGGGTTCGACCCATAGTTCTCTCCTTATTCAGTTGTTGAGTGGAAGACTGGCACGCCGGGCAGAACCGGCGCGCGCCGCGGAGGGCGGCAGAGAGTTAGTCCGAGCCGAACAGCCCGGGACGGGAAATGGAGGGCGTGTGCTCCATACGGCCATTCTAGCGTAATAACGGCTGCGGGGCTGCCGCACTCTTGTCTCATGCAAGATGAGCCTGAAACCGGGATTGGATTCTCATGCAAGATGAGCCTGAAGGAGGGAGGCGGGATCCTGGGGATTGATCATCAGCATGGACGATACGAAGGCGACCAGCCTGGAGGATATCCGG
>DASZMZ010000094.1:0-9369 GCA_035551455.1 Candidatus Sulfopaludibacter sp.
CGACCTTCACGCGAATCGAACAAAAGAACCAGGAGCAGCTCCGTCAGAGACTAATCAAGCAAGCCGGCAGGCTGGGCTACACCCTAGTACCGACGCACGGAGAGGCATTTGTTTCTTAGGAGACGCCGAGACGCCGAGGAAAACGCGGGGGGGGGGCGGTCCGCGACGTTACTTCAGTTTTGCTCCGGTCAACTGGGCGATGGCGCCTAGGGTGGTCTGGGTGGCGTTCAAGCCTAGGCGGAAGTCGCCTTCCGAGAAATGCGAGAAGACGTCGGTGGGCTGGTGGTGTGTGGGATCCCAGCCAGCGCCGATTTGCGAGCCGCGCTCGAGTTCGCGGAGACTGATCGAAGGGGTCAGATCCTGGAACGGCGTGGAGTCCGTATTCGTCATGTGATTCCCCACCGCGGCGGGATAATCCGTGGCGTATTTTTCGTTGGCGCCGTGGAATGCCCACGCCAGCGCGGCGGCCTGCGCGGCGAGTTTCGACGTGGATTGGAATTCAATATTGACGTCGGCTTCGGCCCGCTGATGGTCGCTGACCGTGCCGTCTTTAAACGGCATGCCGTGATCGAACATCATCATGTCGTGCTGGATCATGCCCAGCCATTTCGGCTCCGGATATTTGCCGGAGCCCACCGGATCCTCCTTCCCCTGGAGATCCTTGCGCTGATCGGCATAAGCGCGAGCGCCGTTCAAGCCGGTCTCCTCATTGTTCCAGAGCGCGAAGCGGATGGAGCGGTCGGTCACCACATCGGCGGCGTTGAGCACGCGCGCCATCTCCATCACCAGGGCGGTGCCGGAGCCATCGTCGTTGGCCGCTTCACCCCAGCCAATGCCGTCCATGTGTGCGCCCACGATGTACATCTCTTCGGGATGCGTCGCGCCGATCTTGGTGCAATAGACTTCCTCGCGCGGTCCGGGCGTGGAGGGCTGGGAGTTAAGCTCGCGCAGGCGCGTATCGGGCTGCAATTCGGCATCGTTGTTCACCGCGGTAGGCCCGCGCTCACCGCGCAGCACGGCGCCGCCGGGCACTCCCCGACCGCCGCGTCCTCCGCCTGCTCCGCGACCGCCTGCCCCGCGACCGCCCCGGCCCGCGCCGGCATTGGCGTTGGGCGCCGGAGGTTCGTAGTTATAGTGGATCCGCTCCGTGTTGGTGCAGCCGTAGCTTTTGAGCTGCGCCTCGATCCAATCGATGGCCGCGCGGTTGCGGTCGGTTCCCTGGCGGCGGTCGCCGAATTTGGTCAGGCCGCGGATCGTCGTCTTATAGCGTTGCAGGTCGAGCCGACCGACCAGCGTTTTAATGGGATCATTTTCGGCAGCGGCGGCTGGCGTCTGAGCGCCGGCTGCCGGCAGGAATAGAAATGTGGCGATGCAGGTGACAAGGCTTTTCGAGTGCATGGGTTTTGGCTATTGTACCTGTTCCGGTCACGCCGCCGATATAGCCGCCACTTCGTAGTCCAGCACGCGCGGTACGGTGAACTCCAGTTCGCCGCCCGTCACGCGAAACGGAATGTTGCGTTCGGCGCGCAGCAGTTCCACGCGAGTGACGCGCCGTCCGGCCGGCAGCTTCATGCGGACCTTCTGCTCGCCGATGGCATAGAACTCGCGGATCCAGCCGCGATGCATATTGGGATTGGTGTAATTCAGCAGGTGCACGGCGAAGCCCGGCTCCGTCTCCCAGACGAAGGACTCGACCACGCCGCTGCCTTCGATGGTGACCGGCGATTCGCCATGCAGCACCCAGCGCACCGAGTTCTGCAGCAGGCGGCTGATATCGGTATGGCCGCTGTGCCACAAGGTCCGGTCGACGTCGCCGGGGAAGTAGATGCGGCGGCTGCGGCCCTCCTCGCGAATCACGGCGGCCGGCTCGGTGGTGTGCGGCACCGGCGGGTAGGACAGCTCCGGCGGATAGGCCACGTAGCCGGGCACGACGGTGAGAATCGGCGACTCCACGGGCTTCACGGGGAGGCGGTACTCGGCGCCGGGAATCCAGTTAGTGCCGGTGAAGCCCTGCAGGATTTCGTGCGGCTTTTCGATGCGGGCGTAGTAGGCGTTGCCCACGGTCCCCTGAATTTCGCCGGCCTTTTGAATGCCGAAGACGTCGGCGAGTCCGCTCTCGGCGCGCTTGCGATTGCGCTCGTCGTACATGCCGGTCTCAAACGTCGCCAGCAGCGAGCCGCCGCCATCGGCATAGGCTTTCAATTGGCGGCACTGCTCGTCGCTGAGGAGCGCGGTGTTGGGCAGAATGAGCGCAGTGTACTTCTTGAGATTCTCGGCGCCCAGGTCCTCTTCGTGGACGAAGTCGAACAGGAAGCGGCCTTCCAGCAGGGCGTAGTAGAGTCCGTCGATATACTGCTGCGTGCTGAAATTTCCAGGCGTCTTGTAAAAGAGGTGAGTGCGCTGGCCCATCACCACGCCCAGGTTGGCGACGGTGCGCTTGTTGACGAAGTGGCGATCGTGCTTCGCCAGCCAGGTGAAGTAGTCGCGTGCGGGCGCCTGCCAGCGGTGGTCCTCGCCCATGCCCGTCTGGCCGCCGATGAAGGAATACCAGATCACCATGCCGCTGGCCACGGTCTCGTCGAACCACATGGTGTCTTCGGCGGCGGACTTGGCTGCGTTGCGCCAGCGAACTCCGCCGGTACTCCAGCCGCCCGTGACGTTGGTGGTGGTGCGGCCCTTCATCACCGAATAGGAGACGCGGCCCTGCTGGGAGCAGCCCCAGATGGGCGTATCGTCGCCGCCGCGGCCCTGATTGTCGCAGTTGAACCACTGGCAGACCTCGGCCAGTTGCTTCAGGTTGGGCGTGGCGCGGACGTTGCCGCCCAGGTTGGCGTAGAACAGGGCGTCGGGCTTCTTTTCCTTGGCGATGGCGTCGTACAGCTTCCACAGGTAGACCACGCGCTGATTGAACTGCTCCCAATACTCGATGGTGCCGGGACGTCCCAGGCGCTTGCACTGCTCGCAGTAGCAGACCGGCGGACGGCCCAGCGGAGGCCAGCCGTTGGTGTAGTGGCCGTCCACGTCATAGCGCTGATTCACTTCGCGCATGATGGCGGTCATGTACTCGGTGTAATACGTGGTGAACATGCAGGTGCGGAACAGGCGATGGTCTTCGCCGTGGCGTACGGGGTCGCCCTGCAAGTTGCGCTCGAACCACTCGGGATGGGCCTGCACGGCGTCTTCCCAATTCAGGTCGGGACTCATGCGGGCGATCACGCGGATGCCGCGTTTTTTGGCGGCGGTGCAGCATTCGCCGAAGAAATCGCGATCCCCCAGCCACTGTCCGCGGCGGTGGAACGGCACCTTGGTGGGGTAGTAGGCCAGGATGCCGGTGACGCTGACCAGGACGGCGTCGACTTTGGTGGAGGCCCAATAGTCGGCCCACTTCTCGATGTCGAGGTCGATCATGTCGCGCTCGGTCATGTTCAGTTGACCGACGCGATGGAGTTTCTGGTGCCACGGCGCGTCCTCCGCGGCCTCGAGTAGGGAGCCAGCCATCAGGGCTCCCGGCAGAATCATAAAGTCCCGGCGATCCATGCCCGTATGCTATCAGGCGGCAGCTTTAATATTTAATAGCGGAGGGCCGGACAGGCTGATGCCTATCCTACTCTCAGTTCACGCAAGGCGTCGGCGGCGATCCAGCGGGCGGAGCGCGAACCTTGCGCGCGAATTTCTTCGGCCGTGGCGATGGCCTGTTGACGGAGCCGGGGATTCCGTTTCCCGATCTGCCGGAGCGCCCAGTTGACGGCCGTCTTCACCATATTGCGATCGTCGGACGCTGCCGCGGAGATGAGCGGGAGGAATGCTTCGAAGGCCGCATCGGGCGCGGTCTTCGCCTTCACCGCCAGACCGGCCATCAACGAGAAGCCGGCGCGGCGCACGAATTCCGGCCGTGCGCGCGACCACTCGGCCGCCTTCTGGAAGGCCCGCGGCGTGTAGCGGAAGAGATTCTGGCAGGCCTGATCGCAGACATCCCAGGAATCGAAATCGCGAACCCAACGGTTCATCTGAACCGCGGTGACGCGCGCCGGTTCATCCACAATCGTGGCCAGGATGCGCGCTTCGTGTACGCCGGACGCCCAGAGTTCCAGCGCCAGTTCGTGACTCTTGCCGGATTCGCGGGCCAGACCGCGGATCACGGGCACCGGTACGCCGAGCGTCCCCTTGGAACTGATGCCATACCGGGCCATGCCCGCCACGTTCACGGGGTTGGCATGCGCGCGCAATCGCTCCAGGGCTTCGGCGCAGGTCATGTCAGTACTCCACGTTGACCAGGAACAGCCCTTTGGCCGGGGCGGTGGGACCGCACTTCGCAGGCAGCACCGTCAGGTCGGCGACATTGCCTTTGCCGGCCTCGATCAAGGTCCCGGTGAGATTGCGCACCATGTGTTTCAGGAAGCCGCTGCCGCGAATCCGGTAGATCAGCCGGTCGCCCGAGCGGACCAGTTGCGACGAGAAGACGGTGCGGACCTTGCTCCGTCCCTCGGCATCCCGATCGTCCGCGGCGGCGAAGGTGGTGAAGTCGTGCTCGCCTGCGAAGGCGGCGGCAAGCTGCATCATGCGGTCCTCATCCAGGCGATATGGATAATGATGCACGTAGGGCCACTCGAAGGGACTGCAGACCTCGCTGCGGAAGATCCGGTACTCATAGGTCTTCGCCTTGGCCTGGAAGCGCGGGTGGAAATCGGAGGCCGCTTCTTCCACCGAGAGCACGCGGATGGCGGGGGGCAGCAGGCGATTGACGGCGCGCTGGAGATTCAGCACGGGAATGGGATTTTCGAGCGAGAAGGCGGCCACCTGCTCCAGGGCATGCACGCCGGCATCGGTCCGGCCCGACCCGGCAACGTTCACCGGCGAACCCTCCATGCCGGTCAGAATGGTTTCCAGCAGTCCCTGTATGGTTGGTAAATTGGGCTGGACCTGCCAGCCGTGGAATGGACCGCCATCGTAGGCGACGGTGATTTTGATGCGCCGCATCAGGCCGGGCGTGAGCCGGGCTTCACTACCGGAATGCCCGCCGCGCAGAGGGGGCACTGCTCGGGATAGTGCGCCGCCACCTGCATGGTAACCAGCGCCGCGCGCGGAACACCGACGTCGGCATGGCCGCCCGAACGATCGATGATGGAGCCGGCGGCCACGACCTGGGCGCCCAGGGCTTGCATTACTTCCACCACATCCACCGTGCTGCCGCCGGTGGTGATGACGTCTTCGATGACCACCGCTGTCTCGCCGGGCGCCACGCTGAAGCCGCGCCGCAGGCTCATCTTCCGCGTCTCCGGGTCGCGCTCGGTGAACAGAAATCGCGTGCCCAGCGCGCGCGCCACTTCATGGCCGATGATGAGGCCGCCGAGCGCCGGGGAAACCACCACGCTGATGGGCGAAGGGGTGAGCGCGCGAACCAGGTCTGCCAATTGGCGTCCCAGTTTTTCGGCAGCCGAGGGATGCTGCAACACCAGAGCGCTCTGCAAATACTCGGCGCTGTGCAAGCCACTGGTCAGTTTGAAGTGGCCTTGGAGGTATGCGCCGGTGGAGCGGAACAGTTCCATTACAGCCGCGGATTGCGGGGTCATTAACCGCCACTATACCATCCGCCTTCGCGCTGCGTGCGTTCGCACGGTACTACGTTTGTGCAGTACTCCGCGGCTGACGGAAAGAATTACTCAACCGCGTGTCCGGTTTCGACACCGGCAGTCCAGAGGATAGACACCGGAGTGCCAATCTTGCATACAGTAGCTCAAGCAAACTCGGTCAGATCGCTGATTTTTGGGGCTAAAACGGTTTGGTTAGACGATTGCTATAGGAGAGGCGTGACTAGTATCTTACAGGCCCGAGGAGAGACGATTGACTTTCTGCTTCCAGTCCCACCTTTGCAGTCACCTCGCATAAACCCTACCAGCTGACCATAAAAACCCCTCAACCGCCTCTCCTGGGCCTGTAATTGTCCGCAAGGACAATTGCGGGCCCTTCGTTTTTATTCGAGGCGAAAGCCAATGCTCTGCATGAACTGAGCGTCGAAGGCATCGGAGAGGGTCTTCTCAGGGATTTCCTGGCGCGGTTGGTTCTGCGGACATTCCTGCCAGCACGATTCCAAGCTCTTGGAAGCGTAGACCACGCGTTTGCAGTCTTCGCACCACCAGTGGATCACGAGCTCGTGATCGTCGGTGAGGCCCACCTCATCGATCTTCGCGGGGGCCAGTCCGCATTTGCAGCACAGCGATATGTGTCGGTATCCCATATAGTGTTACGACAGTTATCGCATATCGCTATCCAAGGTTAATAGTGCCAGAACGGGGCCGTTCGTACCCCGAGGCTACTAGTACCCGGAGGTGGAAATCCAAAAGCTCTCTTTCCACTGACCGCCGGGCGGGACGCTTTGGAGATCCTTGTAAACTCCGCTGTGGGACAGATTGAAGGCGTCGGTGATGGCGCTCATGGGCTCAAAGCAAATGAACTCGCGCGAGCGCGGCGCATAGACCACGGCGACGCTGTACTTAGGGCCGTAGGTCACCATGATGCGCTGCTTCTTACCTTCCACCCAGAAGCGGGCGCGGCCATCGGCGCCGCGGACCAAGCCGCCGAAGACGTCATCCAACTGACCGTCTTTGAGGGCGTACGGGTCGGGGTACTCGATGGGCTTCTGCTCGCCGGTGGGGATGAGCAGGTTGTTCAGCACCAGGTGGTCGCGGGCGGAGAGGTGGACTTTCCACTGGTCGCGCGGGGAATCGTCCAGATGGAAGTAGGGGTGGTAGCCGATGGCCACGGGCAGCGGTTCCACGGATTCGTTATCGAGCGTGGTCTCCACTTCCACCTCGCCGTTGGCCAGGCGATACGTCATGGTGATGGTATGGGCGAAGGGGAACTGCGCCATCATCTCCGGATGTTTGGTGAACTCGAACTTGCTGGTTGCCCAGGCGGCGCGGTCGTTGGCAGTCGCCGCGACCAGGGTCCAGAGGGGGGAGAAACTCAGCAGGCCGTGGATTGGCTTGCGATTCCCGTCGCGGCGCAGGTTGCCCAGGTCGGGATTGAGGAGGTACTTTTTGCCATTGGCCCAGTAGGAATCGCCATCGATGCGGTTGGCCCAGGGCGCCAGGAAAGGAATGGCGCAGAAGGTAGGGTTCTCCTTGAACTCGGCGGGACTGTGGAACGGGAAGAACAGAATGTTCTTTCCGGCCACCTTGATCTCATAGGCCATATTGCCGATCGACGGCGCGATCGAGACTTCCACATGGTGGGCGGCATCGGCGAGCTGCACCACCTCGATGCCGTCGACGGTGGTTTTCCGGGCGGAATAATTTGCGGCTTGCGTCATAAGCGGGCAGAGCATCACGAACACTGCGAGTTTCATGGGCTTTCCGTCGTTTCATTGTGGCACAGGCGAGTAACTCCGGAGTCAGGATCGGCAGCCGGAACTCGGCATTCCCGGCCGAGCGCTAGCGGAAGTTCAGACCGCTATGCCGCCAGTCGGGGGTCTCACCATTGGCGAGTTGGCGGGCCCAATGGGCGAGCACCCGGTAATGCAGGGTGGCCGGACCGGCGCGGGCGTTCAGCAGTATGGGGCATTCGCGCCAGTTCCAAAGATCCTGAGGCGTGTGGAAGCCTTTGGGGTAGTAGAACACGCCCACCACCTGGACCATCAAGGAGAACGCCACGGCGGCGGCGAAGGCGGCACGGGCCGGCGGTCTGGCGGCGATCCAATCCAGCGCCGGCACAATGAGCAGCACCAGGCACGGCAGGGTATCGGCCAGCAGACGCGGACCGTAACAATCGCCCCCCCACCAGACGGGCCAGAGGGCGGTAGCGAGCAGCGCGCCCAAAGCGAAGAGTGCGGCGATGGCGTAAATCTCGCGTCCGCGAGCGGCGGGCATGGAGAGCCAGCGCGCCGTGCCGATCAGGGAGAACAGCAGCACCGGCGCGAAGACGAACAGGCCGCGTCCCGGACTCAACAGCAGTCCCGTGAGTCCGCTCCAGAGATTCCCGCTGAAGGAATTCGCATAGCCGCCTCCGAGATTTTGAAACACGGTCAGGTTGTAGTCCGCGAGTCCGGCGCCAATGAGGACGCCTGCCACCAGATAACAGGCGGCCAGCACACCGCGGCGGCGGAACATCCAGAGTGTGGCGAGGGAGACCGCGAAGAAAATCAGGTTCGTGGGCCGGAAGGCGGGCGCCAGCGCGGCGAACAGCCCGGCGCCGAGGGCCAGGCGCAGGCGGCGGTCGCCATCCAGATATCGCTGGAGGCACAACAGGCTGGCGACGATGGTCAACTGACTGGCGCCGTGCTGCCAGAGCGCCTGGCTGGACGTGGCCCACGTGCTGGTCCCAAAGCCGTAAATCAGCGTCAGCCACAGGGCCGAACGGGGCGGCGCCAAGCGTCGCAGCAGAACGAAAAAACAGACCACGGAACCCGCGGCGATCAGCGACGCCATGAGCTTTTCGATCACGCGCGCCAGCAGGATTATCATCTCCGGCCGCATCCTGCCGATGGCCGGCACCAGGCGCAGGGGCAGATAGAGCGGCGTCAGGAGGATGGGCTGGAGAATCGGGTAATTGGAGTAGTAGTGGCCGTCTGCCGCCTGATGCAGGATGCCGCCGGTGTAGCCGTAGCTGGCGCAGAGGGCCGGGACGAAACGGTCCAGGGTGACCGTGCCGGAATAGAGGAGAGAGAACGGCAC
This sequence comes from Candidatus Sulfopaludibacter sp., assembly GCA_035551455.1. GTDB lineage: Bacteria > Acidobacteriota > Terriglobia > Bryobacterales > Bryobacteraceae > Sulfopaludibacter. Next base: position 8,670 of record DASZMZ010000094.1, read on the forward strand.
CAGCGCCGTCCCCAGGCTGTCGCCTGCCGGAATGGAGCGGCAATCCACGTTATAGACCAGGAATGTAAACAGGAAAAGCGCGAGTTTGGGCCTCGCGCGCACTAGACGCATCGGGGAATCATTTTCCGTCCGGGTCGCGCAGGTCGAGCGCGGTTTCCCTCTGGCAGCAGCGGCAGGGGCCCGGCGTATAGTCGCGGATGGAACAGACGTCGCACCAGTAAGTGACCATTTTCAAATGGCCGTCTTTGCGGATGAGGAATGGGATGGTGTGGCTGGGATCGATCTGGAATTTGTCGGGAGCGGTGAAGTGTCCGCGGGCCTCGGCCTCGAAGCCATTGAGCCGCGGATCGGCGAGGACCTTGGTGATGGTGTCGTCGGCCGTCAAGGTGACGACGTGGTGATCGGCGGTTTCAATCGTGGCCGGTCCATTCTCGTGAACGGCGAGCTTACCCTTGAGGGTAGCGGCGACGGTAGCGGCCGAGACCAGAGAAGCGATTGCCAGAAGGCACAGACACACCCGCATCTTTTTATTTTGTCACATGGGCGGTGAGCAGGCAGGCGCACTCTTGTCTCATGCAAGATGAGCCTGAAACCGGGATTGGATTCTCATGCAAGATGAGCCTGAAGGAGGGAGGCGGGATCCTGGGGATTGATCATCAGCATGGACGATACGAAGGCGACCAGCCTGGAGGATATCCGG
>DASZMZ010000095.1:0-28799 GCA_035551455.1 Candidatus Sulfopaludibacter sp.
ATCTTATCACTTGCCGGTTGGAATCGTCAGTGAACCGATAGCCGCATTTTCGTCGTCGAACACAATTACACGGATCCGGCTGGCGCCTGGAGACAGGGCGATATCCTGCGTGAAGCTATAACCGTTCTTCAGCGCTTCGTCGTGCTGCGCCGCCGTCAGTTGCAGGTTGACCGTGGATGGCTTGGTCTGCCGCATGGTGCCGTCGTCCTGGTACTCGATGACTCGAATCGCCAACTGCCCCGTATAAGAATCGCCGGACGGCAGCAGTTGCAGATCGTTGCCATCGATCTTCAGCGCGACGTGAAGGGCCTTCCCCTCCTCGCGCAGCGGTGAAGTCGCGGCCGTAATGCCGATGTCGGCGGCATCGAAGGGACTCACGATCGCCGCTTCGATGGCGTCCTGCACCTGCTTGCCGGAGGCCGCCTGATCCACGAAAGCGTAGTAGCCCTGCCGGGTCTGCAGGCGGAGTCCTTTGCGCTTACTGGTGACCCGCACCTTGTGATATTTGCCGTCCCAGTTGTCCGCCGGCGGCGCGTAAGTCAATAAGTAACTCTGCTTGGAATCGTTGACGGCCTGTTTGATGGCGCCGGCGATATCGTTGTTCTCGTAAGCGCGTCCGCCGGTCAGATTGGCGAATTCGGTGAGCGTCTGTTCGCTCCCCATTCCGGTGGGCTGGGTGACTCCGGTGGTCTCCGCGGTTGGGCTGCGGCCCATATCCGACCCCATCAGCGACGTCGATCCGGGCGGCGACTGCTGCACCGCATAGATCGAACAATCGGCGCGATCCAGAGTGTGACTCAACTGCCGGATGTAAGGTGCGTAGTCCACCGAGTCACCGCTGTAGGTCACATTCGGCCCCAGGGAAATCGGTACGCCGTGCGTCAGCCAGACAATGTTCTTGCGCCCGGGCAATGCCGCCAGGCGGGAGGCCATCACCGACAGCGTGGCGAAGGTGGCGCGCACGCGGGTATCGATATCCATGTCGACCGGCCGCAGCCCCATCGTGGTGTGCATGGCGTCGTTCAGGCGGGCTTGGATGTCCTGCGGGCCCACGCGTTCTTTCGCATCGCTACCGCTCTGGTCGCCGGGCAGACCGCGGACAGGCACTAGTTTGTTGTTGACGGTGATGAGGTAGAGAAATATGGACTCGTTGGATTCGAACTGCTGCAGCGCGCGGTTCACCTGATTGAAGACGTAGCCGCGATCTTCGAAACGCATATTCAGTATGTCGAACAGGATCACCGTGGCATGCGGCAGAGCAGTCGCGGAGCGGTTGGAATACTGCCTGGGACCCAGGGGAGCAGCCTCTGGCTTGCGCGAATCCTGCCGCCGGAACGCTACGATCCTCTGCGGCTTTCCGTTGTCCTGAACCTGCAGATCGTCCGCAGTCAGGTCCGCGACATTCTGCCCTTTGGCGTCCAGCACCACGACATTGAGACTGACCTGGGCCGCGGGTGGCGCCGGCTGCGACGGCCGCTGTGGAGGCGACGCCAGCAGCAGCGCGGGAAGAAGCATCATGACGGACCGCATACTCTATTGTCGCCACTGAAGACTGTGCTTCACAACAGGGCAGACTCCGCACACTCGCGCCCGAGACGTCCGGGTCATAGAATGATGGGGTGCACTGGCTCGCTCTGGCTGCCCTGCTGGCGGCGCCGCAAAATCCCGTAATTCGCGTTCCGGTGCGCCTGGTCAGTGTGCCCACCCTGGTCTTCGCCAACGATGGAAAGTGCGTCTTCGGACTCGAGGCTCGCGACTTCCAGGTGCTCGACAACGGCGAGCCGCAGCACTTCACGCTCGATACTTCCTATCTGCCGCCGTCGGTCGCCATCGTGGTGCAGGTGAGTTCGCCGGTACGCCAGTATCTGCCTTTCATCTCGCGCGTTGGCAGCGCCATCGACGACTTGCTGGTGGGCCAGAACGGGCGCGCGGCCCTGGTCACCTATGACGATTTCGTCACCGTTCGCAAGGAATTCGAAGACGGCGATATCCGCGAAGCCTTCCGCAAGATCAGCGAAGGCGGCAAGCGGGCCCGCATGATCGACGCGGCGCTGCGCGGCGTGGAACTCCTGGCGCAGGAACCCAACACGCGGTCGCGCGTGCTGCTGCTGATCGGCCAGGCGATGGATAAGGGGAGCGCAGCCGGTCTGGAACAATTGCAGACGGCCGCCGAACGGGAAAACGTCGCCATCTACGCCATGGCGCTGCCGCAGTTCAATAAGGCTTTCGCCGAGGATACGTTCCTGCTGGAAGGCCTGAGCAGCCGCACCGACCGCGGCGGTTTCCGGGCCAGTGCCGATTTGAGCCGGCTGGCTCCCGCGCTGGCGCAGTCCGGCACTGCCGACGCTAAGGCCGATCCGTTCACCCTGCTGACGCGCGCCACCGGCGGCACCCAATTGCATTTCCGCACACAACGGGCCATGGAGGATGCGGTGGGGCTGGTAGGGACGGAAATCCGCAGCGTGTATACGCTCAGCTTCTCGCCGGAGGTACGGACCCCCGGCTATCACAACATCAAAGTCGAAGTGAATCTTCCGGGAGCGACGGCGTACGCGAGGCGGGGATACCGGCTTCCGGAATAAGGCGGGCGGCCCTTACTTCGCTGCTTTCTTTTGAGCCTTCTTCTGTTTGCGCGGCAGGCGGCTTTTGTTCTTCGGCGCCAGTTTTCCGCGTTTCACGGCGGGCGCTTTCAACTCCGGCCCGGTCACTCCGGCTGCCGCGGCAATTTTACCGGCTGCCGATCCGATCGCCTTGGCGGCGGTCACTACAATGCTCTCTTCGGTTTCTGCTTTTTTTCGGGCCATGTTATCAACTGTACCGTAAACGCAAGAGTAATCGCAGGCTAACTCATGGCTGTTCTTCGCGCCTCCGCGCTGTTTTGGCGGCTCCCCGCAAAAGGGCGCGCCCCCACCCACCCGCGGCACGCGGGAGTTCGATAGGTCATGGCTATAATTGAGTAGTGAGATTTACCTGCGTACTTGTACTGTTAGCCGCTCTGACCGCCTGCCATCGCGGAAACCAGAGTAAAGAGGCCATCCGCCAGGGCGTGATCGACTACCTGTCCGGCAAGACGTCCAGCCTGGCGTTGAACATGTCCGCCATGGACGTGCAGGTGACCGACGTGACGTTTACCGGCGATCAGGCCGACGCGGCCGTCAGCATCACACCGAAGAACACTCCCGGCGGCGGCATGAACGTCAACTATCACCTGGAGCAGGCTAACGGCAAGTGGGTAGTCAAAGGACGCAAGGATGCCGGCGGAACCCCGCACGGCGGCGGAGCAGTGCCGGCCGCAGGCGGAGCAATGCCTGGAGCGGCGCCCGGCGCAGAGAATCCGCACGGCGGCATGGCCCCGGGCGCAACCGGCGGAAAGATGCCGTCTCCGGACGACCTTCCGCCCAGCGGCAAGAAAAAATGAAGCAGGTCGCGATTCTGGGCGGCGGACCGGCGGGAGCCATAGCAGCGGCGCAACTCGCCGCAGCCGGTCTGAAGGTCCAGGTTTTCGATGAAAAGCTTGCCTGGGAAAAGCCCTGCGGCGGCGGCCTCACTTACAAAGCATATAGCCAGTATCCGTTCCTGATCGATAATCCGGCGCCGAAGCGTCTGGTCCACGAAACCGTGCTGGCCGCGCCCAGCGCCGGCGCGGTGAGCCTGAACCTGACCGATCCCTTGCTCATCTATTCGCGCTTCGACCTCAACCGCATGCTCCTCGAACGGGCCGAACGCGCCGGCGCGCAGATCGAAAAAGCCCGGGTCACCGAGATGGTCCGTTCGGGCGATGGCTGGCAATTGCGCACCACCGGCGGGACCGCTGCAGCGGACTTCTGCATCCTGGCCACGGGCGCGCGCAATCCGCTGCGCGCCTTCGGCACGGAATTGCGCTCGCAGGACACCATGTCCGCATTAGGCTACTACGTGCAGGGCGATCAGCCGCACATCGACATTCAATTCCTGCCGAAATTGGAAGGCTACATCTGGATCTTCCCGCGCTGCGGTCATCTCTCCGTCGGCATTTGCGGCAAGGGAGAACCGGCCGCCGCGCTCCGCAAGCGTCTCGAAAACTGGATGCAGGAACGCGACATCTCCTGGAAAAACGCCGCCTTCTATAGCCACCTCCTGCCCGCCCTGGACACCCGTTCGTGGAAAAAGAATCGCGTCTCCGGAGACGGCTGGATGGCGGTGGGCGACGCCGCCGGTCTGGTGGACCCGATCACCGGCGAAGGCATCTACTACGCCATCCGTTCGGCCGACCTCGCCTCCCGCAGCCTGCTCAATGAGGCCCACCCACTGGCCGCCCGCGCCGACGATTACCGCCGCGCCCTGCGCCGTGATTTCACAGCCGACCTGGAGTTTGGCTCCCGCCTGGCGCAGCACATTTTCCTCGGCCGCTTCCTCATGGGCTCGGTGCCCCAGCGCATTGTCCAATTCACGCGACGCAGTCCGCGCTTCTCTCACCTCATGCAGGATTTGTTCTCCGGCCGCCAGCCCTACCTCGGCCTGAAGAAGCGCCTGCTGACGAACCTGAACGGCAGCCTCTACGAAATCGGCATGAGCCTGGGATTTAGCCGCCAGGTACCCCGCAAATCGCTCACAAACATATGAATCATTCGAAATCGGAAGGCCTGTTTGAGCAGGCGCAGAGGATCATTCCGGGCGGCGTCAACTCGCCCGTCCGAGCCTTCAAGAGCGTGGGCGGACAGCCCGTGTTCGTGGCCCGCGGACAGGGCAGCCATCTGTTCGACGTGGATGGCAACGAGTACATCGACTACGTGGGCTCGTGGGGTCCACTGCTGCTGGGCCACCGCCATCCGGAGATTCTGGCGGCGCTCGCCGGGGCCCTCGAGATCGGCACCAGTTTCGGCGCGCCCACCGAGGGCGAAATCGAACTGGCCGAGGCCATCATTCGCGCCGTACCCTCGATCGAAATGGTGCGCCTGGTAAATTCCGGCACCGAAGCCACCATGTCCGCCATCCGGGTGGCCCGCGGTTTCACCGGCCGCGACCTCGTGGTGAAGTTCGAAGGCTGCTATCACGGTCACGTGGATTCCCTGCTGGTCAAGGCCGGCTCAGGCGTGGCCACTCTCGGAATCGCCGACACGCAGGGCGTCCCGAAGGCTTTCGCCGACACCACCATCGCCCTGCCCTACAACTCCGTCGAGGCCGTGGAACAGGCCTTCCGCACACATGGCGACCGCATCGCCGCCATCATTGTGGAGCCCGTGGTGGGCAACATGGGTTGCGTGCCGCCGCTGCCCGGGTATCTCGAAGCCCTGCGCCGGATCACCGAAACCTGGGGCGCGCTGCTCATCTTTGACGAAGTGATGACCGGCTTCCGCGTGGCTTACGGCGGAGCGCAGCAGCGCTACGGGATCCGGCCAGACCTGACCACGCTCGGCAAGGTGATCGGCGGCGGTCTGCCGGTCGGCGCCTACGGTGGACGCAAGGACATCATGAGCAAAGTGGCGCCGGCCGGACCCATCTATCAGGCCGGGACGCTCTCCGGCAATCCTCTGGCGGTGGCCGCCGGCCTTGCCATGCTCCGCCACCTCGAAGCCCATCCGGAAATCTACGACCAGTTGGAAACCCGCGCCGCCCGCCTGTGCGCCAACCCGCCGGAGGGGGTCACGGTGAATCGCGTGGGCTCGATGTTTACGTTCTTCTTCACCGATGGGCCGGTGACCGATTGGGAATCGGCGAAGCGCTGCGACACCGCCCGCTTCGGCCGCTTCTTCCGGGCCATGCTGGACCGCGGCATTTATCTCGCCCCCTCGCAATTCGAAGCGGCCTTCCTCTCCGCCGCCCATACCGAAGAGGATATCGACAAGACCATCGCCGCCGCACAAACCGCCTAATGGCGGCCAATCGAAGGAATCCTAGCGGAGGAGTACGCCAGCGGAGCCGCGCCCGTCAGGAAGCGTGGGTGACATTGGGTGACGTACCTGATTACCTTTGCTGCGCACCATTGTTCCCGGGACACCGATTTTGGAAGAGAATTTCACGCGGGTCGCCTTCGAGGAGCAACGTATGGACCAATCACCCTTTCGCCTCGATCGGATCCGCCGCGACGCTGTACTGCGGGCGATTCAGCAGGTGTGCGCGTATCGCGGCTGGAATCTGCTGGCGGCCCATGTGCGAAGCAATCACGTGGGCGCGCCACGGCATCACACGATGGATGTGGAAACGGCAGCATGTCTCGGCGGCGATGCAGTACGTAGTCGCCGAGCAAGGTGATGTCATGAGCGTGTTTGAAACTGACGGGTTTTAAGGCGGGCGCTCCCTTATGTTCGCGGCTCCGATTGGAATTCACGCCGTTCCCTCGGCGCTTGGCAAGAGTGACCCGGTAGCGCTTGGCTGAGGGTCACGCCGACTTTGATCGGTCCGTTTTGCTTTGCCGGACTTCGTCGCCCGATATCTCTGCTGTGCCTTCCATCGCGACCATTTCCGCGCCGCCTTCCGGCATTCCGCGCTGCAACACCGCTGGTTCGACTGCCGCGGGTGAAAGGACCGGTCGCATCCTTTCAGCAGACAACACCGTGCACGCGGCCGGCGAACTCCTCGCTTTCGTCGACCCGCTTGATTTACGCGGTGGCCTGTTAGATTTTCGGGAGGGCCCATGGGAGGTCATGACTCCTAGAAGTTCCTGCCCCGGAGCGGATTGCACTCCTCTCCGGGGCGCAAACCTCCGGCTCATTGCAGAATCGACACTTTAGCGCAACGACGTCTAATCCGGCGCGGGGCCGTGCTACGCTGTCCTGCAAGAGCACATGGTTTTCACCGGATCACATGGGGAGTATCGATGGCTAGTGGATCAGCGGAACGGCATCAGCCATCTCAACGGCATCGGGCTTCTGATCGAGCGCTGCCCGGAGGCTCTACTGAATCGCTACCTAGCAGTTGCATGTTTCGATAGCGGTCCTCTTCACCCCAATGCCGACGAGAAGGCTGCTGGCTGGTGCTTGGAAAACCAATTGGCCTACAGTCCTCGGCTCGAATCTCTTCAACCGCTTCCGTACGACAACTTCGATGAGTGGTATGTCTTTACCTCACCGACCAGACTCGGTTCCTGCGACGTTTTCATCAACTTCGGAGGGTTCACGCTTAGAAGTCCAGAGGAGTCCCTGGCCGAGTTGCATCCAACCTGGGACCGTGTCGGCCCGAAGACGCTCGCCGACGAGCAAATGCTTCAACAATGCCAGTTTTGGAGCCAGTTGGAGCTCTTCGGCGCTGAGTCATACATAGCGGACGGAGACAACTTCATCTTCGCCACAGCCAACACCGACCTGTTCGCCCGTGTAGAAATCGCATTCCGATCAGCCTAAATAGGTTCGGCCTTCAGAAAGCCATTGCAGCCGTGCGTACTCCCAACTTTCAGACCACCTTGGTCAGTTCTCGCAAGCACAAGGCTGGCTACTTCTCCCAAGCGCCGAAGCCGTTCCACTTTCGTGTCGCACATACCGCCTGCTAGCGCCCCGATTCTACGGTAAGATCGGAGGAATCATGCTCACCATCCGTGCCGAGCAGATGAAGGCATTTCAGCAGGCCCGCCGGCAGGAGTTCTACCGGAAACTCGAACTGCATCTTGCGGCGATCCCGGACATTCAGGCGCTGGGGTGGAATGAGGAGCGCATTCGGTCCGAAGTCGAAAAGGCCGTGGCCCAGGCCGCCGAGTTCCAACTGAAACGCGAATCGGAAGTAGCCCGGCTGGCAGAAATCTTCTGCACGCGGCTCGACGGCTTCTCGGGCAAGCCTGTCGATCCCGAGGGACTCAACATTCTCTACGCCTACGGAGTCGCGCCGAAAGAGAAATTCCGGCGCTTCGAGGAGTATCTGGGAGGTCAGGATGTTTCCGGACAGTGAAGTCGGCGGGACCGTACAACCGTGTCCTTTCACCAAACCCGTGCCCACGCACTGGATCGAAATCGAGCTGATCGACGAGGACAATGCTCCCGTCCCGCTGATCCGCTATCGCGTGAAGCTGCCCAACTCCGAGATCGTCCACGGCTATCTCGATAAGCACGGCAGGGCGCGCATCGAAACCATCCCCGGCGGCACCTGCGAGGTCACCTTTCCCGAGTTGGACAAAGAGGCGTGGGCCCGCGTCTAGAGCGCCTAACCACACCCTGCTCCCCGCCGTCTTTACTCCATGCGCCTTGTAACCCCATGCCTGCTCGCGGCCGTACTCTGCTTCGCTCAGGAGAAGCCCGCCTTCGACGTGGCCTCCGTGAAGCCCAATACGGGCGGGCCGGAGAGCGGCTTCTCGCTCGACATCGCGCCCAGCGGCCGCGTGACGTTTCGCAATCTCGACCTCTGGAACCTGATCAAGACCGCGTACGGTCTCCGCGACCTTCAAATGTCCGGCGGTCCCTCATGGATCAAGGACCGGCGCTACGACATCGTGGCCCAGCCCGCACCCGGCGCCGCCGCCGCGCCCCGAGAGCAGGCCATGCGCATGCTCCAGACGCTCCTGGAGGACCGCTTCCAACTGAAGTGGCACCACGAAACGCGGGAGGGCTCCGCCTACGGTCTCACCGTCGGACGCGGCGGACCCAAGCTGCCGCCCGCTCACGAAGGCCGCGGCCGCACTAAATTCGGCGACCTCGACGATCCCAACATGACCCTCGACCAGTTGTGCCAGATTCTGGAATTCGATCTGCTCCGTCCCGTGATCAATCGGACGAATCTCTCCGCCCCCTTCACGGTTCAACTCCGGTGGGCGTCGGAACGCAATCTCTCGGCCAGCCAGGCGGACCCCGCACTGCCGTCGCTATTCACCGCCGTCCAGGAGCAGCTCGGTCTCAAACTCGAAGCCATCAAAGCGCCCGTGCAAATCTTCGTCATCGACAGCGTAGAAGCGCCCACGGGAAATTGACGCCTACCGTTTGTCCATCCAGATGTCCCAAGTGGCCGGTCCGGCTTCCTCGTCGCTGATCGCGTGGCCTGCCTGCTTCAGTACCAATTTGATCTGGCCGTGGTGATACCCTTCGTGCCAGATCATGTGTTGCAACAGGAGAATCGGATGGTCATAGTGCAGGTCCATCTCACGCTTTGCTTCGAGCCGCCCGCGGACCGCATCCCGCACCACCTTCGCGCTCTCGTTCAGCATCTGCGCCATGGCCTCGCGATCCCGCTCGCCCATCCATTCCTGATCCGGCACCGGTTGGGCGAACTCCGGAGCGTCTTCGGAAACGAAGACCAGGCGCACATAGTGCATGTGCCTGAACAGCTTCGCCACCGCGTCCAGACCGGCGTCCGGCACCATCAGCAGCAGGTTAACCAGGATGGTGTTGTTCCGATCCCAGGAGTCCAGCAGCGCTTCCAGCAGATTCGGTTCGTCCATCGTGACAACGCTCCTTACGGCCGCGGCTCTGGTCCGAGCATTCCCAGAAACGCTCCGAAGTTTTCGGCCACCCGATCCGTAAATTGCTCCAGGACCGGCGGCACGTTGACGGCGCGCCGATTGATCCACACCACGATAGCGGGCCGCACCGCCTCAGTCCGGCAGTCGAAACAGAGCAGGTCGGAATCGTTGATTTCGCGCGTCTCCTCATACGGCGGCGCGCACGTGACGCGGGCGAAAGGCGCCAGAGTCGACCCGCAGCCATCGCCGATATTGGGCATGGAGAGCGCCCAGGGCAGCGTGTACTCGGTGCGCCGGTCGGCGCCGGCATAGATCATGGATTCCTGTATCGGCGGATCGTAGACGCCTCCCATATTCAGAAAGCGGGTCAGGCGATACCACGTCTGGCTCTCGCCCGCGAACCACTGCAATTCGGGGATGCCGCCGTGGTGCGCGCGCTCGTGCTCCAGATACTCGCGGTCGAATTGAAAATGCGGATTGCGCAGGCGCAACAGCTCTTCGGCATACGCCACGGCATCGGCCATCAACGGCCCCGTCACGCTACCCGGCAGATAGTTGAGATTCGGCATGGCAATCCTCAGTAGACCGGGTTCAACGGCGGCAGCGCGGGAACCACACCGCCCAGCACCGGGTGCCGGTTATGGGTGGCCTCGGGCCACAACGTTCGCTGCGCACCATAGGCCCCGGTGGTGGCGTTGTTCACCTCAAACAGGCTCCAGCCGCGCAGACGGAGCATGCACGGGCCGCAAAATTCGCGCGCCGTTTTGACGTAAGACATCACGCAGCCCGCGCCCTTGGCATGGTGATTGTGCAAGCGCGGACGGTCGCCCTGCTGCGCGTGCACGTGATTGAGGAACAGGAGATGACCCAGTTCGTGGGCCGCGGTTTCGGGCGGCGAATCGCTGCACAGCAACAGGGCGGCGGTGTTCGGCACAGGCGCCCAAAAATGGACGGCGAAACCGCGCGGGCCGCCGGCATTGCCCCGGCACTCCCACAACATATTGACTTCCAGAATCATGGCGCCATCCTGCATCGGCGCTACGTAGTGTTCGAGCACTCCGATGGCCAGCATGCGCGGCCAGTTCAGCGAGAGCGCCCCCTCATAATCGCCTTGGGAAGTGGCCATCGTCATGGCCCACAGCGGTTGGTTATTGAAGATGTCATTTGGAACCGGCGCGAATCCGGGGACAATGTGGATCGGTAGGATCAGAGGCTGATACTCGGCATGCGGCCGAAAGTGAACGCCGTGCGGTCCCGCCGCCCACTGATCGACAGCCGGGTTGATGGAATGCTGGATGAAAACGGGGGCAGCGGCCACGGACGCCTGAAAAGCGTTGTTGAAGGCCACACGGTCGGCGGTCTCCAATGGCGCCTTTCGGACCTGCACGAAGGTGGGCTGGTAATACGTGTCGAAACCGTCTTGCGTTGCCGCGGGCCGTCCGCCCAAATCGCCGGATTTCTGAATGTGTTTGACGATTTCGACTTCCTTCCAGATTTCAAAATCGCCGGTCTCCGTCTTGTACTCTGCCGGCAGCCCGTTGTAGACGCCGGTGTACGGTACGCCCGTCTGGTCGGGATCGCCATGGCGCGCGTAGTAGAGGCAGACCGTCACCTGGTAAGCATCGCCGGCCATCCGCGAGGGATTGAAAATGACGCCGCTCTTGCCGTTGGCCGCCGCATCGCCGCTTCGCCATGGCAGGCTGATCGCGGCCCAGGTTCGATTAGCCCCAGCTTGCACCGCGAAGGGAAACTGATTGGCAACCAGTGCGCCGGGTCCAGTTCCCGCTTGCGGGGGGAATATCGGATGCGGATGATTGGCGCCGCGCTTGCCGCCGCGGTCTTCGTGACAGTTGTTGCCGTTGGGATAATCGGCCAGCGCTACCGGCTTATAGTTATAGGCCTCGGTGAGATAGAGAAGGTCGTGCGGGAAGAGCCCGGGGTCTGGCGGCTTAGCGGTGTCGTTCCAGTCCCAAAGGAATTTCGCATTCCCCAGCGCGACGCCGTCGCACACGGAAGTGCCATCGGAACGCTTGATGAGTGCGTCGACGAATAACGGAATATGCGGACCGAAGCCCCAGGCCTGAAGATGCCGGTCATAGGCCGTGTTGTCGAGCTTCTCGGCCTCCGCTGTGTTGAAGTAGTTGCACAGCAAATAGACTTTCTTCAATTCACCGGTGGCTGGAACGGCGTTGCCCAGATTGTCCGGGTCATCGGCCACGGCCAGTTTGTTGTAGAGGTGCAGGTCGCGCTGCACACCGGTGTTGTAGAGCGCCGGCGAATTCGCCAGCACACTCGCTGGACCCCAGACCACTTCGAGCTTCTCCAGATCGACGCCGAACTCGGTCCAGGCAGAAGATGGATCGCCCACACCGCGGCCTGACACCTTGATCTCGAGCTTGTAGGGAGAATGCTCGAGCGTAATGAAGCCGTCGGGAAAATCGGGCGTCACCGGAATGCTGCCATCCCACTTCAACGTGTCGTGGCTGCCGTGGGTGTAGCCTTTGGCCGTGAGAAACCAGGTGTGCAGCAGGAGGCCGTCGCTCTGGCGCGTCAGTTCGATCCTGCAGGCGTTGATGCGCTTGCCGGGATCGTGGATCTTGTAACTGAGGGTGGTGTTTTCGAGCTGCGGGGCGAAACAGAACGTGCGCGGTCCCGTGGCGATGGCGCCGTAGTTTGTGCGCGAGCGGACCGGCCCTGCGACCACCGCGAGGTTCGTTACTCCAAAGAGGATCTCGTTGCGGATCGGCGCCCAATCCCAACCGCGCAGTCGCAACATGCAGAAGCCGCAGAAATGGTCGGAATCATGATCGTAGTTCATGATGCACGTACCGCTGATGACGTGCTGCGCCGGCTCGATGGGCGATCCGGGTCGGCGTCCGTCGGCGACTAACTCGATGGCGTGCGGCAGGAACAGAGCGTGGCCCATTTCGTGCGCGGCCACCGAATCGTTGTTCTTGTAGACGATGGCCGAACCGTCCAGACGCGCGGTCAGAACGTGGGCGTTCGGCCAGATGCCGACGTAGACCAGTGCGCGCGTCCGCTTGGAAGGCGTGGGGAATGAAGCGCCCGTGGACTGGACGTTGAACAGAGAATCGCGGCCCGGCACGTGGAAGAAAAAGATGCCGCGATCGTGGGGAAACAATTCGTCCACATAGCCCGCAAATACCTTCTCCAGGAAGCTGTTGATCAGGTTGGGATAGCCGTGCGACAGTTCGGGCTGCCGGCCGTGCACATACGTGAAGTGGGAGTACCGGTCAATGGCGTTGACACGCGCCAACAGCGCTTTTCGTTCAAAGATTTTCTGGTCCGCGAACAGGCTCTGCACGTAATCGCGAACATTGACGTAGCGCTGATTATTGCGGGCGTTGCCGGTCTGCTTGGCCTCAAGAGTAATGATGAAGACGGCGCTCTTGGCGTTGGCCGCGGCCTCGCGGCTGAGGAAATTGTAGACTGCGGTCTTATCCGTCTCCGTCATCGAAGAGCTGAACATGCCGAATTTCGCCGCGGAAGTATTGCCTCCCGCTTTTACATTGACCCGCTTCTCCGTGGTCATCACCGCCGGAACGATGTTCTTCTCCCAGCAACTGGTTCGCACCTTGCCGATCGTGGCGGCGCCTCCGCTGGCCAACCCCTGCAGCGGCTGCCCCTCCTGAAAATCCGTGGCATTGGTGGAGAGGACGAACAGCGAAGTGGCATCCTTCTCCACCACAATCCCCTGCGCCCCCCCGCTGTGCACTTCCTCCAGACAAAAATCTCCGGGGTTGGGAATTTCCAGGCGGTACGCCGCATTGTTCTTAAAGGCGTTCTCCACGTTCTGACGGAAGGTCGCCACATCATTCAAAGCGATGGCCGGCGACGCATCGGGCTGCGGATTGATCAGGCCATAGCGCAGAAAGAGCGGCAGAATTTTGTAGGTGTTGCAAGAGTTGAAGTCGCGGCCTTCGGCGTCGGCGGCTGCCCGCACGTGGCGCTTATATACTGCCTCATTGAAGGCCGGCGTGTTGAGCTTGATGATGATTCCGGCTTCGTTCTTATAGAGGGTCTGAATCCCCGCCATGTTGAGCGCCGCCTGAGTAGGGTCGCGCTTGATGTAATGGACTTCCACCCGGCGGAAGACTTCGAAGAATCCGGACACGGCATGCGCATCGGGACCGGCGTTGGTGCGCAGCAGCGCCGCCTGCAGGGCCGGGTCGTCCTGTCGCCGATCGTAATGCAGGCACACGGTGAGCTTGTATTTGTCGCCGGCAATGCGCGAGGGCTGGAACAAAACGCCGGTGGTGCCGGCCAGGGCTCCCGTGCGCCACGCTTTGCTGAACGCCGCCCATTTGCGGTTGGCGCAGGTGGCGACGGGGAACGGGAACTCGCCGTCCTGTACGGCGGGAACAGCATCGTAGCCATTCTGCGCGGGCAGCGTGTCGGCGCCGTCCTTCTGCCGCTTGCCGCCCAGTTCGACCGGACAGTTGTCCGATTCGTGCGGATCGGTGGCGTCCTTGTACTCGTCCACCACCGCGCGGAGGAAGTCCTTCGTCGGATTGATGGCGGCCGGATCCCAGGCTTCCCATTTGGGGGTGGCGTTGGTGCCCGCCTGATCTTCCCAATTCCAGAGAAAACGCGTGTTGCCGATGCCCAGCGGCGCTTTCACAAACTGGCCGTCGGATTGTTTGATCAGGATATTGGCGAGAATGGGCAGACGCGGACCCTGGCCCCACAACTTGGTGGTCTCTTCGAAATCGCGATGGTACGCTTCCTGGCCCTCTTTGAAGACGTTGGTATCGATGACCACTTCGTGATTGCCGGCGCCGATCGGGAACGTGCCCCCGGCGGCAGCGCGGAAATCATTCAGGATCTTTACTTCCTCGGCGCGGACCTTGTCGAGTTCGCGACCCAGAGCGCCATCCACCCAGACCTTCGGGATCATCTCTTCCTGACCCCAGGCCAGATCGAGCTTGCAATCCACGTCGAGGAAAAGCCATTGGCTCTGCGGACTGCGGTGGACCAGCGCTTTGGTGATCGAGATACGCAGCTGGTAGGGCGAGTGCTCGATCGTCACGTACTTATCCGGGAACTCGTCGCTGGAGCATTCGCGCTTGATCTTGACCGTACTGGCCGCGGTCACACCCCCCTGGCTGACATCGTTGGCCGTAGCGGGCGCGGCGGTGCTCGATAAATTCCCGTTGAACGTCGTCTGCACGATCTCCGGGCAGGCATCCTTATCCCATTGGATTTCCTTGGCCCAGAGCCGCTCGGCGCTGCCGCCCTGGTCCCGGTAGAGGGCCAGCGTGGCGGAGGTGATCAGCTCGGGGTGGCGGAACTTCCACTCCACCAGTAGCGTTTCGACATCGGGCGCAAAGCAGAATCGCTCGGTGGCGCCGGGGACCAGGTCCTGCGCGGGCGAAGTGCGATCCAACGAGGCGCCGCCGAACGCAACGCCCGTCTTCTGGCTGGTGACCTTCAGATACAGGACACCGCAAGTCTTCACGTCCACTTCGTTCTGACTGCTGAGTTGGGCCTTGGAGCGTTGGACTTTGAGAGCGCCCCGTTTCCGGCGGCCTGATTCCTCCTGTTGTTTGGTGAAGGCGGTGCGGGCGATTGTTTTGGGATAGTCAGGCATGCTTAATGCTCATCGTGCTCTTCGCGGAGGCGGGCCAAAGTGGCCGCGTCCGGATTGCCGCTGACGGTGAGGCCCTGGTGTTGCTGAAAGGCGCGCAGCGCGGCTTTAGTTTCATCGTCCAGTTCGTCGCCGCTGTTGTCGCATCCGAAGCCCAAATTGCTGAGGCGGGCTTTGATGCCGGGGATGGTCTCGACGGGCGGCAACTGGCCCAGTTCCAGATCGTATTCGAGCGGGTCGGGATGGGTCTGGACGATCAGGATCCCGGACTGCGCATTGGGCGGAATGGAGACCACGATCAGACCGCCACCATCGGTGCTGCCCGTGAGTTTTCGGTCGTCGATGGTAAGCAGGTAGGGCGTGTTGGCCACCTCCTTGCCGTCCTGGTAGATGCGGATGCGCAGTTTGGCAGGAACTCCGCGCACACGGAATTTATGGAGCCGATCGGTGGCCGAGGGCTCGTTCTTGATCTCCTTGTCCGGAACGAAAACAGAGTCGCCGGGCAGCAGCACATTCATATTCTTACGCAGCTCTTTGAGCGACGAGTTGCTCGGATGATTCCAAACCGTATCGGGGAAGAACCCGTACTGATAGGCAATGCTCGAGATGCAATCACCTGCTTCAACGACGTGATAGGGCACTGCGGAATTATTATACCCTCGCTCCGCGTCTTCCTCGGCGTCCTCCGCGCCTCTGAGTAGGATAGACGGTCGCCTTTTGCCGTCTGTCCGCCTTCTCAGCCCTACGCTCCCGGGTCGAAGTGCCAGTCCATGTGCAGCCACAGGACGCGCGCCCACCGACTGACCAGCGGGACCAGCGGGAGGTACGCCAGGAATGCCGCGCCCACCGACCAATCGAACGGCCATCCACTGAAATGCCAGATCAGGAGGACCAGCAACAAGCCCGGTGGGAGAGACAACAGATAGCTGAAATACAGCGCCCCCAGGAAATAGCCGGGCTCCCGCTCAAACTTGTGTCCACAGTGAGGACAGCATTCGTACATATTCAGGAATCCGCGCCATAGCGAGGTGCGGAACACCGGTCCCTGCCGGCAGCGCGGACAGGACTGATGGCGAATCGAACTCCAAACGCCGGTCATTCTTTGAGCATAGCTCGCACAGGGGGTCTACTGACGCACCGACTGCGCGAAATTCCGCAGTCGTCCGAAACCATGTGCGTAGAAAATCTCCACACCCCGGACCAAATCGCTCCAATTTACGCAATAAGGACCGTTTGGTCCTAATCTTGCATTCAGCTCTCCGACTTAACTCAAGGAGGTCGCTTGTTCAAGGACTCGGGCCATCTGATTCGTCCAGCGGTCGTTCTACTCATCGGCATGGGGTTGTTTCTGGCCATTCGCGCCGCCGTCGTGCCCAAGGGCTTCGGCCAATACGGCCACTACCGGCCGGGCGCGCTCATGAAAGTGCGGTCCAAACCGCTGGTGTTTGCCGGCCAGGACATGTGCCTGTTGTGCCATGACGACCAGGGCAAGGCGCGCGCCGCCGGCAAACATGCCAAAGTGGCCTGCGAGGCCTGCCACGGCCCCCAGGCCGACCATGCCAACGACCCCGCGGCGCACAAGCCCGTGCTCCCCGACGTGGCGAATCTCTGCCGCCGCTGCCACGAGAAGGACTCCGCCAAGCCCAAAGGCTTTCCGCAGGTCGCCACCGTGGAGCATTCCGGCGGTATGCTCTGCAACGCCTGCCACCAGCCGCACAATCCGCACCTCTAAAAGGAGCCAACCATGGACATCACACGTAGAGACATATTCACCATCGGCGGCAAGCTCCTCGTCCTCGCCTCGGTGGGCGCCACGCTCGAACAGATCGTGGGCGCCGAAACACCCAGCGACGCCTACAAAATGGCGAACCACTGGTGGGGCATGATCATCGATATCGACAAGTGCATCGGCTGCGGCAACTGCGTGCGCGCCTGTTCCAAGGAGAACAAGGTGCCCGGCGGCTATTTCCGCACCTGGGTGGAACGCTACCAGGTCCAGGAAAGCACGATGATGGACGGCGAGGCCAAACTGCCCAAGGTCGATTCGCCCAACGGCGCCATCGACGGCTTCCCTCCCCTGACCGGCGACGATCTCAAGAGCTTCTTTGTCCCCAAGCTCTGCAACCATTGCGCCGATTCCCCTTGCACGCAGGTCTGCCCGGTCGGCGCCACCTTCATCAGTCCCGACGGCGTCGTACTGGTGGATGCCGATTACTGCCTGGGCTGCCGATACTGCGTGCAGGCCTGCCCCTACGGCTGCCGCTATCTTCATCCGGAGACCAACACGGTGGACAAGTGCACCCTCTGCTACCACCGCATCACGCAAGGCCTCACCACGGCATGCTGCGAGAATTGCCCCACGGCCGCGCGTCAGTTGGTGGACTTTAAGGACCCCAAGGACCCGGTGCACGAGTTCCTGCGCCACAACAAGGTGGAGGTGTTGAAGCCGTACATGGCTACCAACGCCAAAATCTTCTACAAAGACCTGGACGGATCGGTTAGGTAAGGAGCCATGATCATACCCGGCGTTGACGGATTCATGTACCCGAACGAGGTGGAGTTGCAATGGAGCCTGCTCATTGTGCTCTACCCGTTCATTACCGGCCTGGTGGCCGGCGCGTTCATCCTGGCGTCCCTGGAGCGCGTGTTCAAAGTGGAGGCGGTGAAGCCCACTTATCGCCTGGCGCTGCTCACGGCGCTTTCCTTTATGCTCGTGGCGCCGCTGCCGCTGCAGTTGCACCTCGGCCATCCCGAGCGGTCGCTGGAGATGTATCTGACCCCGCACCGGTCCTCGGCGATGGCCATGTTCGGCTTTGTCTACCTCTGGTATTTGATGGTGGTCCTGCTGCTGGAAATCTGGCTCGATTTCCGGGCTGAGATCGTGGAACTGGCTCAGACCACCACGGGAGTGCGGCGGCTCATCTACCGCGCGCTCACCCTGGGCTCGATGAACGTAAGTCCGGCGGCGCTGCGCATCGACGATAAGGTGGGCTACGCGGTCACGGTGATCGGCATTCCGTCGGCATTCATGCTGCACGGCTACGTGGGCTTCATCTTCGGATCCATCAAGGCCAATCCCTGGTGGTCCTCTCCGCTGATGCCGATCGTGTTTCTCTTCTCGGCCATGGTCTCGGGCATCGCCGCGGTGCTCCTGTTGTATGTGGTGTCGATGAAGATCAAGAAGATGGCGCTCGACATGCGGTGCCTCGATACCATCGCCAAGTACCTGTTCTATACCTTCTGTATCGACTTCACGCTGGAGATGCTGGACTTGGTGCACCGCACTTACGAATCCGACGAGAGCTTCCGCAGTCTGGATTTCATGGTCCATACCAGGCTGTTCTTCTCGCAGGTGGTGCTGCAGATTTTCATGGGAACGCTGGTGCCGCTGGCGCTGCTGGCCGCCAATCAGTTGTGGCGTTTCAGTGAGCCGGTGCGCCGCAAAATGTATGTGACGGCATGCAGTTTGACCATGATCGGAATCTTCGCCATGCGCTGGAACGTGGTGATTGGGGGCCAGCTTTTCTCCAAGAGCTTCTTGGGATACACGACTTACAAGATGGATTTCGTGACACGCGAAGGCCTGCTGCCTGGGATCGTTTTGATGCTCCTGCCCTTCGCCATTTTCGCAGTGCTGGTGAATCTGCTGCCGCCCTGGTATAAGGCGAAGTCCGCAGCCTAGCGGCCTAGCCGCTTCGAACCCGCGACCGTAAAGGAAGCGTTTTTTATGCAACCTGAGTGGGACGCCCTGCAAGGCCAGATGCAGGAATTGGCAGCCCGCGTGGCGAGGCTGGAAGAGGTCACCGGGCTGGTGCGCGCGCCAGAGACTCCGGCTCCGCGGGAAGTCGTTGCGCCCGCCAAAACCGTCCTGCCCGTGGCTGCGTTCGGACGCGCGCTGCTCGGACTTGCCGGCGCCTACCTGCTGCGCGCCACCACCGAAAGCGGAGCGCTGCCGCACGCCGCCGGGATCGCCGCCGGCCTGCTCTACGCCATGGGCTGGCTGGTATGGGCCGCGCGCACTCCCGTCTCGCAGCGCATCGAAACCGCGCTCCATAGCCTCACCAGCGTACTCGTCCTCTCGCCGCTCTTATGGGAAGCCACCCTGCGTTTCCATGCCATCTCCACGTGGATGGCCGGCGGCGTCCTGCTCTTCTTCACCATCTTCGGGCTCGGCGTTTCGTGGCAGAAGAACATTCTGATCCCCGCCACCATCTCCACCTTGGCCGGTGTCGGCACCTCGGCGGCCCTCCTGATGGCGACTTACGATGTGCTGCCGTTCACCTTCGTCCTGCTGGCTATCGCGGCGGCGGTCGAGGTGTCGGCATGCCTGGACCACTGGCTGAGCGAACGCTGGCTCACCGCGTCGGCAGCCGATCTTTCGGTCCTGCTGGCCACGTGGCTGGCGACGCGCCCCGAGGGGCTTCCGCCCGACTATGCTCCCATCCCTCACGGCTGGCTGCTGGCGGCGCTCGGCGGGCTGCTGGCGATCTACCTGAGCAGCACCATCGTGCGCACCCTGCTGCGCGGCTTCACCTTCACCTGGTTCGAGACGGCGCAATGCGCGGCGGCGCTGGCGATCGCGGTCGGCGGATGCCTGCGCCTCTCGGCCGAAGATCCGCGCGTGGCCCCGCTCATTGGCGGCTTGGCGCTGACCTGCGCGGCGGCCTGTTACGTGGTGTCCTTCGCCCGTCTGGATCGCGGCGGCGCGCCCAGCCGCAATCTGTACATCTACTCCAGCTTCGGCATCCTGCTGGCGCTCGCCGGAGCACGCATTCTGCTCTCGGGCGACGCGGCGTCGCTGGTCTGGTCGGCGGCGGCCCTGGCGTGCTTGGGGGCCGGTCATTTCTATGGACGCTTCACGCTGCTGTCGCACGGCTGCATCTATCTGATGCTGGCGCTGATCGGCTCCGGCACTCTGGCGCAGGCGGCGCGCGCCCTGCTCGGCGATGCAACGGGCGACGACCGTGTCGCCATGACCATCCTCGGAATCGGCCTTTGTGCGGCGGGAGTCGCCGCATGCCGGCGGGAATGGTCGCTGTCCCTGGTTATGGCCGCGGCACTCACCGGACTGGCGGCAGGGCTCGCGGCGTCGCTGCTCACGGCCGGATATCACGGGATCTTCGGGGCCAATGCCAGTCACGCCTACTGCGCCACGCTGCGCACCTGCGTCCTGACCGCCGGAGCGCTCCTCGCCGATTGGGCCGGAAGACGCTGGGACAACCCCGCCTTCTCCCGCCTCATCTACCCTCTCATGCTGCTCGGAGGCTACCGTCTCGTCTCCGAAGACCTGCACCTGGAGCAGAAGGCCGCCAGCGTCCTTTCCCTCCTCGTCTTCGGAGCAGCGCTCATGGCGTTGCCCAGGCTACGATCCGGCCTGAGAGACTGACCGTTCACATTAACCCTTCACATACGGCGAATCTTGATGTTCTTGAACCAGGCTACGTCGTCGTGATTCTGGAGGGAGATGTGGCACTCCTTCACGGGCTGTTTCACCAGCAGGTCGTAGACGGGCGAGGTGGGACCCCAGCGTTTGGCCATGCTGGCGGCCACTTCGGGGGCTTTCAAGCTGCCGTCCACCACCTTCTCGCCGTTGAGCCAGTGCTCCACGTGGTCGCCGCGGACCACCAGGCGCGAGTGGTTGAACTCGCCGACCGGCTTGGTCACATCCTTGGATGCGGGGAAGATGTCGTAGAGCGCGGCAGTCTGATGCAGTTTGCCGTTACGCAGTGCATCGGGATTGGTGGCATTGTCGGTCATCTGGTATTCGAAGCCGATCACGTAATCCTGATCCTTGGCCGGACGATCGGTGCGGCGATTCTTCAGTGCGGCCGTCACGTTGTCCTCAAAGCGGGGCAGATGTTGATCCAGCAGAAAAACGTGGTCCTGAATGCGGTACTTCACGCCGCTGTTGCCTCTCGGCGAGATCTTCCAGTCCCACTCCAGTTCGAAATCGGCGTAGGTGTCGGCGCTGAAAAGGTCCTCATTGATCTTGGGGTGCGAGGTGGCCTTCAGGCATCCGTCTTCGATCACGAACGAATCGCCGGGCGGCGATTTCCTGGTCGGGTCGCTCCAGTGGTCGAAGCTCTTGCCGTCGAATAACAGGATCCAACCGGCCTTCTTTTCGGCCGCGGTCAGTTCGTTGTCGGCGGCCCACAACCTGGTGGAAAGCAGCATCGCGCAAACCAGCGCACTCGATTTGAACATGCAATTATTGTGACATGCGCCGCATCGCAAGTCTCGTTCTGCTGCTCGCCGCCGCGTCATTGGCGCAGGATACCCGCGTCGTCCTGTTGGGCACGGGCACCCCGAATCCCGAGCCCGACCGGATGGGGCCGGCGGTTGCCGTCATCTCCGGCAAGCGCGTGTACTTGATCGATTGCGGACCGGGCGTGGTCCGGCGCGCCTCTCAGGCCGGCATCGGCATGGCGCAGATCACGCGCGCCTTCGTGACTCACCTGCATTCCGACCACACCGTGGGACTGCCCGACCTGATCTTCACGCCCGCCGTCACGGGCCGCCAGGAGGCCCTGGAAATCTACGGTCCTCCCGGCCTGCGCGCCATGACCGGACACGTGATGAAGGCCTATAGCGAAGACCAGCAGATCCGCCTGCACGGCCTGGAACCCTCGGTGCCGCAGGGCTACGTGGTGCATGCTCACGATGTGAAGCCGGGCGAAATCTATCGCGACGAAGCGGTGCGGGTGATTGCCTTCGGTGTAAGTCACGGCACCTGGAAGTACGCTTACGGTTACCGCTTCGAGGCGCCCGATAAGATCATCGTTATCTCCGGGGACACCACTTACAGTCCGGCGTTGGTGGCCGCCGCCAAGGGCTGCGATATTCTGGTGCACGAAGTTTATTCGGCCAAGGGCCTGGAGACGCGCACACCCGAGTGGCGCAACTATCATGCCGCCTTCCACACATCGGGAACCGACTTAGGCCGCGTGGCCGCGCAGGTGCGTCCCAAGACGCTGGTGCTCTACCACCAACTGGCGATGGGGCAGACCGCCGAGGAGATAGTCGGCGAGATCCGCAGTCAATTCGACGGCAACGTGGTGTTTGGTAAGGATCTGGACATCATCCGCTGAGTCCTAACCAAAGAGAGGATGGCGCTGGTATAGTCAAGACCCGCAAAATGGATACAGGCCATGCTCTTTCCACTCCGCAGAGAATTCCCCGCCCCGTCGCTGCCCGTATTCTTTGGCCTTCAGGCATTGGACGTGGTGACCACGCTGCTTGGATTGCGTGTCGGGGCCTCGGAAGCCAGCTTCTTTGTAGGCCAGTTGATGAAGCTGGGCCCGGTGGAGGCGCTGCTCATTTCGAAGACCTTCGCCGTGCTCCTGGCCTGCGCGGCCATTCGCCTCCGGCGTCCCCGTCTGATCGTCTTCCTGAACTACTGGTTCGCCGTTGTGATCACCTGGAACCTGGCCACCATCATCTACTCGGCCCGTTGACCTCAGACCTTCGCTATCCTGCCTGCTCCTTCAACGCGCGGCGTTGAACCTTACCCGTAAGGCCCTTGGGCAGCGCGTCGAGGAATACGATACGCTCCGGCGTCTTGTAGTCGGCGATGCGGCTGCGCACCAGGTCCCTAAGCTCCTGCTCGCCGGCCGTGAGGCCTTCGCGCAGGGCGACAAAGGCGATCACCTTCTCACCGTGGACGGGATCGGGCATGCCGATGACGCCCGCTTCGAGCACCGCCGGATGGTGGTAGAGCGCCTCCTCTACTTCCTGGGGCGAGATGTTGGAGCCGCCGCGCACGATGATCTGCTTGAGGCGGCCCTCAAACCAGTAGAAGCCATCGGCATCGCGCCGCACCAGGTCTCCCGTGCGCAACCAGCCCTCGTCGAAAGTGGCGTCGGCGGCCGCCCGATCGTCCCAATACCCGACACAATTGGCGGGGCTTTGGACTTGCAGTTCTCCCACCACGCCGCCCGCGAAATGGGCGACGCGGGTTTCCACCGCTTCGACCGCGGGCCCCATCGATCCGGCGCGCCGTTCGCCGTCGGGAATGCAGGTGACCGGAACCGTCTCGGTCATCCCGTACATTTCCCGCACCGGCATACCGAACAGCTCCTGAAATCGCTCCTGCAATTTCACGGGCACGGTGTCGCCGCCGGCCAGGCACAAGCGCATGGAATCGACGGTGCGCGGGGCGCGGCCCTGCTCCTCTACCAGGAAACGCAGCATGGCGGGCAGAATCAGCAGGTAGGTGCAGCGCCACCGTTCGATCAGGTCGAGCGACTGCACGGCATCGAAAGCGGGTACCAACACTACCGTCGCCGCGCAGCGAATACCGGGCAGCAGGACACACGCCAGCGCCGCGATGTGGACCATCTGGGTGACGGCAAGCAGAACGTGGGTCTCATCCAGCCCGAGCAGCGACATCAATTCCGTGGCGCCGGTGAGCGAGACGTGCGTGTGCATCACGCCTTTGGGTCGCGCCGTAGTACCCGAGGTGTACAGGACCGCTGCGACGCGGTCGGGAGTGACTTCCGGCAGGCTGACCTCGGCGATCGTATCCAGCGCCGGCAGCGCGGTCAGGATTTCGCGCAAGTCGGGGCACTGGACGCGAGCATCCTCGCAGAGCGGCGCCAGTTCCGGCTGGCTGAAGCAGAGCTTCGCCTTGGAATGGCTCAAAACGTATGTGATTTCCGGGCTCTTGAGGCGGTTGTTGACCGGCACGGCGATCAGCCCGGCCTTGAAGCAGGCGAAGTAAAGGCTGACGGTCTCCACGGAGTTGCACCAGTGGATGGCCACGCGGTCGCCCGTGTCGAGTCCGGCCTGGAGCAGCCAGTGGGCCAGCGCGTCGGTGGAACGGTCGAGTTCCCTATAGGAAACCACCTGATCGCCGCAGACAATAGCGGGCTTTTGCGGGCTACGCCCGGCGGCCTTCCGCAGCATTGTGCCGAGATTCATAGGGAGGCGTCAGGAATCCACGCGTTCGGGCGTCCACTGATCCTGGTCGTCACGATCGATCCGGTCATCCCGATTCTCACGCTGTTCCTGCTCAATGCGCGCTTCGCGTTCTTGTCGCTCCTCGCGGCCGTCGCTCATCGACGCCTCCTGCTTTCAGTGTACCCGCTACTTCGCCTGCAGATCGGCGACGTATTGCAGGAGCCCGTGAACGCGCTGCTGGGAGAGCGTCAGACTCGAACTCATGTTGCCGAAAACCGTGCCCCACACCGGCATATCCTGAGTACCGTGCGCGGTCACGCTGGCTTCGCCCTTCAGAATGGCCATGACCCGGTCCTCGGGGAACTTGCCATTGTTCTTGTGGCTGATCTGGGTGAGATCGTTGGGCGCGCTCTTCATAGCAGGCGCGGCCGGTCCGCCGCCTTTGCCGTCTTCGCCGTGACAGACCGCGCAGTACTGGTGGAACAGGTCCTTTCCGGAAACCGAAGCAGTCGGTTTGGCCTGCACCTTCTTCACGGTCGGCTGCTGTGCCTGGGTTAGCCCGCAGGTAAACAAGATTATCAGACTCTTTAATATGAAATTAGGTTTCATGACTGGATTGTAAGGCAAATCGCTACAGAGTGGAAGAGAAATGTGGTCTTTTACTGCGGGCGACTGCCGGCATGGACGCTAGTTTCATGAATTGGAGTGCCGCGTTGTTATCATGAGAGCGCCATGACCAGCCTGGCCGGCTTACTGCGTCAGAATCCGAACTACCGCTACACCTGGATGGGCCAGGTGGTGAGCGAGGTTGGCGATTATTTCAACAACGTCGCGGTGCTGGCTCTGGTGATGGAGAAGGGCGGCTCCGGCATGGTGGTTTCCGGAGTCTTTCTTTCGCGGGCGATTCCAGCCGTGCTGGCCGGACCGATCGCCGGCGTGCTGCTGGACCGCTTCGATCGCCGCCGCATCATGATCGCCAGCGATCTGCTGCGAGCCCTGGTGGCGGCTCTCTTCGTGTTCACAGTGCATCAGCAGAGGCCCTGGCTGTTGTACCTCCTCAGTGCGCTGCTGATGTTTGCCTCGCCGTTCTTCACCGCCGGCCGCGCCGCCATTCTACCGGCCATCGCCACCAAAGAGGAACTCCACGCCGCCAATTCGCTGACCCAGACCACCAGTTGGGCCACGCTGACGGCAGGCACGCTTTTGGGAGGACTCGGCGCGGCTAAACTGGGCTACGATCTGGCCTTTCTGGTGAACGCCGGGTCGTTTGTTTTTTCGGCCTGGTGCATCTGGAAAATCGCCTGGCGGCCCGACACAGTCTCGGACTCGCCGCGGGGCTCCGGCGCGCGCGACTTTGTCGACGGACTGCGCTATATCGCTTCCATTCCGCTGATGTCCGGGATCGCCATGATCTCCTTCGGATGGGCACTGGGCGGGGGCGCGGCGCAGGTGCTGTTCGCGCTGTTTGGCGAGCAGGTCTTCCACCGGGGCGCCACGGGGATCGGGGACATCTGGGGCTTGGCGGGCGTCGGGCTGCTGGTTGGCGGGACGGCCGGACATTTGATTGGCAAGCGTATCGGGTTCGCCGGCTACAAGCGCGCGGTCACGGTCTCCTATCTGCTGCATGGGGCAGCCTACATGCTGTTCAGCCAGACGCCGTCATTCGCCGCGGCGCTGCTGTTTATGATGCTCTCGCGCGTGGGCATGGCGGTGACCAGCGTCTTGAACAACTCCCAACTGCTGCATCACACTGCGGCGCAGTACCGGGGACGCGTCTTCGCCACCATGGAGGCGCTGCGTAACGCCGTCATGATCGTCTCCATGGCCGCGGCAGGAATTGCGTCCCAG
The DNA here is from genome assembly GCA_035551455.1 of Candidatus Sulfopaludibacter sp. Classification (GTDB taxonomy): domain Bacteria; phylum Acidobacteriota; class Terriglobia; order Bryobacterales; family Bryobacteraceae; genus Sulfopaludibacter. The sequence goes on from DASZMZ010000095.1 coordinate 25,713, forward strand.
TATACCGGTCCCCGCACCATCGCGCTGATTGCAGGCGCCTTTGGTGCTCTGACCGCGTTGGCCTGGGCCTGGCTGGATGTTACCGGCCATTTACCCGACCCCCCTTCGCCATAAGGCTTTCGGCAAATCCGCCGATATGCATTATGGAGAAGCCCGTGGAGACGATAGAACTCGAGTCAGAATTAGTCGCGATGCAAGACCCCAACCGGACCGTCCGGCGAATGAAGGTCCTGGCGGCGGAAGACAATCCGGTTTTTCAATCCATGCTGCGCAGCATGTTGACTAAGTGGGGTTATGAGGCGGTAATCACGCGAGATGGCGATGAAGCATGGGAACTGCTACAAAGCAGCGATCCGCCTCGCATGGCGATTCTGGATTGGATGATGCCGCATATGGACGGCGTCGAGTTATGCCGCCGGGTGCGCGCCGCGGGTCGGGAGCCGTATCTCTACATTCTGCTGCTCACGGCCCGGACGGAGGCGCAGGATCTGGTGGAAGGCATGGATGCGGGCGCGGATGACTACCTTACCAAGCCTTTCAACGCCCACGAACTGCGTGTCCGTTTGCGGGCAGGCAGACGGATCCTGGATCTTCAGGAGGAACTGCTGATCGCGCGCGAAGCGCTACGGATTCAGGCCACCCACGACGGTCTGACGGGCCTGTTGAATCGTTCCTCCATTCTGGAGGCTTTACATAACGAACTTTCCCGCGCCGCCCGCGAAGGGCAGCCGGCGGCAGTTCTGTTGGCGGACCTGGACCGCTTCAAGCTGATCAACGATACACGCGGCCATCAGGCCGGCGATGCCGTGCTGCGCGAGGCCACGCGCCGCATGAAGGCGGCAGTGCGCCGGTACGACTCGGTGGGGCGCTACGGAGGTGAAGAGTTCCTGTTCGTGCTGCCGGGCTGTTCGGGTGACGACGCGGTTGTCCAGGGGGAGCGGATTCGACAGGCGGTAGCCGGGGAGCCTTTCGACGACGGAGCGGAACCGTTCGCGGTGACGTGCAGCATCGGGACCTCGTGGCGGCCAGCGCCGACGGTTCACGATGCGGAACAAATGGTTCGGGAAGCCGATTTGGCCCTCTATCGCGCCAAAAACGCGGGGCGAAATCGAGTAGAACCGGGCATGACCGGTTTGTGAAGATCGCAACCTATCCCGCAGGAGTGGCGCTGCGCGCAGAAATTCTCAAATTTATTTCTCTGCGTAATTTTAGTTGCGTTATACTGGCAACTCCCCCCCGAGCCTCACGAAAATGCGCTCCATCGTAGAGATCGAAACTGAACTATTGCTGAAGAATCTGGTCCACGATCTGCGGCAGCCGTTAAGCACGATTGAGACCAGTACTTACTATCTGAATCTGATCCTCGGCGAGGGCCATTCCCGCACTCACGATCAGCTCCGCACCATCGAGCATCAGGTGGATATCGCCGCCAACATGCTCAGTCAGGCGGTGGCGGAACTGCGTCGGATTCAGGAAGAGATTCCGCGGCCAAAAGCCTTCCTTTAACGAAGGCGGCAACCGCAGTAGTCACGTAGTTTGGCGGTTTCACGAGGAACTGCGGTTTGTTATCCCAGACTCCGCGCGAGATATCATCCCACAACGGCCCATTGATGCCGCGGTCGATCACCACGAAGGCATCGGCGCGATCCATGAAGCGCAGGCTGGAGGCTTTAAAGTCCTCGCAGGCGAAGTCCATCAGCATCAGGAAGACATCGGGCTTGACCAATTCCACGACGCTGTTGGATTCGACAATGACGTTCTCGCCCTGCTTGAGGAGTTTCTGGACGGTGCTACCGGCTTTGGACAGTTCGCCCGCCGGCGCACGCAGCCAGAAGGAGCGCTCCGCGCCGGCGGCAAGAAATCGACCGGAATCCGTCTGGCTCGGCTCGTACTCTTCGCTCAAAGCGAAGGGGTGCTCGACATCCACGCCGCTAGAGCATTCGCAGGATTCGCCATTCTGACTGCAAACGCCGTGGCCGTACTGCGTGATCTTGACGGCGATCCACTTGCGGTCGCGGAGTTTACGGATGAGTCCGGCAACTACCGACGTCTTGCCGATGTTGCGTGAATGGCCGCCTACTACCACCAGCATTAGCGCTTCCCTTCCAGTTCCGCCAAACGCCGCTTCATCTCGCCGAGTTCGCGGCGCATTTCCGGCAGCCGCGCCAAGTTGGCAAGCTGTTCCAAATGCTTGCGCAGCGGACGCGCCGGAGTGCCCCAGACGGTCTCCCCGGAGCGCACAACCTTCGAAGTAAGCACGCCGCAGCCCGAACCCAGCACAGCGCGAGATTCGATGCGAGCCTTATCACCGATACCGACCTGACCGCCGATCACGGCATAGTCCTCCACTACCACGCCGCCCGAAAAGCCAGTTTGCGCCGCCACCACCACGTGGCGGCCGATGCGGCAGTTGTGGCCGACATGCACCATGTTGTCGAGCTTGGTGCCTTCGCCGATGGAAGTGACGCCAAGCGCGGCGCGGTCGACGCAGGAGTTGGCGCCAATCTCTACAAAATCGCCAATCTCCACGCGTCCTACCTGCGGGAATTTGTGCCAGCGGTCGTGCTCCATCACATAGCCGAAGCCATCGGCGCCGATCACCGCGCCCGAATGAATGATGGTTCCGCGGCCGATGTCGACGTTATCGTAGATCGTCACGTTGGGATGCAGAATGCAGCCTTCGCCCATATTGACGCGCTTGCCCACCACGCTGCCCGCTCCCACTACTCCAGCCACCCCGATCCGCGTACCGTCGCCTACAACCGCATGGGGGCCGACGTGCACCATGGCGCCAAGTTCCACGTCCCTGCCCACCACCGCGGTAGGATGCACTCCCGGCTTCAATTCCACCGTGGGGTAGAAGCGGTTCATGGCGCGGGCAAAGGCGGTTCGGGGCTCGGGCACGCGGATCACCGTGCGATAGCTGGGACTGGGCCACTCGGCGGGCACCAGCAGGCATCCGGCGGCGGAAGCCTCCACATTCGCCGCGGCCTTCCGGCTACCCACGAAGGCCAGTTCGCCGGCGCCGGCCGATTCCAGAGGGGCAACGCCGCTCAAATCCTTCTCGCCGTCGCCTTCGAAGGTCGC